>JAIPJM010000013.1 GCA_021734255.1 Fidelibacterota bacterium | reverse complement strand
GAATGGCTGACCGGGAAAATCTATTTGAACGTGGATCTACTAAACGAATCTAATGAAAATCAGGAATATGTACCTGAAGAAGTTCTGGAAACCGTAAATGCTTGATTCAATTTTACAGAAAATTTAGGACTTGATCCGTTGTTGATGTGGAATTCCAAGTGTTGCGCAAATTCGTCATCATTGATTTATGCCCATGAGAGCGTTTCAACTTATATGAGGATACTGGTGGTGTGTCAACCCCAACCATCTTACCAGAAGACTTAAACCCACCATGGTTGCCCAACACTGCATAGAACCAACCAGACTCCCTGTTTCCGACAAAACGATACCCCTCTGATGTTTCATACCAGTTAAGATAAGGATCTCCCCAATATCTCGCTGTGAATGATGTGCCATTAGGCTGATGGAAAAGAATCCAACCTGTATCATAGCTTTGAAAGGCATGCATTGTGGAAACAACTAGCAAGACTAAGAAATTCCGAACCAACCAATTTTTCATGGATTCCCCCTTACTTTTTTGTTACGGAAATACTTCAAAGATGTTGTCTTATTGAATCAAGCAAAATTTCAAAATGTTGCTTATAACTCCCTCATTTGTGACAATTTGAACAAAATAGATTCCACTGGCATGCTGATACGAATTTTTCAAATTAACGCTCACCATATTTCTTGCTGCGCGGGATGTACCCAGCTTCTCCTCGAATACAACCCGTCCTCTAACATCAAAGATCAAGATGTTGGCGTTCATAGCGTCTTCAAGTTCATACTCAAGGATAATCTGACCATTAGTTGGATTTGGAAAAATAGATATTAATTTGTGCTGTTTAATCTGAACGGGTTCATTGGTGTGCACACTTACAGTCTTGCCAATAGATCCATCTGAATGAATATATTGTGCATAAATTTTCCAATCGTTTTCAAAGATTAGCACTGATCCATCGTTGCTTTTCAGTAAAAAAGGGAGACGATAGTTTTCATAATATTGGGTGTTTATTCGCTTGTTTATCATAGTGATACAGTTCTCTGTGCTAATTGTTGATCCAAATACAGTAATACCCCCATCTCCCCATAGCAAATCACCTTCAATTGTCATTGTATTAGCTTTAAAAGACGAGCCTTCCTTCCAGGCAAAATTCATTGTTCCATGCGATGTCATTAAGCCACAAAAACGATTGACGGGTGTCCCTGAGACTACGAGCTTCCCGGGGTTTGGAAGGCCTAGCGTGCCATATGAATCAACATGCTGAACAGGTGTTTCATAAACAGGGTTGCAGAAGTAATCTCCATATGAAACTGGGAAAAAAGCCCCACCTGAATTGTCGGGAACTATCAAGCTATGCGGATTGATAAGGAAGTTTGAACTGTCAAAGACTACAACACCATCATCGCCCCATAGCTTTTCACCATTTGGGTTGTACTTTTGGTAGAAGAATGTGTCCCAGCCACATTGAGCCAACGAGTCCCACCCATGAGTTACGTGATCTCGCACGAAAATTTCCCCGACCTCATTTACATTGTGTCCAAAGCCAGGCATAATAAGAGCATTTGCAGTATCAATCTGGTTAACGTGTACATCAAACTGATAGAATTCTCCCTTTGAGCCCTTCCCAATGAGTAATGAATTGTCTGGTTGTGGGAGCCCCCAAATGGTTTCACAAGTATCCATCACCAGCGACCCGTTTTCAGTCAGCTTGCTTTCACCTTCGATGTCAAATCGTTGTACGTAACTAGAGCGTAAATGGGTGTTCAATTCTTCTTTGTGCCAGATTACCACACAACCACTATCCTTTGTAGCATGAATATAGGATTCTTTCCATAGCCAGCTGTCTTGATCCATAGGCGGTTCGTCAACGGGGATACCCTCACCCCAGAGCAAATTGCCCGATCTGTCGATCTTTTGAATTTTTAATACAGAACGTCCAACCCAAAAATCTCTCAATTGCACATCTAAATAGGTTATCAGCAAGGTAGAATCTGCCGCCATAGCCATGTGGCCTAGCCATTGTTCATTCCCGTCTCCATCAAGATTTAACCAGTTTGTAGGCTGGAATGTGTGATAGCCGTTCTTGTCGACATGTATAACGGTAACATCAACAGTACCAGCAGCTAAATAAAAGCCACCATCTCCGTCTGAAATAGCTTGCACGGGATGACCGCCGTTAGCTAAAAATAGAGCTGAGTCCGAGGAAGATGACCATTGCGCGTAAAGCCCGATAGACGGTAGCAGGCAGAGAGAGAAGAAGAATTGGAGCAATCTATGCATATTTGCATCCCCTGTATGGGGGGATTACTACTTTGTGCTGAAATTTAGTATAACCCTCCAATTTTTCAAGCCCTACTCATGAAATCGATTAATCAGGTACAGGCGGGTGACCAAGATCAATATCAGTTGGATCTGGTGCGAATAGCAGAGAATCGAGGGGGAGAGAAGCAATATGTAGAATTGATTTCCAGCAATCAGGCAGGTCTTACACCTTTTCTATATATAGTAACATTACCTTTCGTATATATGATCCTGGCCTTCCAGTGATCTGCCAGCCACTCCATGGTTCTGGGTGAGAAGAAGATAACATGGGTAGGATCGCGGACATAATACCAGGATTCAAAAACGATATTCCTAGTCCGCATGCCGGTCATAATGCCGAAGATTCCCCCAGGATTGATACAGGACCAGATTCGATCCAGCGTTTCACCGGCGGAATGAAGATGTTCGGCCACCTCGGATGCTGTCACAAAGTCATACTTTCGCTTCAAAACCTCAGGATCATCAGCGTAGAAAATATCATACGAGGCAACATCGTAGCGCGCCTCCTTGAGCAAATGGCTGATGGCCGGAACCGGGCCCGATCCAAAGTCCATTCCACGGGCTCCGGGAGATAGAAATCCCAGCATGGGACGGATCAGCTGACTCAGAAACATGATGTAGCCAATATCCGCGGGATCATTCTGGTGGGTTTCGTAGCGCTCGAATTCCTCTTCCCGGCTGGGGAGGTGGGAAGGATGAATGAAGACAAGATCACAGGTGGGACAGATGAAATATTTCCTGTCTTCCACCATACAGTAGGCAGACGTGGATTTACTGAGACAGAGCGGACAATGGAGTTTTTCTGGTCGATTCAAAATAAAAGCGTGGTTTTAATTGCCCCAGGCTTTAGCCTGGGGGATACGTATATCCAAATATGAGGGGCTTCAGCCCCAGATTTGTTGGACTAAGGTCCCGAACTGCTTTGTACTGTCACCCCCACGCTAAAGCGTGGGGTAATTATACAAAAAGCGGGGATTCTCATCCCCGCTTAAATCGGATCACCTTAGAATGGCAAGGGCTCGTCGTCATCACCACCGGAGAATGGATTGGCGTCGTCCCCTGGTCCATCTGAGGCAGGTGGACTGTAGCTGCTGCCGCCACTGCCACTCTCTTGGGGTCGTCCACCCAGCGGGGTGACCGTATTGGCCACGATCTCAGTGGTATATTTCTTGACGCCATCACGATCTTCCCATGATCTTGTCTGCAGACGCCCCTCCACATATATCATGGCACCTTTATCCAGATAGTTGGCAACAAACTCAGCCGTTTTACCGAAAACCACTACGCGATGCCATTCGGTTGAGTCAACATTATTTCCACTTGCATCGCGTCGGGATTCGTTGGTAGCCAGCGTCACATTCGTCACAGCTGTCTGTGAGGGTGTGTAGCGCAGCTCCGGTTTTTGTCCCAGACGTCCTACAAGGATCGCTTTGTTTACACTGTTCTTTTGCATGATTCCTCCGTTAATCCCATGAAGGGTAATTCTTGGCGCTAATCTAATCGAAAGCGGGAAGTTCTTTAACCCATTTTTCCAGGTCACTGACGACCCAGGCTTTACAGTTGATGCCTTGCTGACGTAGAACGATCGCTTCCCAGATGCCACCGCAAACGCCAACCCACGGCTCTTTGAAGTTGACCAGGTCTTCATCTTCTCCGAGTACGGCTATCACGCCATCGCTATCCGTATAGACGGAAGACATATCAGGGAACCGGGGACCGCTTCCCCGGGCAGGGCCGATCAATGGGTTTTCCCGGCATAGATTCATGTGGTCCTTCACAGGCGCATTTTCATGGCCGGATTCAGCGGGGCTCAGCAACAACCACGCAGTATCTCCCTCCACCAGATCCAGCTTGGCAATATCGTCTTGAACTGAATTTACATCCAGTGAGAAAGCCTGGATCGGGATATCAGGGAAAGATTCACTGACCAGTACAGTGAAAGCTGGCTCACAAAAAATATGCTGTGGGCGGATCACTGCTTCTCAGGATCTTCTGGAATGTTGAATACATCCTCGATCTCAGGTTGCGACTCGGTCTCAGGGTCTGGCACAGGATCCGGATCAGAGGGCAGGTCTTCTACAGAGAGGTCCGCTTCCGAAAAATCTACAATGCGCTCATCGGTGATGCTGGGGTTTGCTTCCTGAGGAGCAACACCAGGTTCATCTGCAGGGAATGAATCCCCGAGAACCTCCAGGTTTGACCTGAGGACGCTTTTTAAGCGGGTGAGCATCTCATCACGCCTGGCCTTGAGTTCCCGGATCTGCGCCTGCAGGGTTGCCAGGTCCTCTTTTACACTGAAAAGCAAGGCATCCTTTTCGACCTGGGCTTTCCTCAGTACAGTATCGGCCTCAGCCTGTGCTGTCTGGAGTGTGTTTTGTGCGGTGGCTTTTGCCTGGGTCAACGTTTCCTTGAGAGATTCTTCAACATTGGCATAGGTCTGCAAAGCCAGACGGGCTTCCTTGTTTTCCTGGTGGATTTGGTTCATCTCCCGAGTGAGGGTCTCCAATTCTTCTGCAACCCCATCCAGGAAGTCGATGACCTGCTCCTTACTGTACCCTAATGCCGACTGCTTGAATTCATGCTCGCGGATCTCTTGAGGTGTTAATCGTGCCATGTTCAACTCCTTAATATGCCCGGGGTCCAAAGATTGCTGTTCCCACCCGAATATGTGTAGCGCCTTCCTCGATGGCGATCTCAAAATCACCTGACATGCCCATGGATAATACATGCTGGTCGTTTTGGATCAGAGCTTCAACCTGACCGAGTAATTTCCGCATCTCCTGAAAAGCGTATCGGATCCTTGAACTGTCGTCAGTCAGAGGACCAATGGTCATCAGTCCTGAGAATTCAAGCCAGGGTTTGTCTGCACAATAAGCACACAGCTCCTCAGCTGCGCTCGGTTCGACACCTTCTTTGTTTTCCTCGCCGCTGATGTTGACTTCCACCAATACTGGAATCTTATGCTCAATGGCGGAAAAGCGGGAATCGATAGCGTTGGCAATTTTGACCGAGTCAACGGAATGGATCATATCCACACGTTCAGGAAGGTATTTCACTTTATTGGATTGCAAGTGACCGATGAAGTGACGAACAATACCAGGAGGATCAAAGTTTGGGAATTTATCCCTCACCTCCTGGGCACGATTTTCGCCAAAATGCCGTAGCCCGGCTTCGTATGCCTGCTGCATATCTTCAATAGGCTTTCGCTTGCTGACGCCAACCAGCGTAATATCTTCTGGATCACGTCCTGAGCGAATAGCTGCCAGAGCTATCTGGTCATTGACTTGCTTCAGTCGATCTTGAAATACAGACACACCCATCGGCTCTTCCTGGATCAGCTTTCTTGCTCTTCTCCCGGTTCTTCAAAGATATCTTTCTGTTCAACCACATTGCCATCTGCGTCTTCAACTATTTCAAGGACTTTTTCTTCCTGAACACGGGTTACCGCAGCGATGGAATCTCCATCATCAAGACGAATCAGTTTTACGCCCTGTGTATTTCTACCGATGCTGCGGATGGATGAAACACCCTGCCGGATGAGCACACCACGGGACGTAATGATCATGAGATCATCATTGTCTACCACTTCCAGAAGGGACACCATATGTCCAACCTTTGGTGTGGTCTTGATGGTAATGATGCCCTTGCCAGCACGATTCTGAACCCGATAATTGATCACCTCTGTTCGTTTTCCGAAGCCATGTTCTGAAACGGCCAACACTGTGCCTTCACGACGAACAACAATCATTCCGACCACCTGGTCATTATCTCCCTTCAGCTCTATTCCCTTGACACCCATGGTCTTACGACCAGTGGGACGTATGTTGGTTTCGCTGAAACGAATGGACATTCCATTGCGTGTTCCCAGGATAATGTCATTCTCACCATTGGTGATCTTGGCATCAATGAGGTAATCATCTTCTCGAATATCAATGGCATAGATGCCACCCTTCATGGGTCGCGAATATGCCGTCAAAACAGTCTTTTTCACCAGACCATTCGCTGTGGCCATGGTAATAAATAGATCCTCTGAATAGTCCCTTACGGAAATATATGCCTGGACCTGTTCACCCTGGTCAACCTGTAGCAGGTTGATCAGAGCCCGTCCACGTGTCGCTTTACCCGCCTGTGGGATCTCATGGACACGAAGCCAATGACATTTACCACGATCGGTGAAAAAGAGGATGTAATCGTGCGTAGAGGCCGTAAAGAGATGTTCGATAAAATCTTCATCTCGAGCCTTGGCTCCAGCAGACCCTCTTCCGCCGCGGTTCTGTCTTCGATAACCAGACACGGGATAGCGCTTGATAAAACCATTATGCGTAATGGTGATCACCATGTCCTCTTCGGCGATCATATCTTCGATCGTGAAATCCTTGGCATCTGGAATGATCTCTGTGCGGCGATCATCGCTATATCTTTCCTGGACCTCACGCAGTTCTTCCTTGATGATCTCCATACGCAAGCCACGGTTACTCAGGATCTCATTCAAGCGGGCAATGAGCTTCAGAACTTCTGTATACTCATCAATGATCTTCTGGCGCTCCAGCCCTGTGAGCTTCTGCAGACGCATATCGAGAATGGCCTGGGCTTGAATTTCACTCAAGCCAAACGACTTCACCAGAGCGGCTTTTGCTGCAGCCGGATTCTTGGACGCACGAATGGCCTTGATGACTGCATCCAGGTTGTCCAGCGCGATCTTCAATCCTTCAAGAATGTGGGCACGATTCTCTGCTTCTTTCAGCTCGTACTCTGTTCGCTTGACGATCACTTCATGTCTAAACTTGACGAATTCACTGATGATATCGTGAAGATTCAGCACCTTGGGCAGACCATTCACAAGCGCCAGCATGATCACACCAAAGGTTTCCTGCATTTGGGTGTGCTTGTAGAGTTGGTTGAGAACCACTTCAGGAACCACATCGCGCTTTAGCTCGATGACCAAACGGATACCATCCTTGTCCGATTCATCACGAATATCGGAGATGCCCTCAATCTTCTTATTCCGGACCAGTCCAACGATCTTCTCAATGAGCGAGGATTTATTTACCTGGTAGGGAATCTCTGAGATAACCAGACTATGCCGGTTGTTTTTGCGCTCTTCAATATTTGCCCGTGCCCGCACCGTGATCTTACCGCGTCCGGTCTCATAGGCTTCCCTTATTCCAGAAGCACCATAGATAATTGCGCCTGTTGGGAAGTCAGGTCCCTTCACGAATTCCATTAATTCTGGGATGGTAATTTCAGGATTATCGATCTGGGCAACAATGGCGTCGATCACTTCGTCCATGTTATGCGGTGGGATATTTGTTGCCATACCAACCGCAATACCACTGGCACCATTCAGGAGCAGATTGGGAATTACAGCTGCAAGCACAGTCGGTTCTTGCAGGCTGTCATCAAAATTTGGTATAAATCTTACGGTATCCTTATCCAGGTCCCGGAGCATCTCATGCGAGATCCGCTTCATGCGGGCTTCTGTATAACGCATGGCCGCTGCACTGTCACCATCAATGGACCCAAAGTTACCCTGACCGTCAACCAGTGGATATCTCAAGGAAAAAGTCTGCGTCATACGGACCATGGAATCATATACCGCTGAATCACCGTGTGGGTGATATTTACCCATCACATCTCCAACGATCCTGGCGCTTTTTCTGAAAGAACGGTTATAGCCAACACCAAGCTCCATCATTCCATACAGGATGCGTCGATGAACAGGTTTTAATCCGTCCCTGACATCTGGTAGTGCACGTGAAACGATCACCGACATGGAATAATCCATGTAGGATTTTTTCATTTCCTCTTCGATGGAAGTGTTCAGAATGTTCTGTCTCTGTATCTCCAACTCAATACCTCTTTACTTCTAATTCTTTATTAAACATCAATATTGGTTACATATTTGGCGTGAGTCTGAATGAACTCACGACGGGGCTCGACAACATCACCCATAAGCGTAGAGAATATCTTATCAGCCGAAGCGGCGTCACCCAGATTGACCTGCATCATGGTCCTTCTCTCAGGATCCATGGTCGTTTCCCACAGCTGCCCAGGATTCATCTCACCCAAACCTTTATAGCGCTGGAGTTTAATCCGCTTGGGGTCGCCACCGTCAGTCAACTGCTTGATATGTTTGTCTCTTTCTTCATCGTCAAAAGCATATCGCTCCTTTTTACCGAGACTCACACGATAAAGGGGCGGCATGGCGATGTAAACATGACCTTGAATGATCAACTCTGGTAGATATCTGAACAAAAATGTCAAGAGGAGGGTGCGAATATGGGCACCATCCACGTCAGCATCGGTCATGATGACGATCTTGTGATAACGCAGCTTTTCCAGGTCGAAATCATCCTTGAATCCGGTACCGAAAGCGGTGATCATCGTCCTGATCTCATTATTGTTGAGGATCTTATCCACGCGGGCTTTCTCGGAATTAATGATCTTTCCCCTCAGCGGAAGGATGGCTTGATAGCGGCGGTCACGGCCTTGTTTTGCAGAACCACCAGCCGAGTCACCCTCAACCAGATAGATCTCACACAGCGCAGGATCTTTTGTTGAGCAATCTGACAACTTACCGGGTAGATCACCACTCTCCAGAGCACTCTTACGCCGGGTCAGTTCCCGTGCTTTTCGAGCTGCATCCCTGGCTTGAGCTGCCATCAGGCTTTTCTCAATGATTCGCTTGGCTATGGCTGGATGCTGCTCCATAAATTCATTCAACTGATCACTGATGAAAGAATCAACGATACCTTTGATATCACCGTTACCCAGCTTGGTCTTGGTCTGTCCTTCAAACTGAGGCTCCGCTACCTTGATAGAGATAACTGCTGTCAACCCTTCGCGAACATCATCACCACTCAGTGTGGCGCTGGTCTTCTTGAACATGTTGTTGCGGGTGGCGTAGTTGTTGAGGGTTCGTGTCAGGGCGGTCCGCATGCCTGACAGGTGCGTCCCACCTTCAATGGTGTTGATATTATTCACATAGCTCAGGATGTTTTCGGTATAGCTGTCGGTATACTGAAAAGCAATATCAATGGGCACATCTTCCTTTTCGCCTTCGATCACGATAACCTGAGGGTGTAAGGAGTGCTTGTTCTCGTTGAGGTACTCGATGAATTGCTTCAGACCGCCCTTGTAGTGATAGACTTCCTTCCGGTTTTCATCTTTCCGGTCATCCTTTAAGACGATCTTGATTCCCTTGTTGAGGAAAGCAAGTTCACGAATTCGATCTTCCAGAATATCCCAGTCAAAAAACTTATGAGAAAAGAGTTCACTATCAGCCTTAAAGCTAACCTTCGTCCCGCGTTTTTTTGTTGTACCCGTAGTTTTCATGCTCTTGGTCATGACCCCTTTTTCAAAGCTGACCTCATATATCTTACCATCACGGTAGACTTCAGCAACCAGCCAATCAGAGAGGGCATTGACAACGGAAACACCCACCCCGTGAAGACCACCGGAGACCTTATAGGAATCTTTGTCAAACTTTCCTCCGGCATGGAGGGAGGTCATAACGACCTCCAGAGCTGGACGCTTCTCGTCCTTATGCATATCAACGGGAATACCACGACCATTATCTTCAACGGTGATGATCTCACCCTCCCCAATGGTCACCGTGATCTTGTCACAATGTCCGGCCAGGGCTTCATCGATCGAGTTATCTATTACTTCGTATACGAGATGATGCAAACCGCGTTTGCCCACATCCCCGATATACATGGCAGGTCGTTTACGAACGGCGTCCAGGCCTTTTAGAACAGTGATGCTCTCAGCGCTGTAGCCTTTTCCTATTGGCGTTATTTTTTTGTCGCTCATGTAAACTTGATATCCTTCACTATGTTTTTCTTTAACTTCATATTTATATCTTTAATCAGGCTGTGTTTCATAAAGGAGAGTTCGTTTCTCCAGACAGGAGACTCTACCTTCACGTAAAGCGTGCCCTTTTCAATTTTTTCAGCTTGACTGACCTCAGCGATACGTTCTCCCACGAACTCATCCCAATTCACAACAGCCTGGTTCTGTTGTATGGCTTTCTCGATCCCCAGATCCTTGAATAACTGGGCAAACACATTCCCAATAGTCTCTGCTCTACTCATTGGTCTGAATCTTTCCTGCGTCGATGACCAGCAGTGAGTCATCTTCGGTAGTTAACCCATGATTTCTCAGGTCAGCCAGGTCAGTGGCCGTGATGAAGATCTGGTGATCCCCCTTCAGGCTCTCCACGATCATCATGCTGCGTTTTACATCCAGTTCTGCAAACAGATCATCCAGCAGAAAAACAGGCGGTTCATTTAGAAAGCTCTCCAGGAACTGACCCTCTGCGAACTTGATGGCAACCAAAACCAGTTTATGCTCACCCTGTGATCCAAATTTGCGCAGATCTTTGGTGTTCAAGTAGAAAGTGAACAGGTCGCGATGAGGTCCCCGGGTGGTTGTGCCCTTGCGCATGTCTTCTGCCAGAGAATCCTGATAGGCGTGTCGGTACAGGACTTCTGGATCACCAGAGCTTATTCTGACATTTGAAATGAAGGCCATTTTTAGAGATTTTTCTTCCTCAAGTTCACCATAGGCAGCATAGAGCAGCTTTTTGAATTCGGTGATGTGTTTGCTTCGAGCTTCGTGGATCTCTGCAGAAACTTTGGCGCGCTGCTCATCCAGAGTTGACATATGAATACGGTCGATGGTTTTTCCCTCATTTGAAAAAGCCTGCAGCATAGCATTCCGCTGCTTGAGGATCCGAGCATAGACCTGGAGTTTTTCCAGGTAAACAGGGTCAACTTGAGCAAGGAGCTTATTGAAAAACAGACGTCTACTCTCTGGAGAACCGAAGGTGAGTTCACCGTCCTCTGGTGTCAGCGAGACCAATGGAAACTTCCCAATGATCTGGGCGCGGCTGGACAGGTTCTCATTATCAACGCTCACCAGTTTCTTTCGGCTGGATGCCACCTTGACCCGAACGTCGTGGTCCACACCCTCATGGTCTGAAAACAGCCCTTTGAGTTGATACCCAACCTGACCGTGCCGACTGAGATCAGCATCCAGACGGGTTTTAAAGCTGCGCGTGTAGGCCAGGCTGTGAATCGCTTCCAGTAAGGTGGTCTTGCCGGCCCCGTTCTCACCGTGAAGGATATTCGTATATTGCCCAAAGTTCATGGAAACCTGCTCGTATTTACGAAAATTGATCATGGTTAGAGACTTGATTAGCATGCTTTGATTTTGAAGGGTTCTATTTGTCTTGACCTACTGTCTCGCATAATGACTCATCTACACAAGCAACCGGGCTTGTTCAATTAAACCACGTGAGCGGAATTAGCTGGAAAACCGGCTGCCCTGCAATTTCCTTAGTCTATCCCTGAAGCCTGATCGGCATTAGCAGCATGACCAATTCTTCTTTTTCTGCCTGCACCTCAGGTAGGATCAATCCTGGTCCGATCTCAGATCCGAGCTTAAAGACTACACGCTCGGTCTCTACATTTTTTAACATATCCTTCAGGTATAATGAATTGTACCCCAGGGTCAACTCCTCACCATCGTACTCTGCCAGAACCTGTTCCTTGGCACTGGTACTAGCCTCAGGGTCTTCTGTGAACACCTCAACATAACCAGGGTGAAGTTTCAATGCCACCTGGTGCGTGGTACGGTTCGAGAAGATGGAGACACGGCGAACAGTCGTTCCAAGCTCAGAATTTGAAAGCGATACTGTCTTATCATTTGCAGAAGGGATCACACTTCCGTAATCAGGATATTGTTCATCAATGAGACGACTGTAAATAGCTGCAATGTCGTTGGAAACACTGATATATTTTTCACCAACTGCCAGGTTAATACTGTCATCGTCATCCAGAAATGACTGGATGAGAGATAAAAATTTTGGTGGAACAATGATGTTTGCTTCAAGTTCAGGTGAAGAAAAATTTCGATTGGTGTATTTGACGAGGCGGTGACCATCAGTAGCAACGGCACGAATCTGATCCTTGCTCAGTTCAAAGAGTACACCAAGCAGGGCGGGTTTAAGTTCATCTTTTGACACGGCAAAAACGGTTTTCTCAACGGTGCGTTTCAGGACATGGGATTTGATCTCTAGGCTGGTAGCCGGCCCAAGCTCGGGTGCCTCTGGAAAGTCCATGGCTGGACGACCAACGATCTTATAGGTTCCAGCAGACGTTGACAGTGTAACCCGATTATCATCGGATGATTTGAAAGTCAGCTCAGTATCAGGTAGCTCGTTTGTGATCTCCTGGAGCAGTCTAACAGGAAGTGCAACAGATCCATCTTCATCCCCACCAACCTCGAGTTTTAACGTGTATGTGACCTCAATATCTGTACTCCTCATGGAGAGGACATTTCCCTGAACAGAAAAAAGAATATGATTTAAGATGGGCATGGTTGAACGGGTAGGGCTCACACGTGCTACCTTTTGCAAGCCGTGAAGAAGTGTTGATGAATCAACAGTAAATTGCATGATGATGATCTCCGGTTGTCAGAATTTTCACTGTCCTAAAATATAGCAAACCAAGCTAATCTTCATGAGGTGCAATTCAAAGCCTGAACCTGCATTCTTTTTAACTCCAGGTCGATTTTTCGCCCAAAACACCCCCTAAAAGGCGATGAAAAGAGGTAAGGCAGGTGTAGGTGAGGGTATAATTGCAAAAATTCGAGTCAAAACCCGAACAAGCTTCAGTGCTGGTTTATCATGCAGGGAACACTTGCTTGATCCATCTGGATCTGGCATATTGATCAAGCATCAGGAGGGGTGCTTCATGCGGAAGATCAGGATCGCTATTTTTACTTTCTTCACAGCCAAGCCCTTGCAGTTTAAGCTGGCCATGGTGCTTGGTGGTGTGCTGGCCGGATTGATTGATACTTGGTATATCACTAAAGATGCTATGGTTCTGACCAACGCAGGGATGCTGATCCTCCTTGCCATCTCAATGCTTGCTTATCTGGTTATGTTTACTCTCTACAGGATTCTTCAAAAAGTTTTTCACCTGGGAAATAAACTGCCGGAGGAGCTGCAGGCGTTTGATGAACGACGACTATTTCAGGTTGTGGGTCTTTTTGGTCTGGTCCCCTTTGGTAGCACCATGCAGACCCTCACGACATTTTCAGAAACAGAATTGAGTGGTTTTGCCTCGGTGATTATTATCCAGGGAATTGCCGTTTACCTGGGGGCCAGAATTTCCCGGACGATCAAGAAATAAACGCTTTCCAAACATCGTACCTTTTCTATCTTTTCGTTAACCCTGATCGCTGAATAACACTTCATTTTTTAACACGGAGTACTCATTTTATAAGATGGAGCAAACACTGTTTGTCGAAATCGTTTTCCCCCTCAATCTGGAGCAAGCCTTTACTTATCAAGTTCCTGAAGAGTTAAAAGAGGTTGTCCAAACTGGACAGCGCGTTATCGCATCTCTGGGTCGCAGGAAGCAACAGGGGATGATCGTTGGGGTAAAAGACGAACCACCTGAAAACTTCACAGGAATACTAAAAACCTTTGATAACATCGTCGATCCTGTACCTGTTTTTGATCAAAGCCTCATCAATCTCCTGAAATGGATGAGTCAATATTATTTCACGCCCCTGGGTAAGGTCATTCAGTCTGCTATTCCCTCTGATGCCCGGTTAAAAAAGGAGATCGTCGTATCCGCCACACCCCTGCTCACGAAGCGAGATCCTCTGTCCGAATATCTTTTAGAACAAAGCGTCTCCAAATTGTCAACCCTCAAACGGAAGTTCGGATCTCAGGATACGATGATCAGGATGGCACAAATGCAGAGGCAGGGCCTGGTCGAGCTGGAGAATGATTTTGCCTTCAAGAAAGAGCGCAACAAGGAATTTCTGGTAACCCTCTCAGCGGATCAGTCGATAGAAATCCCCGCCCGCGCGACAGCGCAGGTCAAGCTTATGCAGGCTCTGAATGACTACCCTGATGGCATCACAACTCGTCGGCTGCGCGAGGAATTCAACATCAGCTCAGCCGTGATCAATAAACTGGAAACAAAGGGTTTGATCCAGCTGGTGGAACAGGAGCCGGATATTGATCCCCTCAAGGACTATCACCGACCACCCCCCCGAGAGATCAAGTTGAATCACGAGCAGGCCATTGCCTATGGCGAGATCAAGCGATCTCTTGATCAGAAGGAGTTCGTACCTTATCTGCTATTTGGAGTAGCGGGGAGCGGGAAGACAGAGGTCTATCTTGAATCTACAGCAGCAGCTTTGGAGCAGGGCCGATCCGTCGTCGTTCTGGTTCCGGAGATCGCATTGGCCCCCCAGATCGCCTATCGATTCCAATCCCGATTTGGTAATATTGTTGCCCTCTGGCACTCCGGTTTGAAGGGGGCTGAGAGATTGTGGACCTGGCAGCAGATCCAAAAAGATCGCTATCGGATCGTTGTTGGGGCACGATCCGCTGTCTTGACTCCCATCAGAAATTTAGGGCTCATCATCGTCGATGAGGAACAGGAAAACAGTTACAAACAACAGGACAGTGACCCCCGCTATCATGCCAGGGATGTGGCCCTGGTCAGAGGGCGCGAAGAGCATGCTGTTGTTCTCCTGGGGTCTGCCACACCAGCACTTGAAACCTATTTCAACCTGAGTACTGAGCGCTACAAGGGATTGCATCTAACCAAACGCTGGGAAAAGGCAACGCCGCCGCTGGTTGAGGTTGTTGATATGTCAAAGGAGAGGGAAGAAACAGGAGACTATCATAATCCTTTCTCGCAGAAATTGATCGAAGCCATAAAAACGACATTGGAGGACGAGAAACAGGTCATTCTGTTTCAAAATCGACGGGGTTATGCACCAGTCATTACCTGTCGAGACTGTAACTGGACCATGACCTGTCCCAATGATGATCTTTCCCTTACCTATCACAAGATCGGCAACAAGATGCGCTGTCATTTCTGTGAATATCAGGCAGCACCTCCAGAAGCCTGTCCGGAGTGCAACTCACTGGACCTGAAATTCGGTGGGATCGGAACGCAACTCATCGAAGAGGCTCTGGCGGAACAGTTCCCTGATGTCCCGGTCTGCCGTATGGACATGGATACCACAAGGGGGAAAGGTGCCCATGCAAAACTGCTCGGTGATTTTGCCCGGGGGCAGTATAAGATCTTATTGGGAACCCAGATGATCGCCAAAGGTCTGGATTTTGAGAATGTCACCCTGGTAGGGGTCATCAATGCGGATTCTGGTCTTCACTTTCCAGACTTTCGATCCCGGGAAAAGACCTTTCAACTGGTGTATCAGGTCAGTGGTCGCTCCGGCAGGGGTGAACATCCGGGTCGTGTCGTCGTGCAAAGCTGGATGCCGGATGACCTGTCCATCCGCTGTGCTACCCGTCATGATGTGAAATTATTCTATAACAGTGAGCTGAGTGACCGGGGTCAGTTGAACTACCCGCCCTTCTCAAGAATGATCGCATTCAGCTACCAGGGACGGACCAGAGATCAGGTCATGGAAACAGCTGAACAGGCTGTTGCCGGATTGAGGAATAAAAAGGAGCTAGATATCCTGGGGCCTGCGCCGGCCATGATCGAAAAAACCGCTCACGGTTTTCATTGGAAAGTCATATTGAAAAGCAGTAAAGAGCTAGACCCCAAGGGCACGATCCTCAGACAAGCAGCCCGACATATTTTAAAAAAGGTCCCAGCCAGGGGGATCAGGGTCAATGTAGACGTGGACCCCTACCAAACGCTCTGACCATGACTTTCTTCCATCCCAGCATCCGTCACGGTAAGTCAATCCGATTAAAGGGTCATGATTATACCAAAGAAGCAAAATATTACATCACCATGACAGCGTTAAAACGGGAGCATCTTTTTGGCAAAGTCACGAATGGTAAAGTAATCTTGAATGATATTGGCAAGACCGTTGAAAAAGCATGGAGATGGATGGGAAATCATTATGATCATTTAACTCTGGATGAGTTTGTTGTGATGCCCAACCATATGCACGCAATTGTATTTTTCGGCAGAGATGAAGGGGGTGTTTCGCGAAACACCCCATCACCCAAACCATTAGGAAGAGTAATAGGCGCGTTTAAGACCGTTTCAACAAAACGAGTCAATCAGGAGAGGGGAACACCAGGAAAAAAATTATGGCAAGAGGATTTCTGGGATCACATCGTCAGAAATAAGTCTGACCTAGAACGAATCCGTGAATATATCCGTGATAATCCAAGGAAATGGCAGATCGAAATTGATAGCTAACCCGTACAAGTCATTTGGCACCGAGGTATTAAAGGCTGTATTGCAATACGCCCAAAACAAAGCCTGCCTCATCTTTATCGTGACTGCACTAGCAGCTCCAGCCTTTGCACTTCCGCTGGTGATGGAATCTGGTAAGATCACCTATATTTCCGACCGACCGGATTCCCTCTTGTTGAGACAGGCACATGCTATCGTTCAGCAGGAACAAATCCAGCTCCAAAAAGCTTTCGGGCTCACTATCACAGATTCTATGCAGATCTATTTCTATTACGACAGAGATGTTGCATCGCCCCATGTTCATTCCGTTCCCTATTGGAGTGGTGGCGTTGCTCACTCCGGGTCAGAGATCCACATCTTTGGGGATAACCGCATGGACTGGATGACCACCTTTAAGCATGAACTCTTTCACATCCTGATATATCAGAATGAGGTTGACATCCCGGTCTGGTTGAACGAGGGCCTGGCTCAGTGGTATGCTGGCCAGTCCGATTGGGGAAAATTTGTGGAGCTTGGTACCGCTACGGCCCGAGGCAAGCTCATTCCTCTGGTTGACCTGGATGTTATTCTGAGCTTTAATCACAAGCGAGCAAGTCTTGGCTATGGGCAGGCATTGGATGCGACCCGTTTTCTGATCAAGCGGCAGGGGGCTTCCATTCTCCCGTACCTGCTAAAGCCTGGAGATCAACGCTTTCGGGAACGATTTATCCAGGAAACAGGGGAAAGCGTTATCGATTTTGAGATCGCCTGGCGTAATGAACTGGAAAGCCGACTCTGGTATTTTAAGGTATCCCGCATACCAGGTGTTTTGTGGGCCCTGTCTCCCTTGATCGTTATCTTGGCTTGGTTCCTTAAATATCGTCGGGGAAGGAAAAAACTGGAGGAGTGGGAAGCGGAAGACAGGGACCACTTAATGAATTAAAGACACTGCTTATGCTGATCTCGGGGGCACAGAGAAAGGAAGCATGATGAAAATAGAGAAGCGAACCTTTTGGATTCTTGTTATGGCTTTGTCGTTATTTTCAATTCTTCTCGGACAGGAAGATATGAACGAGAAAATGGAAAAGGCGCGACAGCTGGAAGCCGATGGCCAGCCAGAACAGGCCATTTCCATCTATGAAGTTGTCTATCAGCAGGACTCAAAGAACAAGCCCCTGACTTTTAAGATCGCTGGTCTGGCATATCAGGTAAAAAACTATAAAAAAGCCATTAAGTATTATGAGATACTGGCGCCTAATGGTAACCCCACCGTCCTCTACAACCTGGCTTGTTCATGTGCTCTGGCAGGAAAACAAGGTAAGGCGATCAAGTATCTTGAACTGGCGGTGGACAAGGGCTTTAATCAGGTGTCACTGATGCGAACCGATCCAGACCTGATTTCTATTCGGAACCACAAAAAGTTTGAGAGTATTGTCTCGTCGGCAAAATCCATTGAGAATATACCCGAGGCCAGGGCTTTTGATTTCTGGGTGGGTGAATGGACTGTATACTATCCCAATAAGCAGAAGGTGGGAGACAGTAAGATAGAGAAAATACTGAAAGGTGCGGTCATCCTCGAGAATTGGACAGGCGTATCAGGGGTTACAGGAAAAAGCTTTAACCACTATCATATTGATTCCGGGAAGTGGGTGCAATACTGGGTGGATCAGGCCTCGGGAAGGATCCACTACGAGGGCAATTTTGATCCTGATCTGAAGGCTTTGGTTTATTATGAGGTCAATCGAGAAAGCAATACGCTTTTAAAAAGACTCACGTTCTATGACTTGGCTCCTGATAGTGTGCGCCAACACTCAGAGATCCGCAGCAGTGAAAATGATCCCTGGGCAACAGAATATGATTTCACCTATGTACGCAAATAGGAGGATGCCATGTCAACCAAGATCGCTATCATCGGTTCAACGGGATTAATCGGAAACCATTTTCTAAAGAGTATAGGTAAGGGTGACTATCAATCTGTCCAGGCAATCACTCGCCGACCAATACCGAATCTGGAGGGTCGGCCTTACATAAAACAGGTCATTGTTGATTTCTCCGACTTGAACCAACTGCGCCCGGCACTGCAGGCAGATGTTCTGGTTTGTGCTCTGGGAACAACGATCAAAACAGCTGGTTCTAAAGAAGCGTTCATGCGGGTCGATCACGATCTACCGCTGGAAATTGCAAAAATTGCCCGGGAAGAGGGCTGTAAAACAATGGTCTTGATCTCATCAGTAGGGGCCAATGCTGATTCTTCAGTCTTTTACTCCAGAGTCAAGGGACGTCTGGAAAATGATTTGGATGCGCTTGGTTTTGAAAACCTGCATATCCTGAGACCAAGCATGCTATTGGGCCACAGAGATGAGCAAAGGCCCGGGGAGGTCATCGGTAAACTAGTGATGAGACCCCTTTCCATTCTGATCCCCTGGAAATACAAACCCATCCACGCCTCTCAGCTTGTGGCGGCTATACAGCGAGCGATCTCCTCAAACCAGAAGGGTACTCACATTTGGGAGGGGAAGAGGCTATTTGAGTTGAATTGACCCAGAACACATGAGTAAAACCATGTGATCCGGGGCACTGTCTAGTTCTGGTACTCTGTCCAAACTGGGACTGCTAAAACAAGGGGTCCCAGAGGAAGGACAGAATTATGAGAGTAAAAAGTGTAGCCGGAATTCAATTGTTTCTACTCATCGCAGCCGTTTTTCTACTGATGACAGTGGCGCGAGCAGAAAGCCTGTTCTAGTTGCGATGAAAAGCAATCCGCATCAATTCTTGAAGATCAATTCCGTTAGCTGAACAAATTCGCTGGGACTGAGCTGCTCAGGCCGTAAACCCAAATCGAAAGACACATGGTCACATCCAAGCTCCTTCAAGAGCTTCTTCAGGCTATTCCTAAGCGTCTTCCGCCGCTGATTGAATGCGGTTCTGATCACTTCACGCAATTGAGCTTCAAACTCCGGAGAGAACTTGTCCTCTGGATTGAAGGTGAAACGAACGAAACAGGAATCTACATCCGGTACTGGATGAAAGACCTTTCGACTGATATCAAATAGATATTCTGTGTTGGCAAATAGAGCCGCATAGACAGACAGGATACCATACTGTTTGGATCCATGGGGCGCCACCAATCGTTTGCCCACTTCCTTCTGCATGAGAAAATGAACATCTGTGAGCACATCCTGATGCTTGAAAACCTGAAGGATAAGGGGAGATGTAATGTAGTAAGGGATATTGCCGATCACACGGAAGGTCCCAAAGGCCTTTGGTGGTGACCATTTTTGAAAATCCATGAATTCATAGGAAAAGGACGCATGTTCTGTCCCGATGGGTGCCAGAAATTCATCCATGCGTTCATCGATCTCAATCGCATGGAACTGTTTGACCCTGGGAACAAAAAGGCGGGTCAAGGCGCCCGTTCCCGGACCGATCTCCACCATCATATCATCTGATTGGGGCTTTACGGTGCGAACCAGTTTGTCCAGCAAAGCCGGATCTGTTATAAAGTTCTGTCCCCATTTTTTGAAGGCACGGATATCTGGTCTCAATCCCATCCTAAGCACCACAACTGATTGATGGTTGGCTTGGTAGGAACGTAGCATGCTACGTTCCCGCCAACGAAACCTTTCAAAGTTTTATTGATTGAAAGCATTCAATCCGAAGAACGATTCGGCGCTTGCAGTGGTAGTTTTGACCACTTCATCAACATCGATATCGCGAAGCTCGGCGACCTTTTCTGCAATATGGGGTAAATATTTGGGTTCGTTGGGTCGCTTCCCGCGATGGGGTGCAGGGGTAAGAAAGGGACTGTCTGTCTCCAGCATGAGTCTTTCCAGCGGCATTCGGGCAGCAACGTCCTGGACGGTTTTATTGTTCTTGAAGGTGACGGTACCGGTAAAGGAAATATGGTAGCCTTTCTCGATCAATGGTTTAGCCATATCCCAACCAGCCGGCCAGCAATGAAAGACACCTTTGGTATTGCCGTGCTCTAAAACCTGCTGGAGCACATCATCATTGGCATCCCGATTATGTATCACTGCCGGTTTACCAGTGGCCAGTGCCATATCAAGATGATCTCGGAAGAAGATCTTTTGCAGGTCAGGCGGTGCATCATCCCAGTAGTAATCCAGGCCGGTTTCACCCACTGCAAGCACGCGCTCATTATCCAGCAGATCAACGATATGATTCTGCCAGTTGTCTGGGGCTTTGGCGCAATCATTGGGATGGATTCCCACAGACGCGTAGATCTGGGGATGCTCCTCAGCCAGCCGCACAGCGATCTCTGATGTGGGAATATCGATCCCTATCACCATGAAACGCTCAACACCCTGTTCGGCAGCATGTTCTAGTATCTCATCAACCCTCCCCAGCAGGGGTTCAATGTTCAGATGGCAGTGGGTATCGATCATATCAAACGATTAGATGGTGAGCTAACCAGGTATCTCAGAATCCGCTGGACTGTCTTTTTTAGAGGCCAGGTCACCAAAAATCCGGGCAGATTTCTCCGGTGTCCAGTAGGGCCCATGGACAAAAAAGAATATGGCTGAAGTCCCACTGGAGAACACCAATAACCACTTTGTAGCATCTAAAGAATAAATTGCCACCACAATCGCTATGATTGCCATAAAAGCTGCCCCTATAAAACCAAAAAATTTCAACTGATCCTCCCTGAATGCTTAAAGTAACTCGTTCAGTAGATTTACCTGACCTTGGCGCCTGCCTCAACATCTTTCAGAGGGATGAGGGGAGAGACCGTGTTGTCATCTTCGGCGGCCAGGATCATGCCCTGGGATATCTCGCCCCGGATCTTGGCAGGCTTCAGGTTCACTATTATAGAAACAGATTTTCCCACCAAATCCTCTGGTGCCCAATGATCGGCGATTCCAGCAATTACCTGGCGCTGTTCAGCTCCCAGATCGACCTGTAGTTTCAAAAGTTTGTCAGCATTGGGATGTTTCTCAGCCTTGATGATCGTGGCCACGCGGATATCCATCTTCATGAAGTCATCAAAACTGATCTCCGGTTTTATGTCCAGGCTTGCCGGCTCTTCCGTGGACTCTTTGATCTCGATTCTGGGGAAAAGACCCTTGGTCTCACCCAGAACGGTTCCGGGCTTGTTATGGCCCCACTCAAACCAGCCGTCTTCCTCAAATCTTGCCTTGGCTGATGTACCCATGACCTCGAGAAGGGTAGCGATCTTTTCCGGCATGACGGGGTAGAGATGAACCGCACTTAATCGGAGTGCCTCAGCTGCGTTATATAAGACCTCTCCAGCCCGCTCTCGGTCGGTTTTCATCAATTTCCAGGGTGCCATGTCTTCCAGGTAGCGATTGATCTCCCGCATGACATCAAAAACATGCTGGATAGCATAATTGACACGCATCAGATCCAGCTCCTCACGGACCTTTTTCTGAAGTTCGCCTACAATCTGGATCAGGTCTGCATCCTCTGGCTTGGTCTCACCCGGGTCGGGCAAGACATGATCGAAATTGCGGCCGATCAATTTGGTGATCCTGTTCACCAGATTACCCAGGTCATTTGCCAGGTCTGAATTGTATCGCAAGACGAAAGCCTCGTGGGTAAAGCTGGCATCCTGCCCGGGTGTCATTTCACGCATAAGAAAATAGCGCAGGGCATCCACACCATACTCGTTGGCTAGGTCCAGAGGCTTGACAACATTCCCCAGGGATTTGGACATTTTTTCCTCGCCCATAAGCCACCAGCCATGAGCAAATATGGTTTTAGGCAGCGGGAGTTCAGCAGCCATGAGCATGGTAGGCCAGTAAACAGCGTGGGTCGTCAGGATGTCTTTTCCAATAAGATGGTAGTCAACGGGCCACCAGGTTTTGAATTCCTCTTCCCGCTCTGGATAGCCAATGGCAGAAATGTAGTTGGTCAGGGCGTCGAACCAGACGTAAGTCACATAATCTGTATCAAAAGGAAGTTCGATCCCCCAGTTCAGTCTTGACTTTGGACGTGAAATACAGAGATCACCCAATTCCTGACGCAGAAATCCCAGAACCTCATTTTTTCTAAAATCCGGCTGGATGAAATCCGGGTTGTCATGGATGTAGTCGATAAGATCCTGCTGATAGGCAGACATCTTGAACCAATAGTTAGTCTCCGAGAGCTGTTTGACATCCCGCCATTCACCCTCTTCATATTCTTTGTCGGTTAAAAATCTTTCTTCAGCGACAGAATACCAGCCTTCGTACGTGTCTTTATAGATCAGGCCCTTGTCCCAGAGCTTTTGCAGCAGGTAACTGACCACCGCTTTATGACTATCCTGTGTTGTTCGAATGAATTGATCATATTGGATGTTCAGGGCGTCCCATTTTTCTTGAAATCGGACCACATATTCATCGACGTGCTGCTGGGGGTCAACGCCCCGTTTCTCAGCCGCCTGTTGTACTTTCTGTCCATGTTCGTCAGTGCCAGTAAGGAAGTAAGTGTTGTCTCCCAGAGAGCGATGGAATCGGGCGACTACGTCTGCCAGGATGGTTGTGTACGCATGGCCAATATGGGGCTCATCATTAACATAGTAAATTGGGGTGGTAACGTAAAATCGCGACATATCAGGGTTAATTCTTTCTCTCTTTGTAATCCGCATCCATTTCTTTTAACAGTTTCTGAATTTTCTCAAGTTCAAAGACCTCGGTCCCACCTGCTTCCATAAGTACGGTACAGCGGCGGTTCAGGATGTCGTTGGATATGAGGGTTCCCATCCCATCTTTTGTGTCGATAGGAACACCGGTTGATGGAAACTCTTTACTGGCCTCCTGATAAAAATCCCACTCGAAGCAGAGACAGCATTTCAGTTTTCCGCAGGCACCGCTCAACTTACTGGGATTGATGGGGAGGTTCTGGTCCTTGGCGTACTGGGTGGTGACCGGTTCAAATCCATCCATAAATCGTGAGCAACAGAGTTGTTGTCCACAGGAACCCAGACCGTCCAGGCGTCTGGCATAATCCCGCACACCGATCTGGCGCATCTCGATCCTGGTTCTGAAGGCATAGGCCAGGTCCTTCACCAATTGGCGGAAATCAACACGCTCTTCCGCCGTGTAAAAGAAGGTGACCTTTTTCCGGTCCAGCTGATATTCCACATCGACCAACTTCATGTTCAAATTGTTTTTCTTAATAAGCTCCAGGCCTTTGTCGAAAGCCTCAGGTTCATCGCGACGGTTGTTGTGGTATTTATTGATCTCACCCTCATTGGCCACCCGTAATAGGTTGCGAATAGATTCCCCGCTCTTTCGATTGTTGAATTGGGGTTCTTTGCTGGGGCTGCGATTACAGCCCTCACCATGACCACATGTGGGGGATATAACCCCGATATCTTCACCAAGCTCTGCTTCCACAATGACATAATTGCCAGCCTTAAGGGTGAGCTTCTGTGGGTTCAGGTAGGTTTCCCGGCGATTGCCTTTAAAACTGACCTTGAAATATTTTGGACTATCCGGTTTTGGATCCTCAGCGCTGGGGCTGGTATGATGTGTATATTGAGTCATTGTATTATATATCCTGACCACTGCCCATGAGGCATGTGGTTCTTATTCAGTTCGTCTGATTCAGGCCATTCCTCTCAAGTGTTTTCGCAATTCAAAAAATAAAGCTGTAAGCGCAAGCTGCAAATGAACTTTCCGCCTGAGTGCATCCTTTGTTTTTTCAATCGTTTGTATTGCCTTTGCACTATCACACTGAGGATAGAGCTTGTTGAGCTGTTCCACCTGCTTCACCCAGAGGCTTGTCTCGCTTACGCCCTGTCCGACGGCAACATCCCTAAATAATAGAATAAGGAGCGACAGGTACTGTTGGCGAGACTCGTCATCTTCCAGCTCCTTGTCACAAAGGATCTGGACCTGTTTGTAAACAGAGGCGAAATCCTGGCTCGCCAAACTATTAAGGGTCCCGCGAATCCTGTCCAACCAGAGAGAGTTATCTTGCTCAGCATAATGATAAGCCTGGGTCAGGTCGCCAGCTGCCATGCGGGCGCAGACCTCTGCCTGCATAGGGTCCAGACCCTTCTTTTTGATCAGGTCATCACGAACCAATTGCCAACTCAGTTCAGGTACATGGTGAAGCGCACAGCGGGAGCGAATGGTGTCTGGCAGGCGATCTGGATATTCTGTTGTGAGCAAAAAGACCGTTGATGGTGGCGGCTCCTCAAGAATCTTGAGCAAGGCGTTCGCTGCCTCCACATTCATCCTGTGGGCACTGAAAATGATCACGACACGGGTGGTTCCAGGATCATTTGCCAGATAGATCTCCTTTCGAAGTTGTCGGATGGAGGGGATACGGATATCATTAGCACCCTCTATCTGTATCCGGTAGTAGGGCCACGCAGATTTTTTGGCTAATATTTTGTTGATTTCATCCATTTCGCCATCTTTGATTCCGGCAAGAGGATCTGTTTGACTTGCAGAGCGTCGGGGTAAGGCGAAGACCAGATGAAGGGCGGAATGTTCAATATTTATCAGTTGACGACAGGAAGCACAGACACCACAGGCGCCATCACCCTCCTGTTGACAATTCAAACTGGCTGCGATGTAAATGGCCAGCGCATCTTTTCCCACACCTGAAGGTCCGCTGAGTATATGGGCATGACCAAAGCGACCCGATTGGATCAGGGTCTGCCAACTCTGTATCGTGGCCTCTTGGCCAATTATCTGAAAATGCTCTAGCGACGCAGCCATATAATGGGATCGACCTTGTTTTCTCCCTGCCAGACCTCGAAATGCAACCGAGAGCCATGTAGGCTTCCAGTGTCACTGACCTGCGCGATTACCTGGTCCAGAAAGATCTTGTTATCCATGGCGACTTTGATATTGTCAATGTGGGCATAGACCGTGTAGAAATTGTCGCCATGATCGATGATAAGCGTATTGCCATATCCTGGGATCCAGGTGATGGCAACCACGTAGCCATCCTGAACAGCATGGACATCCTTCCCCTTTGCTGCGGCAATATCGATACCAGGGTTATGTGTTACAGTGCCCAACTTCTCATTTTTGTGTGGGCCGAAACGCCCGACAAGCTGACCACGAACGGGCCACCGGAGTGAACCTTTGTTTTTGGCAAAATTACTGGTGGATTTGTATTTGCTGGCCCGCTGGTTGATAAGCTCACTGATCGTCTCCTGAAGCTTTTGCTTTCCGCGCTGCTTGGTTTCCAGGTCAGCTTTTAAGGCTGTAATATTCTGATCAATATTCTTGAGCTGTCGCTTCTTCTTTCCCTGTTTGGCTGCGATATCCCGGCTGGCGCGTTCACGCTCCTCAATGTTTCTTTTAAGACTCCCAACGGTCCTGGCCAGATTGTTCTGGTTGCTTCGGTTGGATTGTATCATTGCTTCCAGTTCCGCCAATGTCTGCTTTTCGGCTTTGGTTATTGCCGAAAGGTAGGTGGATCGGCGCAGCGCTTGATTGATGTCCCCTGAGGTGAGAAGTAGATCGATATCTCTATTCCGGCCCAGCTTATATGCATAAACCGCTCGGCGGGCTGCTCGTTTCTTTAACGCGGTGATCTTTTCATCCGTGCTTTTAATGGTTTCGATCAACAGGTCTATCTGTTGTTCTTTAAGCCGGCTTTCTTTCTGCAGTTCTCGCTTTAATTGACTGATCATCGTGATCTGCTTATCGAGACGGTGAATTTCAGCAGCAGTGGCTTGCTTATCTTTTTGAGAGCGGGAAATTTTTGAATTGAGCTGGTCGATGGATTTTCGAAGTTCTTTCAGGGTTCGTTCCTGGTCCTGGATCTGTCGGTCCAGATCATCTGTCTGTCCCATAATTGTCAAAGGGATCAGGAAGATCAGAATCCATATATTAAATGAATTTTTCATCAGCTTTTAAAGTAAGTAGGATTGGCAGTTTCCCATATCAAAAATCAGCGCCCCCATTGAAATAGGAAGATTGGACTTAACCAGTAAAATGTTTGTTTTTTACAATCAATCCTATAATATTCCGAGCGTTAATCAGGCAAGTCTCAATCAGAATTATTTTATTCGTGCAAGACATTTGTTTAAACCTGAAAGAAAAAAGCCGGTATTCCAGGCATAGTTTAACCAAGAGGTAAAAATGACGGATCAATTAGTTGAAGGTGTTGTCAAGTGGTTTAATGATGCAAAGGGCTATGGATTCATCCAGCAGGAAGATGGCCCGGATGTATTCGTACACTACAGCGCAATCAATGCCGAAGGGCGTCGCACTTTAAGCGACGGACAGAACGTAACGTTTAATGTAACAGAGGGAGAAAAAGGACCTCAGGCAGAAAACGTTTCACCTGCATAATTCTGATTTTATTTAGAATTTAAAGGCGCCAGATCACTGTGATCTGGCGTTTTTATTGGTAACCGATCTTTTTACGAGTCAAGCCTCGCCCAAAATCAAATACTTCCGCATAAAAAACTTGTCAAAGTCCTTTCTATCCATTATAGAATAGCATCATCAGCCAGGAAATAATGCCTGGTGGAATTTTGAAAATTTAGCGAGGAGAGTTCTCGAATAATGTATAGTAAAGTAGCAGTCGTGACTGGAGCGAATAGAGGCTTGGGCCATGCACTGACAGTTGCCCTGGCTAAAGATGGATACAAAGTGTTCATGATCGGTCGGAACAAGATTGAAATTGACAATGCTTCGGCGAAACTTCAGGAAGAAGGGTTGAATGTTGAAGGCTTTGAAGCTGATGTGAGCAAAGGCCGTCATATCACCGCACTGGCTTCATATGTTCAGTCCCAATTCGATCATTTGGATATTCTGATCAATAATGCAGGTGTTATCATAGAACCAGGTGGGCGTGAGAGCAAAGTCACCTGTTTCACAGTAAATCCGGATCTGGTGGAGGAAGCCTATTCTATCAATGCTGTTGGGGCTTTGCGTATGGTGCAGGCATTTTATGATCTCATGAAGAAAGCACGGCAGCCACGTATCGTGAATGTTTCCAGCGGCATGGGCACGGTATCGAAAATGGAAGCCGGATGGCCAGCCTATCGCATGTCAAAAGCAGCATTGAATGCACTGACAGGCGTGTTGGCTGCAGAACTTGAAGACACCCGCATTAAGGTGAATTCCGTTTGCCCTGGTTGGGTCAGGACTGATATGGGTGGACCAGATGCAGATCGCTCCATCGAGGAGGGTGTTGAAGGCATCTTGTGGGCGGCTAAGCTTCCCAAAGATGGTCCGACTGGTGGATTCTTCAGAGATGGGAAGCCAATCGCCTGGTAATCCGTAACGATTGACAGTATGAATTGATTTAGCAGAGGCGTAGGATACTACGCCTCTTTTATTATTATATATCCAGAGCATTAATTTCAGAATACATCGACCCGTATGAGCAGAAAACTATGTCCGAAGATAATCCTTGAAGGTACCTGGCTGACCCAGAAGACCGATCTGGCACTCACCCTGAATGACCAGGCAGACATAATTGCTGACTGGCTCGAATCAACCGGTGGGGTGCGGGCAAAACAACACCTAAAAATTGAGGTAAGGCGTATGTATACCCCAGATGAAAACCGCTACAGCAATATGAGCTATGGACGTTGTGGTGTCAGCGGCATTAAACTGCCAAAGATATCGCTGGGTCTGTGGCATAATTTTGGAGCCACTGACGATTATGAAAAGGCTCGGACAATGATTCACCGCGCTTTCGACCTGGGCATTACCCACTTCGACCTGGCAAATAACTATGGTCCGCCGTATGGGAGTGCCGAAACCACCTTTGGGAAGATATTGAAGGCATCCATGGCTCAGTATAGGGATGAATTACTGATCTCTACGAAAGCCGGGTGGGACATGTGGCCAGGACCGTATGGCGACCTGGGCAGTCGCAAGTATCTCATTGCCAGCTTGGACCAGAGTCTTAAACGCATGGGGCTGGAGTATGTGGATATTTTCTATCACCATCGACCGGATACCGGAACACCCCTGGAAGAAAGCATGGGGGCTCTGGACCAGATCGTTCGCAGTGGAAAGGCGCTTTACGTTGGTATCTCATCCTATAACCCGGAGCAGACCCGACAGGCAGCAAAAATACTGAGAGAACTGGGAACACCCTGCCTCATCCATCAACCCAAATACAACATGTTCTTCAGGCAGGCAGAAGAAGGCCTGTTTGATGAATTAAAACGGGATGGCATAGGCTCAATCGTGTTTTCTCCATTGGCACAGGGCGTTCTGACGGATAAGTATCTGGATGGATTCCCCGCGGACTCTCGGGCAGTTCGGGATGGTCGTTATCTTAAACCGGAGTTCATCAAGGCAGAGCAGTTGGATAAGGTCAGAGCCTTGAAGAAAGTGGCCAATAAGCGCGGACAAAATGTTGCCCAGCTGGCCATCACCTGGGTTTTGAGACGGGAAGAAGTGACCTCGGCATTGATCGGTGCATCGAAGGTCAGTCAAATTGAAGAGGCTGTCGAGGGTCTTGATACACCAGGCTTGACACCAGAAGAAGAGAATACCATAGCGTCCATTCTTGCTGGTTGAGACCCTATTGTAAGTGGCGCAACAAGCCGTCAGCTGTAGAAAAATGTGTATTTTGTCATCAGTCTTTCAGATTAGATTAAATGTCACTCACAAAACAATGAACGTGATGCTGTTAAAGGAATAATTCTATGGAACGGAAAATCAGGATTGTCTTGGCAAAACCAGGTCTGGATGGTCACGACCGGGGTGCTAAAGTGCTTGCCAATTCATTTCGAGATGCAGGGATGGAAGTTATTTACCTTGGGCTACGCCAGACCCCGGAAATGATCGTGGAAGCTGCCATTCAGGAAGATGCAGATGTCGTCGCCATGAGTGTACTCTCGGGCGCACACATGACGATATTTCCTCGCGTACTTGAGCTGATGAAACGTGAAGGTCTCAATGATGTCCTCCTCACTGGGGGTGGTATTATTCCGGATAGCGACATGGAAGAATTGAAGAAGAAAGGGGTGGGTAAGCTCTTTGGTCCCGGCGCCAGTCTTGGCGAAATTAACGAGTATATCCAATCCTGGGTACAGGAAAATCGCCGATGAGTAGAAAAGACCGCATAAAGCAGCTACGCGGTTTAAAAGCGAAAGCTCTGCTGGGCGGTGGGCAGGACCGACTGGATGCACAACATGCCAAACAGAAACTTTCAGCACGAGAACGTCTGGACCTACTACTGGATCCAGGTTCTTTTGAAGAAATGGGCATGCTGGTGACCCACCGATCCACCAATTTTGGCCTGGAGAAACAAAAATTTCTAGGTGATGGTGTGGTGACTGGACATGGAACGATCGGCGGTCGTACGGTTTTCGTTTTCAGTCAGGATTTTACAGTTATGGGCGGATCACTCTCTGAAGCCTATGCCGAAAAGATCGTCAAGATCATGGACCTGGCCGCCAAGGTAGGTGCACCCGTGATCGGGTTGAACGACAGTGGTGGTGCTCGCATCCAGGAGGGGGTTGTTAGTCTGGCAGGTTATGCAGATATATTTCTGAAGAATACCTTGATGAGTGGTGTTGTCCCCCAGATCTCAGCAATTCTGGGTCCCTGTGCCGGCGGCGCTGTTTATTCTCCGGCTATCACCGATTTCATCTTTATGACAAAAGGGACCAGCTACATGTTCGTCACAGGTCCAGAGGTCGTTAAAACAGTCACGCATGAAGAGGTAAGCAAAGAGGATCTTGGCGGAGCCACAGCACATGGCAGTAAATCAGGTGTCAGTCATTTTACCTGTGATAATGAAATTGAAGTGATCGAGGGGATCAAAAAGTTGTTGAGCTATATTCCCCAGAACAATCTGGATGAGCCACCGACCGTTAAGTGCGACGACCCCATCGATCGAGAAGCAAAAGAATTAGACTCCATCGTTCCAGAGAACCCGAACAAACCCTATGATATTAAAGACGTTATTCATGCTATTGTTGACAATGGTGAATTTTTTGAAGTGCATGAACAGTATGCGCAGAATATGGTGGTCGGCTTTACCAGATTAAACGGCAAATCGCTTGGCGTCATTGCGAACCAGCCAGCATTTCTCGCAGGTGTTCTGGATATTGACTCCTCTGTAAAAGGCGCTCGTTTTGTTCGCTTCTGTGATGCCTTCAATATTCCACTGCTCGTCTTTGAAGACGTTCCAGGATTTTTACCAGGCACTGATCAGGAGTGGGGTGGGATCATCAGGAACGGGGCAAAGCTACTCTTTGCATTTGCTGAAGCCACGGTACCAAAAGTAACGGTGATCACGCGGAAAGCCTACGGTGGGGCTTACGATGTGATGAACTCCAAACATATTCGAGGTGATATGAATTTTGCCTGGCCATGCGCGGAGATCGCCGTCATGGGTGCCAAGGGCGCCACTGAGATCATTTTCAGGAAAGAGATCGCTAAATCGGACGACCCGGACGCAGCGCTGGAGAAGCTGACAGATGAATTCGCGGAACGATTTGCAAATCCTTATTCGGCAGCAGAGCGGGGGTATGTGGACGAGGTTATTGAGCCCAACCAAACCCGCCTGAAACTGATCAGGGCGTATGAGATGCTGGAGAACAAGGTTGATACAAACCCCCAGAAAAAACATGGAAATATTCCCCTTTAGGGAGAGGAAGGGTCGACGTGGACATAAGAAACAGAGATGAACTGCTACAGAAGAAAGAAAAGCTGGAAGCCTATCTACTGGAAAACCCGCAATCCAATCTGTACGCCTGGTATACTAGACAAAATATGGAGGCTGGTGAGCTGGATCGGGCCCTCAAGATCTGTCGGCTGGGCATGCAGAGTGCAAAGGAAAAAGGCATCTACCATAAACTTCTGGGTGAGATCTACATGGCCAAGGGTGATGTCACCAAATCCATGCAGCATTTTGTTGAATGCATTCTCACAAAAGAGCCCTTTCCCGGTGTGATCATTGAAGTGATAAAGAATTTTAATAGCACCCTTACCATTCAGCAAATAGCCTTTCTCATCAAACTTCTCAACGTGGCAGTGCCGGGACACCCCCAGGTCAAGAATTTCTATCAGAAACACCCGGAAACCGTTGGGCTTGACCAGCAAGCCGATGAGCTAACCTTTTTACAGGAGCTGGCGACCAATCTTCAGCAATCTGCTATGGTGGAAGTCATTGAAGAAAAGCCAGAACCAGACGTATCAGAAGTTCCGCAAGAAGAAAAAACAGAAGAAGATGCTGGTGCTAAGGCAGATGAAGGAGCACGGACACCCTTTCAAGAACCAAAACCCGAACAAAAGCCAGAGCCTGTGGTTGCCAAAACGGAAGAAAAAACACCGGCAGCAGATACACCGAAGCGAAAACCGATGCACCGCAAGGACCCAGCGATAAAACACAACATTACCCGTTCGATGGCCACCTTTACCCTGATGCAGATATTCAAGAGTCAGGGCATGTATGAGAATGCCTTGGAGGTCCTTCAGCTCTTGCGTGAAAAATCCAGTAATCTGGAGCGGATCGAAGAGGAAGAGAAAGAACTTCGTGAGCTTATGGCAGGAAGCGACAGTTAGAAACTCAGACCCTGCCTAATGGAAGATATGCATAACAGCTCAGAAGCTGACCCTCAACTTCAGCTCTCAGTACTCATCGTTACTTATAATTCCCGGACAAGCATCCAGGCTTGTGTGTCCAGCCTGCTTCAAGAGCTGTCCTCAATCAGGGCAGAGCTCATCATTGTGGACAATAACTCCACTGACGGCACACAAGACGAACTTACAAAAATTGCCGCTACGAACCCGTCAGTCGTCATACAGCTGAACAAAAAGAACCGGGGATTTGCTGTCGGCAACAACCAGGCTTTACACCTGGCCACGGGAGAACATATCCTCATTCTGAATCCAGATACGCAGGTACTGCCAGGGTCAGTGACTGGCCTTTTACAGGCATTATCGCAGAATGAAACAACAGGTGCAGTTGCTCCTCAGCTCAAGTTTCCAGATGGCCGCATTCAGAAGACCTGCCGACGATTTCCCAAATATAGGGATGTTATCTTTCATAGTCTGGGTCTGGCACAGCTGTTTCCCCAAAGCCAGTTCTTTAATGGCTGGAAAATGGGTGATTTTGACCATACCTCGAAACAGGAAGTGGACCAGCCAGCTGGCGCAGCATTGCTTGTGAGGGGTTCTCTGATACGCGACCTTCAGGGCTTTGACCTGAGCTTTCCTATGTTCTTTAATGATGTTGATCTCTGTAGAAGGATCAAAGACTCAGGATACGAGGTATGGTATCTGCCGAAATTCCAGGTTATTCATGAAGGTGGCGCCAGTGTCAAGCAGGCCCGAGTGAAAATGGTGATCAGTTCTCATTTGTCCTTCTTCCGCTATTTCGAGAAGCATTTTACACGTCTGCACCATCAACCCATGAATTTTCTAATTGCCTTCTTGCTATACCTCTCCTTGATCCCTAGAATCCTCGCCTTGTTCAGCATGAAGCCCAAAAGAGAGATATCCAGAGACACACTCTGATCCAAACACCCCCATGAATACCCGCAAAACGATAAAGGCCATCTTCTTTGATATTGGTGGCGTATTGGTTCGCGTTGACTCAAGCGCTGCGATCAAAAAACTGTCAAGTCGACTGAAGGTCGATGAAACGCATATTCGCGATGCCATGTCCAGGGACCTGATGGTCAAGTACGAGAAAGGGCATCTTGACTCCAACCAGTTCTATGAAAACCTTCTCATTAATTGCGCCAGCAGCGAGAAAATGGAGCTCAGTGAATTTAAAATGTACTGGCAAGACGTCCTCTTTCCCAAAGAGCGGATGATCGCTTTCCTGGATCGGGCGATTGAGCACCTCCCTACCTGGCTACTCAGTAATACGAACGACTTTCATTACGAGATCTTGGTCGAAAAATTCCCCTTCATGAAAAAGGTGAATGGGGGAACCTACAGCTTTATGGTAGCCAGCATGAAACCGGAATCCCTGATCTATGAGCAAGCCATCAGGAAATGCGGTGAATTACCTCAACATATCCTGTTTATCGATGATCTTGAAGAAAACGTTAATGCTGCGAGATCATTGGGGTTGAATACCATCCTGTATACAAATTTTAATGCCTTCCAGGCTGAATTAAGAGGTTCCTATCCTGAGCTGGGACATTTATTATGAGACTATTCAAAACCATCCTGGCATTTATTGTCCTGATCACTTTGTTCATGCTGTTGAACAACAACCAGGGAAGTATTCCACCCCTGGGAAAATTTCTTAACCCATTCGCTGGCTTCTGGCAGAATGGTAGTGGTGATGACCAGATGGCAGAGGTTCTGGATGTGAAAGGCTTGAGAGAAGAAGTCACGATTGTGTGGGATGAACGGCAGATACCGCATGTTTTTGCACAGAATGACTATGATGCGTATTTTACCCAGGGGTTTCTCACAGCGCGACATCGTCTATGGCAAATGGAGTTTCAGACCCATGTTGCAGCAGGCCGGGTTTCTGAGATCATTGGTCCCAGGGCTATCGATTTCGATAAATTACAGCGTCGTCGAGGACTGCTGTCTTCTGCAGAGAGCTATTTGAATCTGATCAATCAAGACCCGGAGACACAGCTTATCGTACAAGCATATGCCAATGGTGTGAATACCTGGATCGCGACCTTAACACCGGCAAGCCTACCCCTGGAGTACAAACTCTTGAATTATAAGCCGGAAGCCTGGTCAACGCTCAAAACAGCGCTGCTACAGAAGTATATGGCCTGGGATCTGACCGGACGGAATTCGGAAATGGATCTGAGTGTGATCCGACATGCCCTGGGAGAGGATTTTGTGGAGCGCTACTATCCTGAGGACACACCCAGGACAGACCCCATAATCCCTGCAGCAAAGCCGTGGCGCTTTGAGCCACTCATGCCTGATGTGGCACAAGATTTTTTTACACCCCAATTCATACGTAATATGAATGAACCCCAGCCCAACGAAAATAATGGCAGCAACAACTGGGCGGTCTCAGGCCGGAAAACACGGTCTGGATCTCCAATTCTGGCTAATGACCCCCACCTGGGCTTGAACCTGCCATCCATCTGGTATGAGATTCAGTTGAACACACCCGACATGAATGTTTATGGTACCTCATTACCGGGCGCACCAGCCGTCATTATTGGTTTCAACGAGGATATTGCCTGGGGATTGACCAATGCAGGCACGGATGTCCTGGACTGGTTTGAGATCGAATTCAAAGACTCCAGCTTTCAGGAATATCTGTACCTGGATGAATGGATCCCTGCAGATATGCGTATAGAAGAGATCCTGGTGAGGGATGGAGACACGGTCCAGGATACTTTCCCCATTACTCGGTTTGGTCCCGTGGTGCATTTTGGCGAACATATCCTGGAAAATGGAAACCCTGTTGGTCTTGCCATGCGCTGGTCTGCCCACGATCCATCCAATGAAATGCAGGCTATTCGGAATATGAATCTAGCCCATGACCTGGAAACTTTCTATCAGGCGCTTGATCAATACAGAGTGCCAGGCCAGAATTTTGCCATGGCCACCAAAACAGGCGATATCGCAATTCGCCACAACGGTCACTTCCCGTTAAGAGCGAAGAATGAAGGAAAATTTGTGCAATCCGGTCGCGATACAACGGGGGAGTGGACACAATGGATACCACCCGAACACCTACCAGTCATTTCGAATCCATGGCGTGGGTATGTCAGCTCAGCGAATCAGAACCCGGTGGGAAAAAATTATCCGTACTACATGGGTTGGGAGTATGATGATTATGAGCGCGGAGCCCGTATCAATGAGGTTCTTGGTAGTCTTAAAAATATCGATCTCATAGATATGCAGAACCTCCACACAGACCACATGAATGTTCAGGCGCGTCGTATTCTGCCTTTTCTTCTAAAGCAGGTGAAGACAGAGAAACTGACGAATGAAGAGTTGGAAGTATTAGCAGACCTGAAGCAGTGGAACTATCTGTCAGTTCCCAATTCAAGGGCGGCGCTTGTGTATAGAGAATGGTGGGTGCGGATAGAAGAAGCGATATGGAATGATGAATTGACCATCAATGGTACGCTGCGAAAGATACCGACCCGCTCGGTTACGGAGAACCTGCTACTCCGAAAGAAAAACCTGGAATATTATGATAATGTTTTGACAAAGGAATTGGTGGAGGATCGACAGATGATCATCCGGCAAGCTTTTGAGCAGATGGTCTATGACCTGCATGTGGGCCTTGGAGATTATGGCGAAGCTTGGGAGCTGGGAAGAGCTCGGGGAACTGACATAAACCACCTGTTATCAGTCAAGGGCTTAGGAAGAACCAGTCTATATACAGGGGGCGGAAAAGGAATCGTCAATGCGACCAATAAAAAATTCGGACCTTCCTGGCGCATGATGGTTGAAATTGGTGACAGTATTCGCGCCTTGGGTGTGTATCCCGGTGGACAATCCGGCAATCCGGGCTCAAAATTCTATGACAATGCTGTGGACAAGTGGGTGAAAGGTGAGTACTACGACCTTCATTTTCTGGGATCACCTGTCAGCATCCAGGATAAAAAATTTACAATGACCAGACTAAGGAATTATCAATGATCAACATGCTCGTATCTATTCTTCTTGTTCTACTTCTCCAGCTGCTCTTCTATTCATGGTGGTGGATCATCATCGTACCCCTCATCCTTGGTTTTTTTGAAAAGGATTCTGTTTTGAAGGCATCCCTGGCCAATGGAACAGGCGTTTTTCTGCTCTGGTTTGGTATGGGTCTATATGCATGGAAACAGGGGGGCGAGATCATTGTGAGCCGAGTCGTAGAGATCATGGGTGCTGGATCTGGGTTTCTTCTGGCTATCGCCACCGGTTTTATTGGCTTTTTCGTCGCTTCCATCGCTGGGTATGCCGGGTTTTCCTTAAGGCGCACCCTCTTTAAAGAATACCAGGTGTGAGTCAGCGTTTGGGTGAAGAGAAGCAAAGGAGTAACATCTATCACGAACCCCTGAGAACTATCCCGCACAACATTTTCAGGGATAATCATCCAGAATATGATGAATTGGAGCAGCGTCCGAGAATGCCTGTGGTTGCCTTGTTCGATAATATCCGCAGCATGTTCAATGTTGGTTCCATGTTTCGTACTGCGGATGGTGCCTGGTTGGAAGAGGTCATTATCAGTGGCTATACGGCATCTCCCCCTCGCAAAGAGATCGCCAAAACTGCACTGGGTGCAGAGTACTCGGTCCCCTGGCGATATGTGCCCGATGCCGTAGCAGCAGTAAAGGCATTGAAGCGCCGGGGGTATACCGCTATTGCCCTTGAGCACACAACGCAGAGCCGTTCATATGCTGATGTTGAATACAATTTCCCGGTGGTCTTTGTTGTCGGGAATGAAGGGGTGGGAATCCAGGATGAGATCGTTCAGGTCTGTGACTTTGCCGTGGAGCTTCCCCAGAACGGGATGAAGAGTTCAATGAACGTTGCCGTGGCTTTTGGTATTATGGTGTACGAGCTGCGCAGGCAGTGGGATTTGAAGAAATAATGTTTTGTAGAAAGCGAAATAGGATTATTTATGTCCCGTATTGACGTGGCTCACAACAGCATAAACATGCTTGTATGTAGGTGAACCGTGTCCATATATTGGACGACATAACAAAAACAAAGAGGATGAACAAGGAGGAATAATGCTTAAAAAATTACTTGTTATCACGCTTGCGATGACGCTTTCTGTAGGTGCGTTTGCACAGGGATCCCTTGAGGAAAATCTTTCCAACATGCTTAGCGACAATGCAACCATGTATCTACAGCCTTTGGGTGATGCCTTTGGTGCAACCATGAATTCAGGTTGGTACCATCGCTCCAAGGTCCACAAAATGCTGGGCTTTGATATTAGCGCAAAGGCCATGATCGCTGCAGTCCCTGAAGAGAGCGAGTTTTTCAACTTTGTCTTAAGTGAAAACACAATGGAGTTTGATCTTGGCAGCCTGGTAGCAGGACAAACCATTAGCCCGGTTGAGCTGACATTCGCTGATATTTACAAAGATACTGACACCAGAACCCCAACATTCTTTGGCCCTTCAGAAGCAGACAGCGCTGGACTTCTGGTGACGAACCAGACACATCTAGCCGATCTATTCGAAGCTCATATGAGGTCAGAATTGACGGCTCAGGGTGTCACAGGTGTTGCACAGGACCTGGCGATCGCCAATGCGAATATCCCTAGTCATGTTGCCAGCTTGAATCTAAATCTGCCCCTGCCTCCTGGAATTGGGCTACCAGCACTTCCATTGGTCATGCCTCAGCTTGCCCTGGGTCTACCCATGGGTATTGAATTGACACTTCGAGGCTTCCCGGAGCAGGAAATACCAGACATCGGTATGTTCAGCATGTTTGGTGCTGGTGCTAGAATCAACGTCGATCAGTTTATTCCCATTCCATTATTCCCCGTAGACATCACTGCCGGAGCATTCTATTCACAGATGAGCATTGGTGATATCGTTGAATCTTCCAACATGTCAATGGGTCTTCAGGTTGGAAAATCACTCAACTTGCTGATCTTCGGTGTTGGTCTCTATGCTGATGCATCTTACGAGACAAGCTCACTGTCCATTGCTTATGAGGCAGACTTGGATCCAAATGATCCGAATAATGAATTGACATCGATCAGTTTTGATATGGAAACAGATCCCGGTCTGAGGCTGGGCGCTGGTCTCCATCTGAAACTCATACCGCTGACCTACCTGAATCTTCATGTGAGTCAAACTCCGACCAATCAGGTCCTAACAGCAGGATTTGGTATCACGCTTAGATAAGCACATTATCTATACCATTGAAAAAGCCACCTGACTCATGTGAGCAGGTGGCTTTTTTATCTGGCCAAACTTTTTTATAAAAACTTCCCAAACAGGCTGATTTTCTAAGATTCTCTATCTATATTCACGATCGTACCTTTTCCACAATAGGTACGATTAGTGGAGTTGGAGGAAAAAGGAAGGAAAAGCAGCACAGAGCAATTGATCGGTCAGTAGAACCTGCCCCTGCAAACACTCTGTCAATAACAATTTGAGTAATCCTGACATCAATAACTTGGACGCTATCCTTTTTGATTTCGATGGTGTAGTCGTCCAGAGCGAAGGCGTTTACGACCAGGCAACAAAAAAGCTGGGGGCACACTATGGTGTTGAAGTCCCCGAGTCGTTCTCTAATGCAAACCGGGGTATTGCAGAAGCCGTGTTCTACAGTCGATTTAAAAGCGCATTCGAATTAGATGCTGACACTGAGGAACTGCAAGAAAACGGGAAACGACTATTGTGGGAATCATTTATGACATCGGTGTACTTTACTGATGGATTTGAACAGTTCTTCACAAAGATCAGGCGAAAGGGGTTAAAATGTGCGTTGGTCACAGCAACGGTCAAGCCTCTCCTGAAAGCTATTTTTGAGAACTCAGATCTTGCGGTTGAGTTCGATCATATTGTTACCGCATCAGACGTTTCACGGAACAAGCCGGCTCCCGACCCCTACCTGAGAGCATGTGAACTACTCAGTATTGACCCCGGGAGATCTCTGGTGATTGAAGATTCGCCCCCTGGCTTGAGATCGGCAAAAGAAGCAGGATGTCAAACCGTTGCAATTACAACAAGTTGTCCCAAGGAAACTTTGAATGAGGCCAATTTTGTTGTTGACAGCTTCGGTGAACTTGAAGAACTTTTAACCATCGAATGAAGGACAAATGATGAGTTGGTATAAACAGTTTGATCTTGTCTGGGTGCCTGTTGTCGATTTCGAAGCAGCAAAAGCATTCTATATGAATATTCTCGAGCTGGAGCTGGTGCTTGAGGATGAAGATACAAAATGGGCGGAGTTTCAAATAAGCCCCGGTGCCAAGATCGCCATCCATGGCGTCAAGGCCACGAATGCAAACCCGATCGGTGCCATCGTACTAGAAGTTGAAAAACTTGATAAGGCAGAACTCTGGTTAGCGGGCAAGGGGATCAAAGTCACAGATAAAGAAGAGATCCCAGGTATGGCGAAATTTGCTTCCTTTACAGATCCTGATGGAAATATCATCCAGCTTAGCCAATCGCTGATGGAGCAATAATTCGTTCATGAGTATTATTATTCTGGATTCAGCCATGGGAACCCGCCTGGAGGAAATGGGTCATAAACTGACCGAACCTCTCTGGTCAGCGACGGTACTCCAAAGTAATCCAGAAGACATTGTCAAGATCCACAGAGAAAATATTGAAGCTGGTGCCCAGGTGATCACGACCAACACCTTCCGTACCACGCCATATGCCCTTCATAAAGCCGGTCTGTCTGGTGTGGACGCTCACACCAGAGCCCGAGCGCTCACCCTGCTTGCCATCAGGCTGGCCTGGAAAACAGTAAAAGAATCAGGCAAGGATGTGAAGATCGCTGCCTCGATCGCCCCTCTGGCTGACTCCTGGAGACCGGAAGAATTTCCAGGCAACATCATATCACGACCCTGGCATGATGCCCAGTTAGACAACCTGGCGCATCACTCAACGGATATGCTCCTGTTGGAAACCATGAATTCTGCTCGTGAAGCAAAAGGCCTAACCGAGTTAGCACTTCGATATGAAAAACCGGTATGGGTTTCTTTCGCTCTTAACAAAGAGGGAGAGATATACAATGGAGATGATCTGGTGAAAACGGCCGTTTTCCTGGAGAAGCGTGGCGTTTCCGCAATCGGAGTGAATTGTTCTGATCTCAAGTCGTCTCAGGTCGCTTTGACCAACCTGAAAGAGGCTGTCTCCATTCCACTCCTAGTCTATCCGAATGTAGAGCATACTGTAAAAGGAAAGAAAAACCCCGGCCGTGTATCCCCTGAGGATTTTGTAAGCTGGGCCAATGAAGTCAAAGAGCTAGGTGTAGAGTTTATTGGCGCCTGTTGTGGCTCGGATTACACCCACATCAAAGCCCTGGCTGAACAAAACGACAGCTGATCTCAGCCGTTGCCTGACTCTCGTTTCCCCGTACAAAAATTACTGGCCTGGTTTGATCAAGAGCGAGCCAGCATTCCCGTTCCTGGAAGAAACGACAAAGATCCTTATGCCATCTGGATTGCAGAGATCATGCTCCAGCAGACGCAGGTTGCTACGGTTTGGCCGTATTATGAAAAATGGATGGCTAAATATCCAGATGTAGCATCTCTGGCCCAGGCGGACCAGGATGATGTGCTTAAACACTGGGAAGGGTTAGGGTATTACTCCCGGGCGAGAAATCTACACGCAGCTGCACGACTGGTTATGAATGAATTGGGTGGGAGCCTACCCAATTCGTTTGATTCATGGCTGAAGTTGCCTGGTATTGGTGAGTACACAGCCGCTTCAATTGCAAGCCTGGCATTTGGTGAACCGGTGGCATTGATCGATGGTAATGTACTGCGTGTTTATTCCCGTCTGAAAATGATCACTGCGGACATCAGCAAAACAAAAACGAAAAGATTAATACTGAAGGAATTACAATCGATAATTTCCAGAGACCGGCCCGGTGTGTTCAATCAGGCCCTCATGGATCTGGGGCGGGTAGTCTGTACACCGAAACGACCCCGCTGTCAGGAGTGTCCCCTGGCCTCGGCTTGCGCAGCCCGAAAATATGCTCGCATGGAAGCATTCCCCGTGAGAGCTGGAAAAAAACCAATACCCCACTACGATATTGTGATCGGCTTGATAGAAAAAGAGGGTCGGTTCCTGGTTCAAAAAAGACCTGACAAGGGGCTTCTCGGAGGATTGTGGGAATTCCCCGGTGGAAAGATCGAAGCAGGGGAGAGCCACCAGGATGCGCTCCTGCGGGAAATTGTTGAGGAAACATCATTGCAGGTTGAAGTCGGGGATAAGATCGCCACGATCAAGCATGCCTATACCCATTTTAAGATAACGATGACAGCGTATTGGTGTCGCTGGATCTCTGGTGATGCGCAGACGCATGCAGCAACCGAAAATCAGTGGGTGTCATCTTCTCAATTCAAACAGCTTGCCTTTCCAAAGGCGAATCTGAAGATACTCCAGCAGCTTAAACGATAATCTGGGATGCAAAATCCTGCGGGTTAATATTGAAGCCATTCCAGCAGGGATGTATATTCACTATTTGAAGAAAACGAGGATTGCTTAATGGTACAAACCCTGATAGAGAAGATCGTACAGAAGTTTGCTGTAGATCTGGAGCCTGGGCAGATACTCCAGAGTGGTGACTATGTGACCATCAGGCCGGCACACATTCTGACCCATGATAACACCTCTGCCATTATGAAAAAATTCAAGCAAATGGGCTGCTCAGCAATAAAAGATGATCGTCAAGCAGTATTCGCCTTGGATCATAATATTCAGGACCAAAGCAGTCAGACACGCAACAAATATGCCGCCATTGAAGCTTTTGCCAAAAAGAACGGGGTCGATTTTTACCCTGCTGGCCGGGGGATTGGACACCAGATCATGTGTGAAGAAGGCTATGCCTGGCCAGGTGACCTGGTGGTTGCTTCCGATAGTCATGCCAATATGTACGGTGGTCTGGGCGCTTTGGGGACGCCTGTTGTGAGAACAGATGCAGCTGCTGTCTGGGCAACGGGCAAGATCTGGTGGCAAGTACCGCCGGTCGTCAGGGTCTATCTGCATGGTCGTTTGCGACCGGGCGTAAGTGGCAAGGACGTCATCATTGCTTTAACTGGCCTTTTTAATCATGATGAGGTGCTAAACCATGCCGTTGAATTTGCTGGAGATGGTCTACAGGACCTCTCATTGGAACAAAGGCTGACTATTGCTAACATGACCACAGAATGGGGTGCCCGAGCAGGTGTCTTTCCTGTGGATGCGATCACCTACAGCTGGCTGGAATCGAGAGCTGTGTCAATGGAGGGAACTGGAGCGGAAACTCACACCCGTATGAACATTGACCGGATCGCTGTGCTGAAACATGAGGCACCCTTTGCTGATCCAGATGCGGTCTATGCAAAAGAACTCGAACTGGATCTTGAGACGATCACGCCCCTGGTGGCTGGCCCCGATCATGTGAAGACCATACATTCTGCTGGCCTGCTGGGAAAAAAAGATATCAGTATTCAGAAAGCATATCTCCTCTCATGTGTGAATAGCCGGGTTGAAGACCTGGCTGAAGCAGCTGGCGTGTTGAAAGGCCAACGTGTAGCCGGAGGTGTTGACTTTTATGTTGCGGCGGCATCCAGTGAAGTTGAAGCAGAAAGCAAGCGGAGGGGAGACTGGCAGATTTTAGTTGAAGCCGGTGCAAAGGTTTTACCCTCTGGTTGTGGACCCTGTATCGGGCTGGGAGTAGGTCTCGTAGAAGATGGAGAGGTTGGGATCTCGGCAACCAACCGCAATTTCAAAGGCAGGATGGGCTCCAAGGATGCTCAGGTCTATCTGGCATCTCCCGCCGTTGTGGCTGCATCGGCCGTTGCGGGTAAACTGGTATCACACCTCGCCTACGAGGACCAAATTCCAAAGGGACGGGTCAAGCTGATCCAGAAAACAACGGGGATACCTGCGGAAGTTGAGTTATTGCCGGGTTTTCCCAGTGAAGTAAGCGGGTCCACACTGTTTTGTCACCAGGATAATCTTAATACGGATGGCATTTTCCCAGGCAGCTACACCTATCGTGATGATCTCACGCCTGAAGAAGAAGCTGAAGTGGTGATGCAGAATTATGATGAGTCGTTTCGTGATCTGGTCAGGAAGGGGACTCTCCTGGTAGGCGGATTCAATTTTGGTACCGGTAGCTCCCGCGAGCAAGCGGCTACAGCCTTCAAGCATGCCGGTGTTTCGCTACTTATTGCCGGATCTTTTAACGAGACCTATAAACGCAATGCACTAAATAATGGGTTTATCATATTAGAGTCTCCAGAATTTGTGAATTATCTTGTTGAAAGCCATGGGCGGCATAAACTCACAGTAGACACAGGAATAGGAACAACAGTAAATTTTGAACATACATCCATTCATCACAATGACCAGACATTCACATTTCAACCTCTGGGTAAAGCTGCACAAGAGCTGATACTGGCAGGCGGGTTGGAGAATTGGGTTAAGGAGAGGCTTTAGTATGGGGATAACAAGCTTTCTTGTTGAGAAGACGCAACCAGCTGGGATCAAAACAGGTAGCCCAGAGTTTCGGGGTCATGTTGGAATTCTAGAAGGGTGGGTGTCCATTTTGGGCAACTTCATCCTCTTTGTTGTAAAGATCATTTTTGGCTGGATGATCAATAGTTTAGCACTCATTGCCGATGCGTTTCACACCCTGTCAGATGTGGCTACATCCATTGTCGTCATCTTTGGTTTCAAGGTTGCTCAGAAACCTGCAGATAAGGAACACCCTTTTGGACATGGCCGGGCAGAGGTAATTGCAACGCTGACAATTGCCATTCTCATGGCCGTGGTCGCTTTCGAGTTCATGAAGGGGGCGGTAGACCGCCTGTTCTTCTCAGAGAGTGACATTGACATCTCACAACTGGATTGGGTCTTTATTGGTATTGTGAGCCTGACAGCTGCGGGAAAGGCCTGGATGGCGTATTTTGCTTATCAGCTAGGAGATTTGATCGATTCTGATGCGCTGAGGGGTGATGCCGTTCACCATAAAAGTGATGTGTATACGACTATTCTTGTCATTGGCGGTCTGATTGGGTCCTATTATGGATTAGCAAATATCGATGGTATTATGGGGCTTTTCGTCGGCATTATGATCCTCCATTCAGCCTATGATATTGCCAGAGACGCCATCGATGAATTGTTGGGGAAACCAGCATCGCCTGAACTCATTGAAACCATCTCTGAAATTGCAGTCTCTGTTCCAGGTGCACGGAGGGTACACGACGTGGTGGTTCATCAATATGGAGAGCAGCGATTTATTTCCCTTCACGTTGAGATCGACGAAGAGACCGCCCCCGCCATTGCCCATAATATTGCAGATAATGTGGAGCACAAATTAGTCCATGAAATGGATGCAGAGGTCGTAACCCACACAGACCCGGTCGCGGTCTCTGGAAAGGTGGTCAATGAGGTGTTAGACGTTATTGAGTCTGAACTGGCAAAGTTTGGTAGTGACTTCACGGTGCAGGATCTGCGAGTTGTTGGCAAGGATCCTCTGGAAGCAGTTCTGTTTGAGCTTCCCGTTCCACCTGACTGTAAAAAAACCAAAGAACTGGAGACAGCTCTCAAGAAACGCTTGGGCCTAGCGTTCCCTGACGTTGGGGTCATACTTGAATTCAAGACGCAGATGTCCTGACCCGGTAAATCTATTGCGCTATAAACATATTATATGGGACTGGAATGGCACACTCCTGGATGACTCCTGGATGGCTGTCATGGTCATCAATGAAACCCTGTCGAAACGCAATATGCCCACCATTGATCTTGACCATTACCAGTCAATATTCGGGTTTCCAGTCATTGACTATTATCGGCGCCTCGGTTTTGACTTTGTGGATGAGACCTTTGAAAAGGTGGGAACGGAATTTATTGACGGATATGAAGCACATAAGTATGATGTTGCGCTCCATGAAGGTGTTGAAACGGTTTTGACAAGCCTAAAGGAGCTTGGGGTTAGCCATTCCATCCTCTCGGCCTATAAGCAGAATACATTGGACGAGTTGGTGACACACTTTGGTTTGACTGAGGTCTTTCTAGGCATCGTTGGCCTGGATAATCATTATGCTCACAGCAAGGTGGACAATGGTATTCGCTGGATGAATGAGCTCCAAATGGATACACAAGATGTGCTATTCGTCGGTGACACTGATCATGATCACGAGGTCGCCGAAGCCATTGGAGTTGATTGTGTTTTAATCCCAGGCGGCCATCAGAGGCGGGAGACTCTGGAAGCAACGGGTGCTGTCATTCTGGATTCCATACGAATGGTCGCTGACTATGTGAAACAGGAAAACTCTGAATGAGCAATTGGACCATCGTTGTGCTTCCCGGAGATGGGATCGGTAAAGTGGTTCTGGCTGAAGCGATCAGGGTTTTGGATGCGGTTGGTTTTAATGCTGAATACGTGCTGGGTGATATCGGATGGGAATTCTGGCGCTCCGAAGGCAATGCCCTCCCGCAGCGAACCCTTGACCTGATCAGTGAGCACAAGGTCGCCCTCTTTGGTGCGATCACCTCCAAACCCAAAGTTGATGCACAGAAGGAATTATCACCTGAACTGGTCAAACAGAACCTGATATACTCCAGCCCCATTGTCGGCTTGCGTCAGTATTTTGGTCTGGATATCTGTCTTCGCCCCTGCAGAAGTTACAAGGGCAACCCGCTTAATTTTATTCGACGTGGTCGAGGAGAGATCATCGAAGAGCCTGCAATAGACGTTGCTATCTTCAGGCAAAACACAGAAGGCCTCTATGGGGGCGTGGAATGGCGTGATCCGCCAGACGACGTTTATGCTGCTTTTTTCAGCCACCCGGCCTTTCGTAAGAACTTCGGGAATGTTCCTAAAGAGGAGCTGGCGATCTCCAGTCGAATTTTTACCAGGAAAGCAACCCAGAGAATACTAGGTGCAGCATTTGAGTATGCCAGGAAGCGCAACTATGCCTCGGTCACCCTATGTGAGAAGCCCAATGTGATCCGGGAAACATCAGGGATGATGTACGAAATGGCTAAAAAACTTCAAGTAGAAACATATCCCGAAATTGAGTTGTGGAATACCAATATTGATGCACAAATGATGTGGCTCACGAAAAACCCTGAGGATTATGGTGTTATCGTCGCAGGGAACATGTTCGGCGATATTGTGTCTGATGGCTTTGCTGGTCTGATCGGAGGGTTGGGTTTTGCCAGCAGTGCCCAATTCAATCCAGATACGGGTGTTGCTGTCTTTGAACCCACCCACGGCAGCGCGCCAAAATATGCTGACTTTCAGACCCCTATTGTTAACCCCATCGCCATGATTGAATCAAGTTGTATGATGCTTGAACACCTGGGTGAGGAAGAGAAAGCCACGCATATCCGTCAGGCGATAGCCCGAGTCATAGCCGCCGGCAAGGTCAGAACCTATGATATGTCGAAACTAGCTGGTTCTGAAGATGTGCTCCAGCAAGGGGCCTCCAGCACCAGCGAAATGACGGACGCTATTATTTCCAGCCTGCCTTAGTTCTCCCCCAGATCCTTGTTCAAGATTCCCCGTTTGCCAGGCAAAAAAAACTGCAATGCTGAATTAATTAAATATATTTTAATTTATACAATTCTATTTAATTTTATGCCATGATGGACTTAATGGGAGAACGGATCCGGAGACGGCGGGAAAGTTTGAATATCCAGGCTGGCGATCTGGCCAGCTCGGTCGGTGTAACTGCTAGCCTGATCTCTCAGATCGAGCGTGCGAAGGCGTTCCCCTCGATATTGACCCTGAAAAAGATCGCAGACTCGCTCCATATCACCGTCGGTGAGATCATCGGTGAGGACAGTGATCTGAATGCCCATCCTGTGCTCAAGAAGCGTGAGAAAAAGTTTGTTAAGAAGAACAAAACAGGGACGCGGTCCTATCTGCTATCCCACCACGATCAATCAAAATTAATGGATCCCTTCATGCTGGATTTTAAACCTGGAGCGGATTCATCCGATATTATGACGACCAACAATCCCAGACAGGAATATTGCTTTGTCCTAAACGGGAAGTTTGATGTCATCATTGGAGCGGCGAAGTACACGATCAAAGAAGGTGACAGCTTTTACTTTACATCCAATGAGACCCATCTGTTCACTAACAAGAGTAAAGATAACTCACAATTGTTGTGGATCGTAAACCAGAACAACTGAGTCCCAGATAATAAGGAGTTAGCTTATGTCAGCAACGGCCGAGAATAAAATCAATTTCACCCAATCCCATATAGATATGCTCATGGATCACCATGCCTTGAGTGACGACGCAAAACAGGTCATCGCGAATGAAAACCTTTTACCTACAACACTCATCGAACGCCTGCATCGTAATTATCCCCAGCATTCCATGTTCACAGAACATTCGAAAGCGCTGTTTGCCAAAGGCAAAAATAAGTATTCCGGTCTTTCTGGTTTTCGCGATGTCATTGGGATCCTTGAGTCAAATGGGATCTTTCTGACCGACATCAAAGAAAGGGAACTGTTCGTTGAGGTTTATGCATTTTTAGCAACGAAACATGTCCTGGATACCATTGATTGGGATAACTATGAAACGGACCCGGTCTTTCAGCTCATCATCCCCCAACCCAACATGATCGAAAAGCCAATTGTTGATGGTTATAAAGTGATTGAGGACGATGCTGAACGCATGAAATATGTGGTCAATTACCGCGACAAAACCAATCCCCATGATGGTAAACAACTACTCAACCGCCCCTCATTCCATACCGATGAAGGTGAATGGGAGGCTGTCGATGGTGGTCAGCATAAATATCCACCCGTATTTCTCCTTCTGGACAAGACCACCCAGGGCTGCTTTGCTTACTGTACCTATTGTTTTCGACATGCTCAGGTGCGTGGTGATGATGATATGTTTATTCAGGATGATGTGGTTCAGGTGCAAGACTATTGGAGAAAGCACAAGGAGATCACCGATATTCTAATGACCGGTGGAGATGCTGGCTACATGCCAGACTGGCGTTTTGAAGCCTACCTAAGGCCAATAATGGAAGACCCGGAATTGCAGCATATTCGTACCATCCGTATCGCTTCGCGCGCGTTGACCTATGAACCCGGTATCGTGGTAAGTTCCCAATGGGATAAAACGCTGAAGATATTGAAAGAGGTCATCGACCATGGCATTCAGGTCATTTGGGTAGCACATTTCTCCGTTCCCAAAGAATTGTTGAATGTCCATACGCTGGCTGCTATTCGTCGTCTACGCTTGAACGGTATTCGTATCCGCAGTCAAAGCCCAGTTATGAACCACATTAGTCTATTTATGGATAATGAGGGTAAGGTCGAGGTGGAACGAACGGCAAACAGCTGGATCGATATGGGGAACATCTTCATGATGTTAGGAATTACCTTCCACTCCATGTATTGCGCCAGACCAACGGGTGAACATGATTATTTCACCTCACCCCTGGCGGACATGGATAAGATATTCACCATGGTCTACAAGGCTTTGCCTTCAGTAGGTCGGCCCACACGGTTCATCACAATGACCTCCTCTGCAGGGAAGATATCGCTCCTGGGAACAACCATGGTCAATGGCGAGAAGGCCTTTGTACTCAAATTCAATGAAAGTCGGAATATGGATTGGATGGACACTGTTTTTCTGGCCAAATATGATGAAAAAGAAAATACCATAGAGAAGTTGGTCCCGCTTCAATCAGATAAGTACTTCTTTGAAGAAGATCTGAAACGTGTAGAGGGCGAACTTGAGGATCAATTCCAAAAATATATGGCAAAACAACAGAAGATAGCAGAACCAGTTTTAGAGTAGAGGTCACATGATAAACAAGCTTGTAAAGTCGGACGCAGAGGCTGTATCCGACATATTTGATGGCGCCACAGTGATGATCGGGGGATTTGGCGAAGCAGGCAGTCCCATCGAGTTAATTCACAGGCTGATAGATCGTGGAGCAAAAGATCTGACCGTTGTCAGCAATAACACCGGCAGCGGTAATGTGGGTCTGGCAGCTCTCATTGAGAATCGACAGGTCAGGAAGATGATCTGCTCCTTCCCAAGGACTGCCGGCTCGGTCGTCTTTCCCGAATTGTATCGAGCGGGAGAGATCGAATTGGAATTGGTCCCCCAGGGAACGTTGGCAGAACGTATCCGAGCAGGGGGGGCAGGCATTCCAGCCTTCTTTACACCTTCCTCAGTGAATACACCCCTGGCTGATGGTAAGGAAACCAGAGACTTTAATGGACAGACCTACGTGATGGAATATGGTATCCGGGCTGACTTCAGTCTGGTAAAATGCCATACTGCCGATCGATACGGGAACCTCACCTATCATCGAACGGCAAGAAATTTTGGTCCCATTATGTGTACGGCAGCAGAAACAACAATTGTCCAGGCCAAACACATTGTTGAACCTGGAGCAATAGATCCTGAAGTTGTTGTAACACCGGGCATTTTCGTCAATCGCGTGGTGCATATTGCTGACCCTGCCCACGAATCCATTCTGGTAGCCAATCAGGAGAGGTATCCATCATGAGTACAGGAGAAAGTATGGGCTGGAGCCGGATCGAGATGGCCCAGAAAGCCGCACAGGATATACCAGATGGCTCGTATGTGAATCTAGGGATCGGCATTCCTGAACTTGTCGCCGACCATGTGCCAGCAGGCATTGAAGTGATCTATCATACCGAAAATGGTCTTCTGGGTATGGGGCCAGTGCCTGATGAAGCCAATCGCGATATTGAATTGATCAATGCCGGAAAAAAATATGTAACGGCCATCCCGGGTGCCTGTTATTTCCACCATGCCGATAGTTTTACCATGATCCGAGGGGGACATCTTGATATCTCTGTGTTGGGAGCTCTGCAGGTGTCAAAGAACGGTGACCTGGCAAACTGGTCGACAGGCAAACCAGGAGCCATCCCTGCAGTTGGGGGGGCTATGGACCTGGTTGCTGGTGTGAAAAATGTATGGGTGATCACGGATCATGTAAGCAAAGATGGCCAAATGAAGCTGGTCAATAACTGCGCTTTCCCACTCACGGGGAAAGGCATAGTTGATCGGGTTTACAGCAATCTTGCAATCATCGAGATTAGTGATGAAGGCTTGAAGGTACGTGAGTTGGCTCCCGGTGTAAGTTTTGACTATCTCCAGGAGCAGAGTGAACCAAAGCTGATTCAGTAATCACAAGCTTAAAGGGCTCCTGCCATGAACACTGAAAAGAAAAGTAGTGAAAAGATCTACGCTGACGCAGTAACTGTTTTACCTGGCGGTGTCAGCCGTAACACCATCTTTCATAAACCCTTCCCCCACTATGTGTCCGGTGCAAGTGGCTGCATGGTCACGGATATTGATGGAACACAACGGATCGATTTCGCCAACAACATGGCTTCCCTGATCCATGGCCATGCATATCCACCCATCGTCGAGGCGGTGACCGAACAACTGAAAAAAGGCACAGCTTATACACTGGCAACTGAGGTTGAAGTACGATATGCCCAGCACCTGACGAGTCGGGCGCCTGATTTTGATAAGATCAGATTTGTGAATTCAGGGACCGAAGCAGTTATGTCCATGGTGAAGGCTGCTCGCGCATTTACCGGTAAGTCAAAGATCGCCAAAGCCGAAGGATCCTATAATGGTACCTATGACTTTGTTGAGGTCAGCCAGGTATCCAGCCCTGAGAACTGGGGACCGATCGATCATCCCAATCGAAACCCCCTGGCCTTTGGAACGCCCCCAGGAGTCCTGGAAGACGTAGTGGTCTATCCCTTTAATGACATTGAGAACACGCTGAATCTGCTGGATGAAAATGCTGACGATCTTGCCTGTGTACTCATCGATCCAATCCCTCACCGGGTAGGGCTGTTTGCGGCAACTGATGCGTTTGTGGAAGCGGTGTATGCCTGGACGAGAAAGCACGACACCCTCCTGGTCTTTGATGAGGTTATCACCTTCAGAACGACCTATGGTGGCGCCCAGCAGAATTATAGCGTCAAGCCAGACTTGACCGCATTGGGAAAATTGATCGGAGGCGGCTTCCCTGTGGGAGCGTTTGCTGGTCGCTCAGACGTCATGTCCGTCATGGATCCCAATGAATCTCCCTTGCGCTTACCCCATTCAGGCACATTCTCTGCCAATCCGATCACAATGACAGCAGGCTATGTAGCTATGCAGGATTTTGATCAAAATGCAATTCTCGACCTGAATGAGTTAACAGCCAGGGCCATCTCTCAGATCAATGAAGCGATCAAGTTAGCCGACGTGCCCATGTCTATTTCTGGACTGGGATCCATGTTCCGTCTTCACCCCAGACGGAATGCTCCTGAGAGTTATCGAGAGGCTTTTCAGTTCAAAGAAGAGAAGGCAGTTATGACCAAAATTCTGGATCATATGTTCTATAAGGAAAACATCATCATGGTGAATACAGGCACATGTATGTTTTCGACTGCCATCGGCCAGCAGGAAGTGGACCGGCTTTCGCAGGGTTTAATGAATGCATTCAAGGCAAATAAGGCAGAGCTGAATGAGGTGTGGGACCGCTATCACGAAAAACATAAAAAAGCTGACCCGAAAGGATGATCATGAGAGACGTATTTATCTGTGATGCGATAAGAACACCGGTTGGTGGATATGGTGGCTCATTGTCTTCAGTAAGAACAGATGATCTGGCAGCGATTCCGTTAAAAGCGCTGATGGAGCGAAATCAGGATGTGGATTGGGATGCACTGGATGATGTGTTATTCGGATGTGCCAATCAGGCCGGAGAAGACAACCGTAATGTCGCTCGTATGGCCTTACTTCTGGCCGGGATCCCCGAGACCGTACCGGGTGCAACCATTAATCGACTCTGCGGGTCAGGTATGGATGCAGTCGGGACTGCAGCCCGGGCCATTCGCGCCAATGAAGCCGATCTCATTCTGGCTGGTGGCGTTGAAAGCATGTCCCGATCACCCTGGGTTATGTCCAAGCCATTGCAGGCATTTTCCCGAACACCAGAGACCTATGACACCACCATTGGGTGGCGTTTTGTGAATAAGCAAATGGAAAAGATGGGGCACACCCAGTCTCTGATACAGACGGCTGAAAATATTGCTCAGGAAAATGGGATCAGCCGGGAGGACCAGGATCAATTTTCCTTTTGGAGTCAGTCTAAGGCACAGACAGCCCAAGATAATGGCATGTTGGCCCATGAGATCATTCCCGTGAAGATTCCCCGGCGCAAGCAGGAAGACCTGATTTTCGAGCAAGATGAACACCTGCGGCTGTCCTCCCTGGAAAAGTTGGCGAGTCTAAGACCTATTCTTGGGGAAGGGACAAGCATCTCTGTAGGGAACGCTTCAGGAATAAACGATGGTGCGGCAGCGTTGATCGTGGCTTCTGAAGATGCCGTGAAGCAGTATGGCTTGACACCCATTGCCCGCTTCCTGGGTATGCAGGTGGCAGGCGTACCCCCTCGCATCATGGGGATGGGACCGGTGCCAGCAACCGAGAAGCTGCTGAAACAACTGGGTATGGATCTGAAAGATATGGACATTATCGAGCTGAATGAAGCTTTCGCCGCTCAATCACTTGGTGTGACGCGTCAAATGGGGCTGGCAGATGATGATCCCCGGATCAATCCCCTGGGTGGTGCCATTGCCCTGGGTCACCCCCTGGGAATGAGTGGCGCAAGACTGCTGACCTCTGCTGCCCACCAGTTAAAGAATTCTGATGCAAAACGGGCCCTCTGTACCATGTGTATAGGTGTGGGGCAAGGTATCTCTTCGGTGATTGAAAAGGTTTAGCCCAAGTACGAAACCCCATAGTTGTCTTCCTGAGCGGAGTCCAAGGATCTCCACATCCAGGTTTCGAAACAGAGGATCAAGATCCTTCACAGTGTTCAGGATGACAGGTTAAAATCACCCTTGCTCTTCAAGGGTCTCAGTCTATACTTCCATCTATGCAATCAAAGATCATAGAAGCTTACCAGGAGCTGGTGGAAATGCGCTATCAACTTTACGATCGGCTTTTTCTCACCCTACCACTTGATGCTGTTCAACAGGCGGGTCTCTGGATGCCCCTTATTCATGAGGCTTGTACGGATGGCTATGCTGAGAAAATGGATCCGGAAGCTATCGTGGCGGACTTTTTCCGATCACACTTACCTGACCTGCAAACAGATGAACAGATCAGATTACTCTTCAAGGTGATCCAATATATCGAGCGTCAAGTCGTGTTGGTGGATGCACTCGAGGATGCTGCATACGAGCAGATCCATCATATGGATGGTACGGGATCCTGGCGTCAAATGGCAGAGAGCATGGATAAAGACCAAAGCAGGGAAGAGCTAGGCGCCATTCTTAGGGATATTGGTGTGCGTGTTGTTCTGACCGCTCATCCAACCCAGTTTTATCCCAAAACGATCCTGTCCATTATTTCTGACCTTGCCAAAGCCATTCGGGACAATCAAACATCGGACGTGAGACAATTACTGGAGCAACTAGGCAGAACCCCCTTTGCCAGGGAAGAAGCACCAAGTCCGCTGGATGAAGCGCTCCAGCTCATTTCGCACCTGAAGCGCGTGTTTTACCCAGCTGTTGGTGATCTACTGGATCAGGTCGCTGAGTCAGGGTTTCATGATTTTGACCAGAATCCGGAACTCATTCAGATCGGCTTCTGGCCAGGTGGCGACAGGGATGGTAACCCGAATATCACTCAAGAAACCACTCGTCAGGTGGCTGCAGAGTTAAAACGGACCATTCTTTCAAAATATTATCTGGATGTTAAAGACCTCTCCAGACGACTCAGTTTCAAGGGAATCCACGAACCAGTTATGAAACTGAGACGGAGATTGCAGAATGATCTCGGACGCCTGCCAGCCAATATGAATAAAGGCCTGAAACCGCTGGAGCTTCCTGAATTAAAGTCGATCCTCAAGGATATGGAAGCTTCGCTTGTCAGGGATCATTCCGGTTTGTTTGTTGATAAGATCCAGTCGTTTCAGCGGAAAGTGAACAGTTTCGGGTTTCATTTCGCCAGTTTGGATATCAGGCAGGATAGTCGAGTGATCCGTCAAACACTGGAGGCGATCCATGCGATTCATCCGGACCTGTTCCCGGAAGATTTTGAAACGTATTCCTCAGAGAGACAAATCGAGGCACTTTTGAATGTCGAGGGAGAGATCGATTGCGGATTAATACAGGATCCTGTGTTGCGGGACACCGCAGAGTCTGTGAATGTCATTGCAGATATTCAGGCATCCAACGGGGAAGCCGGTGCTCACAGGTATGTTATCTCAAATTGTCGAAGTGCTGTGGATGTGGCACGCTTGTTCGCGCTGTTTAGACTTTGCGGGTGGAAAGCCGCTGAGATAACAGTAGATCTGGTGCCCCTGTTCGAGACGGTTGCTGACCTGAAAACAGCGCACGACACAATGGAAACTATTTATAAGGTACCCGTTTATCGTAAGCATCTTGAGGGTAGAGACAACAAGCAGACGGTTATGTTGGGATTCTCCGATGGGACAAAGGATGGCGGGTATTTTATGGCCAACTGGGGAATTTATTCTGCTAAGGAATCTATTACATCTGTCTCAAGGCAGGCGGGTATCGAGGTTCGGTTTTTTGATGGACGGGGCGGACCACCGGCGAGAGGCGGCGGCGACACCCATCTTTTTTATACCGCACTGGGTAGATCGGTGGAGAATAAACAGATCCAAACCACCATACAGGGCCAGGTGGTAAGTGCGACCTATGGCATTCGCCAGGCAGCCGTTCATAATCTTGAATTGTTGCTCACTGCCGGTATCAAAAGCAGGCTGGGGCACTCGGATAAGAAACAACTTACAGCCGAAGCGCGATCAATGCTGAATGAACTGGCCGACATCAGCTATGAAACTTACCGTTCCTTCAAGGAACACCCTCTCTTTATTCCCTACCTGCTGGAAAGGAGCCCGCTGGAATTCTATGGGCGAACCAATATTGCCAGTCGGCCTATGCGACGAAACCAAGAGGCGACCTTTCGATTTGAGGACCTACGGGCCATCCCCTTTGTAGGTGCATGGAGTCAGCTCAAGCAGAATGTACCCGGGTTTTATGGCCTGGGAACGGCATTGAAGTCTTTGGAAGACAGAGGCCACCTGGATGAGATGAAGACCTTATTCAAAGAGGTGGATCTATTCCGGGCTATCCTGGGTAATAGCATGCAGAGTATGAGTAAATCCAACCTGGAGCTTACCCGCTACATGGAGCATGACGAAAAGTTTGGAGACTTTTATCTGCAGATCTTCAATGAGTACGAATTGACAAAATCCATGGTCTTGAAGGTGGCTGGTCAATCCTACCTGCTTGAGGATAATGATCGCAGCAGACAGAGTATCGCTTTACGTGAGCGGGTTGTGCTACCTCTCTTCACGATTCAGCAGTATGCCTTGAAAAAGCTCCAATCTGAAGACCTTCAGGAAAATGAGCGAGCTCTTTTCGGTAAGATGGTCATGCGCACCTTTTTTGGCAATATCAACGCCACGCGTAACTCAGTGTAACGCTCGTATTTTCAATAATCACAACATATAATTCACTTTTAACCCAGCCGTAATGTGATTTATATTGTCACAAAACATCAAGGAGGAATAGACATGTTCGAATATGACGTGAACTATTTGGCAGTGCTGGTATCAGCAATCGTCTTTTTTGGTATTGGAGCCGTATGGTATGGCCCCGTTTTTGGTAAAGCGTGGATGGAAGCCATGGGGTGGACCGAGGAGTCTCTAGAGGCAGATAAGTCGCAATCCAATATGGCCCTGTCATTTGGACTTATGTTTCTGGGAGCACTTATCATGGCCTTTGTTACGGCCCACATGGTGCCGTTCATGATGTATATCTATCCCCAAATGTCTGGTGTGTCAGCAGGAATTCTAACGGGACTTACACTGTGGTTTGGTTATGTCTTTGCATACCTCCTGACAGCTCCCGCATTTGAGAACCGCCCCTGGTCCTACGTGATCATTAACGGTGGTTACTGGTTGGTAGGGATAGTTGTCGTTGGAATGATCGTCGGCGTCTGGCGCTAATAGAGATACTTAACCAGGGCTGATCTTTTCGCCTGCTACTGCTAATTACTCATCTGGTATTGATCCTTTAGGGTGAAGACATCTTTCTCCCAAACCCGGCTGAATCTTGCTGGATCAACCATAGGCTTTTTGATCATCATCGAGCAGATTCGCATCTGTTTACGCGTGCTGCTCGTTTTTGAGTAGAGCTGTAATGCATGTTTTGAAAAATCTCTGACCATGAAATCAAATATCTGATCTAACAGGTCTTCATTGATCTTGTATTTTTGGGCATTCTCAAGGATAAGTTGTCCGTAGACAACTTGGGTAAATAGTTCTCCCAGCGTGAGAAGGAAATCAATGTCCTTGCGCTGTGATTCGTTGGGTTTTGCCACAAGAAGCAGGAGTTTCAGCAGGCGAATCTGCTTTTTGAACACACTCACATTAGGAAGCTGAAACTGATCATAGATCGGTTTGTAGTTGTGAAACCGAATCTGGCCTAATCCCTTTGTCGGCCCCTGATGAAAAAGAAATTCATCATGCTCAGGTTCTGAACGGGTCTCAATTTCTGGATATTTGGCCGGTTTAAAGAAGTAGTTGGCCATGAATTTTACGATCAAAGCCATATTCACATGGACCGTACCTTCCAGTTTGGGAAGGGCACGAATATCCCGGGCGGCCATCTCGAAAAAGGTGTCCTTTTCAAAGCCCTTGGCGGCGATGACATCCCAGAGCAGGTTGATAACCTCTTCTCCCTGGGTGGTTACTTTCATTTTGACGACAGGGTTATAGAGCAGATATCGTTTGTCATCTGGTGAAGCAGAGCGCATGTAGTCAGCTGCTCGCAAGGCAAACAATTTCATGGCGACAAGACGGGTATAGGCATCCACAAAAAGCTGTCGAATATGGGGGAAATCCGTCACGTGGGTCTTATAAAGCTTACGCATGGAGGCATGATTAATGGCTTCAGACAGGGCATGCGTTGACATGCCGATGGATGCCCACCCCAGATTGTATTTCCCGATATTGACAGTATTCAGAACCATATCCCAGGCATCTCGCCCCCTGGCCAGTATATCTTCATCAGAGATGGGATAGTCATTCAGGGCATACTCAGCCACATAATTCTGACTGGAAACGACATTCTTCACGCAGTCGTAGCGTTCATGAAGGTAGTTCGCCACAAAGACGACGTAGTCTCCGGAATCTGAGATTTTCCCAAAGGTTGAAACCATTTTTGCAACATTACCATTGCCGATATAATACTTGGATCCATTGGCCAGATAGGTTCCATCCTCCTGGGGGGTCAGTGACATCTCAGTAGAATAGATATCAGCACCATGGTCTTTTTCTGAAAGACCAAAGGCAAAAACTTCTCCTTCCTGGAGCAATTGTCCTGCCCGTTTTTTCAGTAGCTCATTGTCAGACATCCAGATGGGACCCAAACCGAGTATGGATACCTGCCAGGTGTACCAGTAGGCCAAGCCATAGAAAGCGAGAAGCTCACTATAATGAGCGATGCGCCAGGTGTCCCAGCGACTGTTCGCATCACCATATTGCGGGGGTCTGAGCAGTGTAGCGAAGACCTGTTCCTGTTTTACAAACTCCAGAAAGTCTGCATACCAGACGCGATTATGGTCGTCATCTTTTACCTGTTTCAGGCCTTTGGTTTCAAAGAATGTGATCGTTTTGTTAACGAGTTCCTGAAAAGCCTTATCTTCATGATTTACAGCATACTTCTTTGGATTAAGTAACACGTGAAGTTCCCCCAAGAATTGATCCATTTCCTGTCGTCAGCTGTGCGAATTGGCCGACGATTAAAATAGTCAGAAAAGGTTCACTGTTCAAAGGTAATGCGAATACATCTTGGCGTTAGAGAGCAATTCGTTCAATGCTTGTTCCATTGACAAGCCTTCACCCGTCGGATATATTCATCGCGCTTTGCACCGCTAGCTCAACTGGCAGAGCAGTTGACTCTTAATCAATTGGTTCGGGGTTCGAGTCCCTGGCGGTGTACGAAAAAAGAGGGTTCTCGAAAGAGAGCCCTCTTTTTTTGTATGTGTCATGGGGTGAGTCACCTTGTTCGAGCCTGCCGAGGCGTAGCTGAACGAAGTGAAGCGAAGACTGGTCCCTGCCTGCGCACCGTAGCCCAGAGGGCGTAGGTGTGGCGGTGTACTAAAGCAATAACCCTCCGGTAACGGGGGGTTTTTGCTTTAGAATTTCTCGGTCAAAGGGGGTCTCGGTGCCCTCCTCAATATAATTGCACTTTTTTTTATTTAACACGGGAGCCAATGAAAACAGGGGTTTGACCGCGGAGCGCAGCGGAGCAGAGCCGGAGCAGAATCTGCCTGTGGCAGATTGCGAACGGTCAGTCCCTGCCTGCGCACCGTAGCCCGGAGGGCGTAGGTGTGGCGGTGTACTAAAGTAAAAACCCTCCGGTAACGGGGGGGTTTTGCTTTAGAATTTCTCTGTCAAAGGGGGGCTCGGTGCCCTCCTCAATATAATTGTACTTTTTTTATTTAAAACGGGAGCCAATGAAAACAGGGGTTTGACCACGGAGGACAGCTATGCTAGGCGGTGTACTCGCCTACGCTGTGACAAGCACAGCTTCGTCGTAGCAGGCGCCACCGAAGCCCTTAAGTAGCATACGCTCAAGGGCTCCTTAAATTAATTATAACCCATATAATTTTGTTCTAAGGCCAAGCCTTTTAGCCATAAATGGCCAACAAAAGTCATTAAAAGCCAAGATTTGGCCACCGAGGGTTGGCCATTTACGACTTATTAAATTATTGGCATTCCGATGTATTTTTAAAATAAACTATATACATGAAGGTGACTAGCCTATATACATTTGATTTACCAAGTCATTACCTGATCATTTTGATAATAATAATTTTTCACACTTGTTCGCAACCTGCAGATTCAGATATATATGCACCTCGAGAATCACCTCATAAACATGCTTATTATAGATTCAAAACCCCACCAGAAGGATTTACTGCTGTATTGGGATGGTTGCAGGCCATTGACATCAATGGCTCGGGTGAAAAGTCTAAGGTAGAAGTTGATTGGATGCGTGTTTATGCAAGTTCAGATACAGATTCCATTTTATTTGTTGATGAATTCGATTTACATCTATCCGGAATGGATGACTACGGTTTATACCTAAGAGAACCATGGTTTGAAGGTGACAAACAAGATTCCATGCCATATGCTTTGCAGAATGGCAGTTTAATTGTGGAACCCAGCTTGTATCCTGAAAATGTATTTCATTGGTGGAACACATCTAGATCTATTGTGCCACAGAATACCGAAAGAATATGGTACCAGGCTAGAATTAGAATAACAGGAGGCGCTGGGGTTCAAGCTGGGATAGATTATTGGAAAGATCTGTCAAGTGGATATAATGGCTTGGATGTAAATAATACAGAGGCAGGTGTTAGCGACTGGTATGGAAGCTCGACGGACGGATGGCAAATCATCTCTGTGGGTCAACCTTAAAAATTTCATTCATTAGATATTGTATTCAAAACCTGGGAAACTTTAAGATAGCTAGACACAATGTAGGTTAACTTATGTCTACCAAACAAGGGGAAGCCCAGCACCGGAAAATAAAGAGTAGCGTCTTTCACTACGAAGTTAAGGATCTATCGTGAAAAAGCAGACACAGGAACAACCCTTTTCTGAAAACAAAAAACAGAACAGGCCACGCTCTAAGAGACATCAACCCAGAGGTCTTACTTTTCTCTATGAAGATGATTATATCTTGGTCGTTGATAAAGCCAGCGGTCTTTTAACGATGAGTAATGCGAAAGAGCGAGACCGCACTGCCTATTTTGCTTTAAACAACTATGTTCGTAAGGGAAATGCCAAGTCACGCAAAAGAATCTACATCGTACACCGCCTGGATCGAGATACATCTGGTGTGTTAGTTTTTGCGAAAAGCGAGTCCAGTAAGCGGTTTTTACAGGATAACTGGTCGGGATTTACAAAAAAATACTATGCTGTAATTCATGGAACGCTGGAGCAGAAGGAAGGCATTCTTTCATCTTACCTCGCTGAGAATAGTGTTCATCGAATGTATACGGTAGATGATCCCAAAAAGGGGAAGCTGGCTAAAACCGGATATAAGGTGATTAGAGAATCAAAATATTATAGCCTGGTAGAAATTGACCTGTTAACCGGCCGGAAGAATCAGATCAGGGTCCATTTTGCTGATGCAGGCTGTCCGGTTGTCGGCGATAAAGTGTATGGTGAATCAGTGAAAAGCATCAAGCGACTGACCCTCCATGCCGGTATCATGACTATTTTACACCCCAAATCCAATGAATGGATGACCTTCGAGGCCAAGCTCCCAGTTTATTTCAACTCACTTTTGAATAGGTAATACCAATTAAACCCCAAAATGGTAATCTGGTTAGGTGACACAGTGGTTTGACTCTTAGTCAATTGGTTCCAGGTTTGAGTCCTGGGCGGTGTATGCATGAAAACTCCCTACGGGGAGTTTTCGTTTAGAGACATGAGGTATATCAAATATTCCAGCTATTGGATAGAAAAGCTTTTACTCTCGCTTTGAGATTAATGAACAATGTGTTGACTCTGTCAGGGAAAGATCACTCGTTATCCGGTTGGGAGCTGAAGAACTGAAATATTTTCTCCCCGAAGAGTAGTGCAACCAATGTCCCTATAATAATGCCGGTTGAAACCCCCATCGGGATGCCGACATCATTAAACAGAGACCCTACGACAGCTCCAAGGGTAACCCCTAAACCTGCTCCAAATGCAATCCACGTGTCTCTTTCTCTGGTTGATTTTTCAGTACTCATTTTTGATTTATTCCTTTCTGAATTAATGTTCTGTACAGCGGTAAGTCGCCCAGCCAGAAAACTTACCTGGTTTCCTATTATTTAACTTTCAACAGACCATCGATTATATCAGAGATCCCAACATATAGCCTCTGCCGCCACATCTATTGAAGTTTTCTCTGAGCAGAGCCCCCCATCAACATATGTTTTCACAGTAATGGTGCCGCCCCCGATGGGCTCGGCCATAATTTCGACCTTACTAGCGCCATCGCTGGTAAATGAATGCGTCCATGGCAGGGTGACTGAAGCAACAATAAAATCTTCAGTATTTTCTCTGTACCAAATTCGGGCCTCATGAACACGATCGCTTGTGACGTGATATTCTATTTCTCTATCCTCAATATTACAGCCAGTTATCCACAAGAAGGCAAGAACTGGTATCAGTCTGAACCACTGCATCTTCTAAATTCTCCTTACTGCTATGATGTTGGGTTATTCTGAATCCTGAAAGATCGCTTCAATATTGACTTCAAAAATTCGAGCCAGCTTAAAAGCCACCGAAATGCTGGGGTCATATTTCCCGGTTTCAATGGCATTTACGGTTTGCCTTGAAACTTGAATAGCCTTTGCCAATTCAGCTTGGGTCCAGTCCTTTTCAGCTCTCAAAACTTTTATGCGGTTTTTCATTGGTAACGCCTGTTGCCAGCTATGATACCGATAAACACAGTGAGGGCCATCAAAATAACAAGGTGAGGAATCTCAGGCTGGAATGAGATGAGCTTAACATCCTCAAGCAACTCATAGTTTAAGCCGACGACCAGGCCAACCCCCAGAGACCAGGCCATGGCTTCCAGTTGAATTTTGCGCTGGAATTCATCCAGTCCAAGCAAGTATCGTTTATTCCAGACCAGCATTTTAAAACCGATACCAAGGTTGAGGAGTATGGCAGGGACCGTTAATAACATATTATAATCCCACATATATTTAGGACCGAAGGCTGCCAACATCATAGACAAACACCATAATCCAACCCATAACTTGAGATGTTTGATGTTCTCCTTCTTTTGATCTTCCCAGTCCTGCAACTCTGTCTTAGTGTGTTCCATTAGTCATATATCCTTTACGTATTGTTTCGTATCATTGACATAATGTAAAGCCTGCTTGTCTTTTGTCAAGAGTTCTTTACCTCGCGATGATCAAATGCAGATAATTCGATCATGAATACGCTTGTTTTATAAATGTTAGAGTCCCCTGTTTACCAATTAGGGACTCCTTTGGGTGAATTAACCAGGGGTTTTTGTAGATTACCCTTAGAAAAGCGACTAATCAACAAGGGGGTGCACAAATCTCATCCCGTGAAATAATTCTGCGTTCTCTTACGAAGCATTCAATCATCTGCATGGTTCCATGCTGATGAAGGGGACAGATTTTAACGGCGACAAAGCATCTGTCTTTCTCCATGGGTAATCTCATCGTTCGTCTGGCCTCCCAGCCTGGCGCCAACGGAGCGGATATTGCTTTTTAATTATTGAAGCGCAGGGATAAATAATGAAAAACCATATATATCGAAAAAAACATCTGCCCTCATTTTTCTCTAATTAGACTCGCTTTTTAGCTCATTTAGTCCCACTTTGAGTTAAGTTTGCCCTGGATATGAGTGAATTATGCTTCGAATGCTTATTCAAACCACAAGCACGATGGGAGAATTTATGAATGAGACAGTCGCGTATAAACTGTTCTGGATTCCAATATTCATTATCGGTGTCTTCCTGATGATACTGGGACCGAGATGGATGATCGTGGAGGAGCCGTGGCTCCTTGACCAGGTAGCCAACGAAGCTGCGCTTGGCATGTCTTTTCAGGCGCTGTTTAGCGCCGATATCAACCATTCACTTCCTGACTATCTGCGCATCATTTATCGGTTTTTTGGCTTATGGGTTACCGCCATTGGAGTTTTGTTTTGTAGTGTCACACTTGCGTTCGAGCTCAAAGCCAAACTGCCGCGATATATCGTGCTCTGGATAAATGCCCTGATCTTACTTTCCAGCCTTTATCTGGGCTATACCAAGATACCCAGCTCTCCCTTTATTTACCTCATGTGGTTTTTCGTGGGCCTAAATGTCTTAAGCAATTACGGGTCCTTCAGGCTGGATCGATTGCAGGGCAAAAGTGATTTGGAGTGAAGGGTTGATCTCGTTGAATGGTCGAGTAAAAACCACATGGCCAGGTCAAGTAAGGTGCAGGCAGGGTAGCCTGGCCTTATACTTTCACACCGAACACCTTGCATCGCTCAACCTGTATGTCTATTTTCTACCTTCAAATAAAACAGTGCCAAAGCATAAAAGTACTGCCTGGAAACCAATAGGCAGATCGGAGTAAATACGAGAGCGCGAATCTCACCCGTCATAGTCGATGTCCTGAAGATCATTCTGGTCCTATTCACTATTGAGTATCTGATCATGGAAGTGTTGTTAAAGTCGGAGAGTGTGAGGTTCGACTGGATGTACACAATTATCGATTCAGTCTTACTGTCGCTTGCCTCCGTATTGGTTCTCTATTTTCTCCTGGTTCGACCCATCAGCAAACGAAATGCAGCGAGTGGCATAGCCACGCCTGAGACACGCAGGCAAACACTACTTCAATTCATGGTCTTTGCTTTGAGGACCACCGGAATCGTCTTTGTTGTTGAAGTTATTGCAATGCTTCTTCTCGTTGTGCTGCATAAGCTCCCCTCGAGCCTGGATCCTATAGTTGACGCAACAACCGTAAGCCTGATCTCTGCCCCGCTTATTTATCTATGGGTTGTTAAACCGCTGTATATGAATGGAGAGTCTGTTCAGGCATACAACTTACAGGCGAATGCAAAACAGCTGACGAAAACATTTATCGCCATCCTGCTCCCATCAATGGTAATATTTTTCGTCGCCCTCCTGGCTAGCCGACGCTTGACCATGAATACACGTCTGAAGAGCCTGAAAAACACAGAGTGGCAGTTTGTTATCAGACAACAAAGCATTATCAATAATAATTTGAACAATATCGTCTCCGATCTGGCGTTTCTATCCAACCAACAGGTTTTGACAAGTATCCAGGATTCATTGAGTGATCGTGGTAGACAATATCTGGCAAATGATTATCTCGTTTTTTTAAGCAGTCGCATGATCTATGATCAGATCCGGTTTCTCGATCTGGGGGGCATGGAGGTCGTCAGAACGAACCTTAATAACGGCACTCCCAGAGCTGTCCCCCAGGATCAGCTCCAGTCCAAAAAGAACAGATATTATTTCACGGAGACGATAGGTTTGTCAAAAAACGTGATCTACATCTCCCCGTTTGACCTTAACGTTGAGCAGGGAGAAATTGAACAACCCCTCAAGCCCACGATCCGCTTCGGTACTGCCGTTTTTAATGAGGTGGGAGAGAAATGTGGCGCTCTCATACTCAACTACAGGGGAGAGAATCTACTTTCCGAACTCCGGAACAGCAGAAGCCGAAGTGAGAATATATTCATGCTAGTGAATACGGCGGGGTATTATTTGATCGGGAAGGATGAAGATGATGAGTGGGGCTTTATGTATGATGACAAGCAGGACCGAACTTTTGGGAAAGATTTCCCCAATGCCTGGGAGGTCATAGCAAGGTCGCAGTCAGGTCATATAGATAATGCTGAAGGATTATTCTCTTTTGATACCTTTCACCCCCCTGGTCTTGTCCTTGCTCAAGCTGACGAACATAAAACCCTGACGGATCGACTCCGAACTCGGGCGGATTCACATGAAAATGACTGGAAGATCATATCATATATTCCGCCATCCAGCTTAGCTTCGATCTCAAAGGCTCAATGGGATCATCTGGAATTTTTCTACCTGCTGGTTTCCCTGTTTATTCTTATTGGTTCCGCTGCTCTCTCGTTTGTGCTCACAACACGTAGAATATCGCAGGCAGCCCTGAAAGCCAACGAAGCCAATTACAGAATGATGGTCAATGAATCGATCAGCACGATCTTTTCTACGGATGTACAAGGAAAATTGACCTACGTCAATCCTTCAGTCCAGACGCTTACTGGATATACTTTTGAAGAGCTGCTCCACATGAAGTTTACGGATTTGATCCGTGATGATTGGAAGTCCAAGGTAATGGAGTTTTACGTTAACCAATTTGAACAGCAACAAGAGGAGTCCTCTCTGGAATTTCCCATCATCACCAAGAGCGGAGAAGAAAAATGGGTGGAGCAACTCGCCTCGCTATTGATTGATGACCAGGGGAAGCCCAGTGGTTTTCAGAGTGTTGTACATGATATTTCTGCAAGGAAGCAAGCTGAGAAAGATCTACTGACTGCCAAACAAATGGCGGAAGAAGCCAGTCAACTGAAAAGCGAATTTCTGGCCAATATGAGCCATGAACTGCGCACTCCCTTAAACTCCGTTATCGGTTTTTCCAATATTCTGATAAACAACAATAAGGAAACGCTGGGAAAAGATGACCTGAACTATCTCCAGAGAATCCTGGCAAACGGTGAGCATTTGCTCAGCTTGATAAATGATGTCCTTGATCTCTCCAAGATCGAAGCTGGCCGAATAGACCTGGAATATGTAAATGATGTATCCTTACCTGAAATGATCAATAAGATCAATGAACAGATGGGGGGGCAGGTAAAGGATAAACCGGTGGACATCAATGTCAGCATGCCTGAAAAGGTCGACCTGATAAGGACCGATCCGGCAAAACTAAAGCAAGTCATTATTAATCTCCTCAGTAATGCTGTCAAGTTCACTCCTGAGGGGGGTGTCACAGTCAGGATAAGCACATCTATAGGCACGAGCATACCAACCTCTATTGAGGTAAAAGATACAGGGGTTGGTATCCCTGAAGACAAGCTCATTTCCATTTTTGATGAATTTCAGCAGGGTGATTCCAGTACAACTCGCCAGTATGGTGGGACAGGGCTTGGACTGGCAATTAGCAAGTCCCTCTGTGAGCTGATGGGTTATGAATTAACGGTGGATAGCAAGGTAGGTGAGGGAAGTACATTTACGATCATACTGAACACTACCGATGACACAGGCAAATATTCTGCAGGCAATATGGATACAGATACAAGGCGGCCAGAGACAGGAACCGAAGACATATATGCCGCGTTGGAAGGGAAGCGCATTCTGGTTATCGATGATGACAAAGATTCCCGGATCCTGATCGGACAAGTCCTGCAAAACGAGGGGTGTTCAGTATTACAGGCTCGCGATGGACTGGAAGGATTCGATGTAGCACAAGCGGAGCTGCCGGATCTGATCTTATTGGATCTAAGAATGCAGGGTACGCCAGGGAGAGAAGTTTTATCGTGACTGAAAGGGGAAACTGCGACGAAAGATATACCTGTGGTAATTGTTAGCGTCGTGGCGATGGAGCATAAAGCTGATTTGATCCTGGCAGCAGCTTTTGTCCAAAAACCAATCCAAACCCCAGCCCTCCTAGAGGCTCTGGTCAACAGCCTTAAAGATTAAGCGTTTTGTTGTCGGTGTATAGCCAACAGCAGCAATATCTGAGTTATGCGGCCAGGTTGTCTGGATGAAGCTGACAAATACATCAAAGCGATTTAGGTGGAAATCAAGATCATGGACAAGCTGAAAAGAGTATCCTGGGGTATTATCGGCTGTGGGGACGTGACCGAAGTTAAGAGCGGACCCGCCCTTCAAAATGTTGATAATTCGGAGCTGGTTGCGGTCATGCGTCGCAATGGTGAACTGGCGCAGGACTATGCTCAGCGGCACGGTGTTCCACGCTGGTACGACAAGGCCAATGACCTGATCAATGATCCTGAGGTGAATGCAGTATATATCGCCACACCGCCATCCTCACATAAGGATTATTGTCTGAAGGTGGCCGAGGCTGGGAAACCTGTTTATGTTGAAAAGCCCATGGCGATGACACACAGCGAATGCCAGGAAATGATCCAGGCCTGTCAACAGGCAGGGGTGCCGCTTTATGTTGCATATTATCGTCGGTCTTTGCCCCGCTACACCATGGTTAAGGAGTTTATTGATGCAGGAATTCTGGGGAATATCCAAAGTGTGAATGTAACCCTCCATCATCTACCCCAGGTAATAGATCGAAAGGGTAAATACCACTGGCGGGTGGACCCAGCAGTTGCCGGTGCAGGATACTTCTATGATCTTGGCTCACACATTTTCGATCTGCTGCAATACTTACTGGGCCCTATAGTGAGGGTTTCTGGTTATGCATCCAATGTAGGAAAGCTCTATAAAGCTGAAGACCAGGTGAGTTGCAGTTTTAAGTTTGCCAGCGGGATAACGGGAACCGGAAGTTTTCTTTTTCATGCGTCACAGCATATCGATGGTGCCATGATCATTGGCGACAAAAAGAATGTAGCGTATTCACATTTTGCGGGTGATGAGGTCTATCTTGGCAGTGGGGGTAAGCCTGAGGTTTTCAATAAACCAAATCCACGACACATCCAGCAGCCCTTGATCCAGACGATCGTGGACGAATTAACCGGTGAGGGCAGTTGTCCCAGCACGGGAGAGACCGGGGCTGCAACAAATTGGGTGATGGGCGAGATCCTGGGGGTCAAATAGGGCGGATTTTGCCGTCAGTATCTACCATGTCTGCCGTTGGTGCTTAGCCCCAAAGAGCTCCAGTTTTTCTAGTCTCAAAGCCCTGCCTCTATTTCAGGTCGCCTCCGCCTTTCGCTCGCTCCCGTTTTGAATTGCCGAACTTGAGGCGCGCAGTATTATCTAATATTAATATTTTATATTTATTAATAATTGTATTAGTCTTGGTATTCTGGGCACGGTTTAGCGCGCTGAACAATCAGCGAAAGACTCTAAGTAAAAACTTTCTGCAAGCATGTCTCGCAGTAGTTCAATATCACAATAAAAATATATAGTATGAATAGTTGCCGGTACGCATGAATCCGGGAAAAGAAAAAAAGATATTATATCATGACAATTTTTATCCCCATTACTAATGTGGAATCTATTTTATTTCCAGAGGTATTAAGGTGTTAGATAAGACACCGATGAAACACAACCGGGGGAACGACTCCCAAATACACCTGGAGGAACCATGGGGAAGACCGCAAAATATTTTAGCACGTTGCTGATATTGATCAGCGCAATTTATTCACAACCATATACACAGATCGCAGCCGGGGGTACTCAAAGTCTGGCTCTGGGAACTGACGGGAAAATTTATGCCTGGGGTTCCAATGAGTACGGCGAGCTGGGCGACGGTAATGGTGGCGTTTTCGGCGCCGCCGATAGTGCCGCCGTCATGGTTGACATGAGCGGTGTGCTCAATGGTAAAACTGTAGACACCCTGGTGGCAGGTTTCAATACCAGTTATGCCCTGACCACTGATGGTAAAGTTTACGCCTGGGGGGCCAATGACTATGGGCAACTGGGGAATGGTACAGGCGGTTTTGGGGAATTCAGCACAACACCTGTAGCCGTCGATATGACCGGCGCCCTTGATGGATTGACAGTTACTCAGATTACCAGTACCGGAGCCCATGTCATCGTGTTGGCCAGCAATGGCAAACTTTATGGCTGGGGCGGTAACCTGTTCGGTGAATTGGGGAACGCTAGTATGAATGACAGCTATTCTCCGGTTGCTGTGGATATGAGTGGTGTCCTTAGTGGTAAGACGATAAGCAAAATTTCAGCAGGCTTCAGCCACAGCCTGGTATTGACCTCAGATGACAGCTTGTTTGCCTGGGGCAGCAATGAATTTGGCCAGTTGGGTAGAGGAGCACCAGCCGGATTTGACGAAAATACTTTTGCCGCTTATGGCAGCACAGTTCCAGTTGCTGTGGACATGGACCATGTGCTCAGTGGTAAGACCATAGTTGATATGGCTGCCCAGGGAGACCATTCTCTGGTCATTGACAATACTGGCAAAGCCTATGCCTGGGGCAAGAACTGGGATGGTGAACTGGGTGACAACAATGGCGGCTTTGATGTGCTTTCTTTTACAGGTGCCGAAGCTGACACAGCTGTCGCAGTAGATATGACTCAATCCTTAAACGGTAAAATCGTAGGCCTGGTTGATGCAGGCGCCAAGCACTCTCTGATTCTGGCCTCCGATGGCACCCTGCATGCCTTTGGCTCTGCAGAAGTAGGCCAGCTGGGCAATGGCTGGATAAGTGTTGATTTCAGCACCGTTTATGCTGACAGTTCTGTGGCTGTGGATATGAGTGGTGTGTTGAATGGAAAGACTGTAACGGCCATCGCCGCTGGTGATCTGCATAATCTAGTATTGACTTCAGAAGGTAAGGTCTATGCCTGGGGTAGCAACTGGATGGGCGCCCTGGGTGATGGGAGCCTGCAAGATCGTAGCACACCGGTTGAAGCAAATGGTGGCGTCGTTCCACCAGAGCCTGTGCTTGTAGTCAACCCCGCTGCCGTTGACTTTGGTGAAGTTACAGTCGGAGACAGTGCCAGCTTAACCATTGGTGTCGAGAATGCGGGGACTGGTACCTTGCACGTGGATGTCCCCAGTATCGTTGGTTCTGGTGCGACCCAGTTCAGTTTTGACGGCGGTAGCTTTACGATTAAATCCGGAATGGACACGACACTGAGCATTAAATTTAAACCCACCACAGACGGTGTTTTTATCGCTGCCTTCAGTTTGACAAGTGATGGCGGCAATGCCAATGTTGGCCTGAATGGTCAGGGGTCTATCCCAGAGATACCTGTAATATTCACCAATCCGACATCGCTACATTTCAGTGAGGTCTTTATCGGCGATAGCACCTTTCAGGAAGTGTTCATTCATAATGTTGGAAATGCAGTATTACAGGTTGAGTCAATGACAGTTAAAGGCCCTGATTCAACTTCATTCTATATCTTTACCTTTGATGCTCAACCAACTATTGCACCGGCAGATAGTGCAGGCTTGGCCATAGTATTCAGGCCAGTAAAAGAGAGTGGACTCTCAGCAAGTCTTGAGATCATTAGCGATGGCGGAATTGCTAACGTTAGCCTTGCAGGGGTCGGTGTGAAGCCTGGCCCCCCCATAGTAATGGTGTCAGCCGGACGAAACCACTCGGTAGCGCTTACAGATGAGGGTAAGGTCTATGCAATGGGCTGGAATGTTTTTGGCCAGTTGGGAGATGCCAGCAACACCGATAGCAACATCCCCGTTGAAGTTGATACAGCAGGTGTTCTGGCGGGTAAGACCATAACAGACATCACAACGGGGCAATATACCACTACCGCATTAAGCAGTGAGGGTGAAGTCTATACCTGGGGTCAGAATGATCACGGTGAACTGGGTAACAACAGCACCACACACAGTAATATTCCAGTCGCCGTTGATATGACAGGCGTCCTCTCAGGAAAGGTCATCACGGATATTGCATCGGGACAATATCATACCTTGGCACTGAGCGATGATGGAAAGCTATACGCCTGGGGAATGAATAATGAAGGTCAGCTGGGCAATGGCAATAAAGTGGATAGTAGCGTTCCCGTCGAAGTAGACATGACAGGTCTTTTATCTGGCAAGACCATTATAGCCATCGCCGCTGATGGATATTCAAACCTAATTCAAAGCAGCGATGGAAAACTCTATACCTGGGGCCAGGGTCATGTTGGTCAATTGGGTACTGGTACAACGGCGAGTAGCATTCTTCCTGTTGCAGTTGATATGACAGGTGCTCTTATTGGAAAGACAGTGACGGCGCTGGCCTGTGGTGTCCGCCACATGATGGTGGCCACTGCTGACGGAGGCCTGTACGCCTGGGGTGGTGGAGGCCTTGGTGAGCTTGGAGATGGGAATTCTTCTGATAGCAATGTACCCGTTGCCGTTTCTGATGCTAGTGGCCTTGCGGGCAAGAGCATTGCGGCCATAGGTGGAGGGGTTGGGTCCTCTCTGGCATTGACCGGTGATGGTGATCTTTATGCCTGGGGTTTTAATGAAAACGGTCAATTAGGAGACGGAACGACGACAAACCGTAACGTCCCCGTTTTGATCAGCTCAAATGGTGATCTCGCAGGTAAAACCGGCTTTGCCATTGCAAGCGGTTTCTATCACTCTCTGGCAGTAAGTACTGAGGGAGAACTCTATTCCTGGGGCTGGAATGATCAGGGTCAGTTGGGCAATGGAAGCAATACGAATTCCGACATATCAGGCTATGTTTTTGGTGGTGGTCTGGTCTTAAGGCCCACTCTTTCTGTTTCGGTAAGTGATTTGGAATTTGAAGAGACACTTGTTGGTTATTCTAAGACAAAAGAGGTGATTGTCCAGAATACTGGCCGAATTGATCTTCATGTAAATGCTCCTACCATTTCAGGTAATAGTACAGCCCAATTCCAGGTGGCTACGGATCCACTGATCATTGAGCCGGGAAATAGCGCAACTCTGTCAGTGAAGTTCAGACCTATGGCTGAAGGACCTTACACAGCATTTCTGACTCTGACAAGTGATGGCGGGGCAGACAGTGTCAGCATAACTGGTGCCGGCAAGTTCATTTCAGTCGTTCAGCAAGTGGCTGGTGGAAACTCCAGTATTGCGCTTGATGCAAGCGGTAAACTGTACGGGTGGGGTTATGGAGCCCATGGAGAACTGGGGAATGGTAGTGATGCAGCCAGCAATGTACCACTAGCAGTCACCATGGATGGTGCCCTTGCCGACAAAACCATTAAATCCCTCGCCGCAGCGTCTACTCACTTTGTAGCCCTGACCACGGATAATCAGCTTTATACCTGGGGTTATGGCCGCTGGGGCCAGATCGGTGCTGGTGATAGGAACTGGAGCTTTACTCCAAAAGCTGTCTATATGGACGGTGTCCTGGCAGGGAAGACAATTACAGCGATCAGTGGTGGATTATACCATTCCCTCGTACTGGACTCAGACGGTAAGGTCTATGGTTGGGGATCTAATAATGTTGGTCAACTCGGGACTGGAAGCACAAGCCAGGCAGTGACTGTCCCTGTGGCTGTCAGTACGGCAGGCCTGCTTGAAGGGAAAACTGTAGAGGCTATCGCAGCAGGATTTTATCATTCAATTGCCCTGGCCTCTGACAACACGCTCTATACCTGGGGGGATAATTCTGTCGGACAGTTGGGAGATGGAACCACAAGCTCAAGTCTTGTTCCGATTGCGGTAACAATGGATGGCGCATTGGCAGGCAAGGCGATCGTGGCCATTGCCGCTGGATTAAATTACTCACTGGTTCTTACAGGTTCCGGCGAAGTGTTTGCCTGGGGTACCAATGATAAAGGACAGTTAGGAAATGGAACGAGTAGCAACAGCTCAGTCCCGGTCGCAGTTACCATGGATGGAGCCCTGGCTGGCAAGCTGATCAGAGCTATCACTGCTGGAGATGCTTTTGCCCTGGTTCAAGCAACGGATAATACGCTCTACAGTTGGGGTGACAACTCAAGTGGTCAGCTGGGTGCTGGAAGTGATGTTAGCTTCAGTAATATTCCAGTTGCAGTATCCTTTGGCGGGAAACTGGGTCAGAACACAGTCACAACCATTGCAGCAGCGGCTCTTTATTCGGTGGTTTCGACCGACATTGGGCAGGTGTTTGCCTGGGGTGATAATACCTGGGGTCAATTAGGTGAGCACGAAGATGCAAACATTAATGCGCCTGTATTTATTTTTGGCGGTGGTCTGCGTCCAGTTTCGACCGAAGAATATGTTGGGACACCTTCGGCGTATAAGCTGTACGGAAATTATCCAAACCCCTTCAATCCAACGACCACCCTAAGGTATGAATTACCTGAAGTGGCGGATGTCAGCTTGACTATCTATGATATCAAAGGTCGCATGGTTTCCACCATGACCGAGCTGGGACAATCAGCTGGAACTTACGAAGTCCAGTGGCATGGAACGGATGACTATGGTCAGCCAGTGAGCACCGGTGTTTACATTGCCCGGATTCAGGCGGGTAACTATAGCAACTCCATTAAGATGTTGTATCTGAAATAAGGAAGTACTTCCGGTAGGTTCGTCCTGCGAAGCGGCTTTCGGGTACCTAAATTGTGAATGGGTAACCGGAAGCCGTTTTGATTTAACCCGGAGGTACAGATGCTACACACTCACAAAAGTTTATT
>JAIPJM010000045.1 GCA_021734255.1 Fidelibacterota bacterium | reverse complement strand
GAAGAGTTTGAAGAAGGGAGTGTTATCATATATGCGGATGCTGCAAAAAATGCCTGAACGCGTGGCGAATTACTTCAAGCACCCCAAGATAGCTTACGCTGGGTAAATGATACGATTATCCATGGCCGGTTTAATAGTATCGCCAATACGGTAAGAAATGATAGTAGTCGTTTTGTCATGTTATCACTCCTCCATTATTTGGTTTTTTTGCAAAAAATCGTTAATAACCCTTTGCCTCAATTTATCTATCGGGTAGAAATTTCTCCAAAGCCTGTCTTCTCTTTGATCTACGTTTCTGCATGGATCAAAGCCAGTCTCAGTAATTGTTATTAATCTATTGCATGTTTTCAGAGCCAAACTATTCCAAATGAAAGGAAGTATCAATTAAAAAACAGTATAAAGCGCCACTGCCATGAAAATCAGGTTTCCCCCTATCAGCGCCCGCAATTCCTTTATCCATTTGGGAGAATCGAACGGATAGAAACTATGATAAAGTCTTTATTAATAAAGTGTTAATATATATCATAATAGTATGGGTCAGAATAACTGGTTCGAGTGGCGTTTGTAACTTAGCAGTTTACGAACTTCAATCTGATTGAAAAAAGTTATCCGGCTTACTCACTTTCAGTGGATTCAATGGTCGCAGCCGAGTGAGCCAAATCACAGCTGTGTCATTCGCTGTGAACTTTCCGAATTAGTAAGAATGAATTTCGAGTGGAATTAAATGATCAGGATTTGGCAAACTTCATAACCGGGGCTGCATTTGCTTTCACAACCTCACTGGTGATGCGGCATTCCCGTAGATCCTTCTGGTCAGGAATATCATACATGATATCAGTCATGACCTGCTCAACGCTTCTTCTCAATGCGCGGGCTCCTGTACCAGACTCCTTCGCCTTATCGATGATGGCATCGATGGCCTTCTTATCAAAAACGAGTTTCACACCTTCCAGATGGAATAACTTCTGGTACTGCTTGATCAGGGCATTTCTGGGCTCCAGGAGAATCGATCTCAATGCATCGCGGGTCAGGTCGTCCAGTGCCGTGACCACAGGTAAGCGTCCGATCAGTTCCGGGATCAGTCCAAACTGCAACAGATCTTCAGGTTCAACGGTCTGAAGCAGGTCAGCACCTTCCAGTTTCTGCTCCCCTTCCGTTCCTTTTGAAAAGCCGAGGAGTGTTTTCTTCCGCCGTCTGGAAATGATGTCTTCAATACCCACAAATGCCCCGCCCACAATGAACAGGATATCCTTTGTATCGATAGACACCAGGGGTTGTTCGGGATGCTTCCGTCCACCCTTGGGTGGCACCTGCGCAACCGTACCTTCCAGTATTTTCAACAAGGCCTGCTGAACCCCTTCACCGGACACATCACGGGTGATAGAGGCATTGGCTGTCTTACGGGATATCTTGTCGATCTCATCCACATAAATAATACCGGCTTCGGTAGCTTCCACATCATAGTCGGCTGACTGGAGCAGACGAACCAGAATATTCTCTACATCTTCACCCACATATCCGGCCTCCGTCAGAACCGTGGCATCTGCAATGGCGAAGGGAACGTCCAGGAAATCAGCCAATGCTCGAGCCATTAGGGTTTTACCCGTACCTGTGGGTCCCATCAGCAAGATATTGCTCTTTTCTAGCTCAACATCATCAAGCTCATCCTGGACCATGATGCGTTTGTAGTGATTATACACGGCGACCGATACGGTCCGCTTGGCTTTTTCCTGCCCGATAACATATTGATCCAGATGGGCTTTGATCTCTGCTGGTTTTGGAACTTCCTGCAGAGAACTGAATGTCTTGAATGATTTATGATGGGTCCCCGTCTCATCCTGAATAATCTGCTGAGCCTGGATCACACAGTGACTACAAATGTTTGCCCCAGTAGGGCTTGAGATGAGCATACTGTTGTCATCCTGCGCTTGCCCACAGAATGAACAGAATTTCTGATCAGTCTTTTCTGTCAAGCACTACCCCCGCTTCTCCATGATCTCATCCACCAGTCCATATGCCACAGATTCCTGAGCTGACATAAAATGGTTGCGATCTGCATCTTTCTCGATCTGTGATAGTTTCTTGCCACAGTACGCGGCAAGCATTTTGTTCAATTTTTGCTTCATCTTCTGGATCTCTTCCGCAGCAATCACAATATCTGAAGCCTGACCTTCAGCACCACCTAGGGGTTGGTGGATCATGACCCGTGCATTGGGTAGTGCAAAGCGTTTTCCCTTCTGCCCGGCTGCCAGAAGCAAAGCACCCATGCTGGAAGCTTGCCCGACTACAATGGTGGATACATGTGGTTTGATAAAATTCATGGTGTCCATGATGGCCATGCCAGAGGTGATGATCCCACCCGGGGAATTGATGTATAGATTGATATCCTTCTCATCATCTTCTGCCTCAAGGAACAAGAGCTGTGCTACCACCAAGGAGGCAATATTATCGTCGATGGGCGTGCTTAGAAAAATAATCCGCTCTTTCAGTAAGCGACTATAAATATCATAAGCGCGTTCACTACGGCCGGTCTGTTCGACCACCATGGGTACCAATTGATTAATGGGCGTGGGCATGGTAACCTCCGATCTCTTTGCTGCTGGCTTTCTTCTCTTTGATCTTCGCGAATGATTCGATATGGGCAAAAACCTTCTTTTCCAGAATATCATCCTTTATCTGTGGTAAATACTGCTTGTCGCGGTAAAGTGCTTTCATTTTCTCCTTGTCACCAGGCATCTGAGCAACCAGCTCGTCGAGCTTGGCTTCGATGTCTGCTTCACTGACCTCTAGCTTCTCTTCAGCGATCATTTTCTTGCGAATCAGGTACCAGGACAATTCCCACTCAGCACGTTCTTTATTCTGACTGCGAACCTCTTCCTCATCCACATCGGCACCCTGATCGCCACGATAGCGCTCCACCAGTCTCTGTAGATAATCCTCGACCATGACTTCAGGTACCTCAAGCTTCGTTTTATCAACGAGCAGGTCTGCCAGCGAACGATTAAAGGCCATGCGGCCATCATAGTCCAGCTGTTTCTGGATGTCTTCCCGAGTACTTTCCTTCAGCGCATCCAGTGTTTCGAATTTGGGATCGACTTTCTTGGCAAATTCATCATTGAATTCAGGGAGGGTGTGGGTTTCCACTCCCTTGATCTGCATTTTGATGTTCAAGGCTTCAGCATCTTTTGTCTGAGGTGGAATAGTAAAACTCACTTCGTCACCGGCTTTTGACCCAAGCAAGGTCTTGGCCACATCACCACCGAAAACACCATCGCCTATCTTGATGTATCGATCAGTGACATTTCTGCCTTCGATGGGCATCCCGTCGTCATCCAAATACTGTAGATCCCCCCTAAGCATGTCGCCATCCTGAGCACCTCCATCACGTGTCTCAACCTCTGCAAATCTTTCTGCCAGGTGTTCAAGCGCGTGCTCCACATCCGCATCAGTGGCACTATAATTCGTCCGGGTCACTTTGAAGCCAGACTTGTAATCAAACATTTTAAAATCTGGTTCTACCTGCAGATGCATGGTGAACTCAAGATCCTTGCCGATGTCAAATTCTGACATGTCCTCGATCTTGCCCTGATCGATGGGTGAAAGCTGGTTATCTATGATTCCCTTGTAATAGGCAGACTGTACTGTTTCATCCAGTATCTCAGCAAGCACACTGGGACCATATGCCTGGAGCATGATCTTCCTGGGGATCTTTCCCGGTCTGAAGCCAGGTCGTTTGACCTGCTTATTCAGCTCAGTTAATTTTTTCTCAAAACTGGGTTCCATCTCCGCCCAATCGACATGAACTTTCAATGTTCGTTCATGGGCTTTCCCTGTATCTATTTTGATGTCCACCATCGTCTCCCGTAAAATTTATCTTAATCTATTTGTACTCATCATTCGCATATTTTAGCGCGGCAAGATAGTTGGCTACATGGCCAAGTGGAATGAAAATCCCTTGGGATTATTATCAGATATCGGCTTAACAAGTATCCAGAAACCAGTGATAGAATTATTTTATCACATCTCTTTTGAGCCTAATATATCCGCATGGAAAAGAGTAAAGGAAATAAGCTGCGGATCCTGGGACTCATGACGGGGACATCCGCTGATGGACTGGATCTATGCCTGGTGGAATTCACCGATAATGGCGAGAAGCCAGGATCTTCTGTATTGTTTTCAGGTGAGGTTGATTATCCCGCGAAATTCAAGGCAGCATTTAGAGATCCCTTGGAGCTTAGCGATGAGGAAGTAGCTGCACTCGATAAGGAGCTTGGTGCCTGGTTTGCTGAATCAATTGCAGAATTAAACTTATCTTTCGATCTTATTGGATCACATGGGCAGACGATCAGACATGAGCCCCCTCACTTCACCCAGCAGATCGGCGATCCAACTTTTATGGCCAACAAGTTTAAGGTTCCGGTCATTTATGATTTCCGCAGTAAAGATGTTGAGCTGGGAGGTCAGGGTGCACCCCTGATCCCCATCCTGGACCAATACCTTTACGCATCATTAAAACATGATATTCTCTGTTTGAACATCGGTGGGATTTCAAATATCACCCTCCTCCCTGCCGGGGAAAAATTACTTCCGATCATTGCCTGGGACACAGGGCCAGGGAACACACTTATAGACAAGGCCGTTCGATCCTTAACTGGAGGTGCCCACGAGTTTGATCCATCCGGGACAATTGCGCAAGGTGGGAACTTAAATGAAAGCATGTTAAAACATTTATTGAGTCACGAGTTTTATAAACTCTCGCCGCCCAAGTCCGCAGGACAAGAGCAGTTCGGTTTAAACTATTTTAAATCAATCATGTCCAGATATAACTCCGAGTCTAACCTAAACCATGAAGATATAGTTTTAACACTTACAGTTTTAACTGCCCGCACGATTACCGACTCCATAAAACAATTGGGAGAAGCGTATACGCCAAGCACGATGTATGTAAGTGGGGGTGGTACTAAAAATAAAACTTTAATGTCGCTTATACAAGAAGCACTGCCAGAAATAAATTGTGAAACGGTGGCAAAAGATGGTGTCACCGAAGACAACAAGGAGGCATTTGGCTTCGCCTATCTCGCCTACCTGAGGATGAATGATCTCCCAGGAAATATTCCCACAGTGACCGGTGCAAGTCGACCGGCCCGGCTGGGGAAAATCTGTTATCCAGATTAGCTTTTACTCTACTTCATCAAGGTAGAGTTCAGATAATCGTTTCGTCAGGTAATTAAAGGCATCGTCCACGCTATCGGTCCGGTACATTAGATCCAGATCTTCGGGACTGATGGTTCCCATTTCAGCCAGGGCTTCCATATTCATTGCTCTATCCCAAAACTTCGTACCAAATAGAACAACCGGCATTGATTTGCTGGTTTTTTTTGTTTGAATGAGGGTGAGTGTCTCGAATAATTCGTCAAAAGTACCAAAGCCGCCGGGGAAAGCCAGCAGTGCTTTTGCCAGGTAAACGAACCAGTATTTACGCATAAAGAAATAGTGGAATTCCATCTCAAGTTCGTGACTGATGTATGGATTACCTGACTGTTCAAAGGGCAGGGATATGTTTAATCCAACTGATAATCCTTTTGCTTCAGCTGCACCCCGGTTGGCAGCTTCCATGATCCCGGGACCACCGCCAGTCGCAACAATAAATCTTCTCTTACTTTGTTTTAATTTCTTTGACCATTTGGTCATTTTATAGGCAAGCTCACGCGCATCTTCATAGTAGCGCGACATCTCCAGATCCCGATTCAGAAGCTCTAATTCCTCAACACTCGATCCATTTTTCTTTGCTTTTACTATGGCTTCCTGAACGAGGTGCCTGGGTTGTGTTCTTGCCGACCCAAAAAATACGATGGTGTCATGGACCTTATTTTTTTTGAATAGATCCTGCGGTCCGATATATTCACTCATGATCCTTAGCATTCGGCCACTGGGGCTGTGGATCAAATCCTGGCTATCATAAAATTTGTTCATTTTTCTCTTCAATTCATTCTCCCTAAACTACGTCTATAGGTTTTGTTTTAACTTTTCAATTGGGCACGAAGATAGTCTGCGTTCGCTGGATTCAAATTCAATTTCAAATGTGGGGTAGTTTGTTCGTGGAAGGAATTACCCGCCTATGCTCACTGAGCTTCGGCGCGGTATCTCGCAGTTCACTACTTGATCAAGGAGGCCCGGTAGACTGGATAGCCCAGCCTACCGGAGTGTGTATGGTTTAAGCTGGAGGTAACCCCTCTGTTGAGGCAAAACCCACTTCCAGATCCTTCTCCGTTGGAGAATAATCTGTGAGCTGCCCGGCAAAGTATGCATCATAGGCTGTCATGTCAAAATGACCATGCCCGCTCAAGTTAAAGAGAATGACTTTTTCCTCACCTGCTTCTTTTGCTTCAAGTGCCGCATTCACGGCTCCCTTGATCGCATGCGAAGATTCCGGGGCAGGAATGATCCCCTCAGTTTTGGCGAATAGTGTGGCAGCGTCGAATACTTCTACCTGATTGAAGGAGTAAGCATCAACCAGACCCTCTTTCACCACATGGGAGAGCATGGGGGCCATACCATGGTAGCGTAAACCACCGGCATGAATGCCTGGAGGCATGAATGTATGTCCCAGGGTATACATGGTCACCAGTGGGGTCATCTGCGCAGTATCACCAAAATCATAAGTGAACTTCCCTCTGGTAAGCGTAGGGCAAGCAGAGGGCTCAATAGCCCGGAACTCAATATCGGCACCATTGATCTTATCGCGTAGATAGGGAAAGGCCAAACCGGCAAAGTTGCTACCGCCACCGACACAACCGATAACAATGTCTGGTATGTCACCTGCTATTTCCATCTGTTTCTTTGTCTCCAGGCCGATAACTGTCTGATGGAGGAGCACGTGGTTCAAAACACTTCCCAGGGTGTATTTTGTATCTTCTCGCTGGACAGCATCCTCGATCGCTTCCGAGATAGCGATCCCCAAGGAACCATTACTATCAGGATCTGCGGCCAGAACCTTACGGCCATACTCAGTATCTGTGCTTGGACTGGGAACAATATCAGCGCCCCAACTCTTCATCATTGAGCGTCGATATGGTTTCTGTTCGTAACTGATCTTCACCATGTAAACCTTGACCTCAAGGTCAAAAAGCTGACCGGCAAGTGCCATGGAACTGCCCCATTGTCCGGCACCGGTTTCAGTGGTAATTCTTTTTACACCTTCCTGCTTGTTGTAGTAGGCCTGGGCCAAAGCTGTATTCGGTTTATGACTACCTGCAGGACTCACACCTTCATACTTGTAGTAGATCTTGGCTGGTGTACCCAGTGCTTTTTCAAGACCGGTGGCGCGAATAAGCGGTGAAGGTCTCCAGAGTTTGAGTGCTTCCTGCACTGGCTCCGGTATGGCGATCTCACGTTCAGCGCTCATCTCCTGCTCGATCAAGGCCATAGGGAATAGGGGCGCCAGGTCCTCTGGACCCAGGGGTTGTTTTGTGCCTGGATGCAGGGGCGGATTTGGCATAGTTGGTAGATCCGCCGCAATATTATACCAGGTTTTTGGCATGTCTTGTTCTGAAAGAAATATTTTCTTCACTTTAACTCCTTAATTCTGATCCTAGTTATTACTGATGAGTGAGGAGCCTAGCGAGTTTGAAATCGCCAGTTCCACTCGGTGAGGACAGTGTGTATAGTTATCTGTTGAATCACTTCCCCGTCCCCTCAATCTTTTCCAAAAGTTTTGCAAACCCATTATGCCCATACTTCAACTCCCTGGCTCCACGAGAAACCGTACCAATAGCAACACCCAGTGTCTGGGCGATCTCCCGCTGTGGCATTCCAGAGTGTAGCAGTTTGATGATCTCCCACCGCAAAATCAAATCTTCCAATTCCTGGGGAGTGAGAAAATCCTGGAGCAATTTCCCCATCTGTTCCGCGTCACTGATTGACGCCAGTAGTTTGGATAGTTCGGTATGGGTATAAGCTTGTTTCATTGCACTGATACATTAGAACACCAGTGATTGTAATGCAAGACAAAACATCGACCCCTTGGAAAAAAGGTGACCGCTTCAGGTCTAAGGTCAAGCACAGGACAGCTCTATTCGTATTCTCTTTCAAGTAAATATGCTTAAGTTGATTCATGGAACGTTCACCCATCGTAAAAGCCAAGGGACTCACCAAGACTTACGGAGATCTGGTCGCAGTAAATGCAATTGATTTCCAGATCGAAGCTGGAACCTGCTATGGGTTTCTAGGACCGAATGGTGCGGGAAAAACGACCGTCATGCGCATGATCTATTGTGCCACCCCCTCCAGCGACGGCTCCCTGATCGTCAATGATTTGGATGTTAATGATGATATGAGCGCAGTCAAGCGCAGCATCGGCGTGGTCACCCAGGATGACAGTCTGGATTATGATCTGAATGTCATGAATAATTTGCTGGTTTACGCACGTTACTATGACATGAAACGTGAAGATGCTCTCATTCGGGCTGAAGAACTCATTGATTTTTTCCAGCTGGGCGAGAAAAGGGATGAGAATGTGAGACGACTGAGTGGTGGTATGAAACGTCGGCTCCAGATCGCTCGTGCCCTGATCAACAAACCGGATGTCCTCATTCTGGACGAACCATCTACGGGCTTGGATCCACAAGCCAGACACCACGTCTGGGCTAAATGCCATGAATTGATCGACCGCGGAGTGACGCTCTTATTAACGACACACTACATGGATGAAGCAGAACAACTGTGTGACCGGATGGCAGTAATGGATCGAGGCAGAATTGTAACAGAGGGCTCCCCCTGGGAACTCATCAACCAGGAGATCCCGCCACAGGTCGTTGAGGTGCGGGGGGACACAGAACAAAGACGCAAGATCCTTGAGGTCGTGCAAGATGAGGTGGAGTACTCAGAATCACTTGCTGATCGACTCTTACTCTACAGCTCAGGGTCGACAAATCTATATACCCGAATTCAGGAGCTCGATTTGAAGGTCAAGACCGTTCTCAGTCGTCGCTCCTCCCTGGAGGATGTCTTTCTCAAGCTGACAGGCAGGGAGTTGATCGATTGAAAAAGGCAGCTCCTCCCGTTCGACTTCTGTCTGCCTGGCGCGTTTGGCAGCGGAATGCCACCGTTTATAAACGAACCTGGAAACTCAATATCCTGCCCAACTTTTTTGAGCCATTCCTGTACTTGATCGGGATGGGAGTCGGTCTCGGCGCCTATGTGAATGACATGGGCGGTACATCCTACCTGGAATTCATTGCACCGGGCCTCCTGGTATCCAGCATCATGTGGGGAGCGTCTCTTGAGACCACTTACAACGTATTCGTTAAAATGAATTTCGACCGGATCTATGATGGTATCCTCTCAACACCCATTAATCCGAAAGACCTGGCCATGGGTGAACTCTTATGGGGGGCCACCCGAGGGACTATCTATGGCGGTGCCTTCTGGAGCATCCTTTTCGTATTCGGGCTGGGATGGCATCCTGGCATTTTGCTTATTTTCCCCCTGCTGTTCATCATTGGTCTATTATTCGCAACTGTGGGTTTGATCTTCACTTCATTCATCAAAGAGATCGAACTGTTCAATTATTTCTTCACGCTTTTCCTGACCCCACTTTTTCTATTTTCAGGAATCTTCTTTCCGCTGGAGCAGCTACCAGAGATCGTCCAGATCATTGCCTGGTTCACGCCCTTATATCACGGAGTGGAATTAAGCCGGGGCATCTTCAATCAGATGTGGAGCTTTGAGCTCCTCACCCACTTCCTGTGGATCCTGATCGTAACTGTACTTAATATCTATTTCGTCCTGTACAGAATCCATAAGCGGCTCTATAAGTAAGCTAGCATCTCGGTGGATGCACCACCGGATCATTCACAATTTATGGGGTGGGTTTATATCTCCCGACGAAGGCGGGCTTGTCGCGCCGACGCTCTCTATATTTCTCTGCGTAGGCGAGCGACTGGAATATTGAGCTGTTCCCGGTACTTGGCTACCGTACGCCGGGCGATGGGGAATCCTTCGGTTTGCAGGAGCTTTGAAATGGCCTCATCAGAAATAGGCCTGGATTTATTCTCTTCCTCTATGATCACACGGAGGCGTTCCTTGATGCGGCGGGTGGAAATGTTTTCTCCATCCTCTGCTTCAATACCCTCTGAGAAGAAATAACGTAATTCGAAAGTGCCCCAGTCTGTCTGAGCGTACTTCCCACTGGTCACACGACTGATCGTGGAAATATCCATACTGATATCCTCGGCAATATCACGGAGGACCATGGGACGCAAATAATCCTGACCCTTCAGGAAGAACTCACGCTGGTGTTCAATGATGGAGTTGATCACCTTCAACATGGTGATCCGGCGCATCTGGATAGAATTAATGAACCATTTAGCCGATTCAACTTTCTTTTTCAGAAAGACCTTGGTATCCGTGTCCAAACTTTTCTGGTTCGAAATCATATTTTTGTAGCTACCAGAAATTCGGAGATCAGGAATGAAGGAGTCATTCAAGGTGACAATAAAATCCCCATCCTGTTCACTGATATAAAAATCCGGGGTGACATAATTGGTGCGCGGATCCAGATATCCGTCACCAGGTTTTGGGTTGAGGTGAGAGATCATTTCCTCAGCTTCCCGCAAACCACTTCTCGTCAGATGGAGCTTCCTCAGGATACGTTCAAAACGTTTATTCGCAAATTCTTCAAAATAATCACGGATGATGAAATGGGCAGGTGTCTGTGGGTATTCCCGCTCGGCCTGAACCAACAGGCATTCCTGGAGAGTCCGTGCCCCAATGCCGATGGGATCCAGCTGCATCAGTTTTCCGTGCAACTTTTCGATGGACTTGAGATCAACCTCAAATTTTTCGGCTATGATCTCCAACTCCATGGTCAGGTAACCGCGTTCATCGATGTTCCAGATCATCTCTTCCATGATCACGCGGCTGTCCGCGTCCATGTGCAGCGTTGCTATCTGCTCCAGAAGTTCTTCAGCAAGACTTGGGGTGTACGCATTTTGCACCTCCATTTCCTCATTGCTTTTATCATAATACTCTTTTGCTTCGTAACCATCGTTCTGGAAATAATCATCCAGATCAATCTCTGGTTCATCTACTTCCGATTCTTCCTCTGGATTGTCCAATTCCTCAATATCATCTTCCAATTCCAGGAGTGGATTCATCTCCAATTCAGTTTTTATTCTGAGTTCAAGAGCCAGAGATGGTAGCTGCAATAATGTCGATAGCAGGATCTGCTGGGGCGTCAGCGTCTGTTTCAGTTCGAGATGTTGTGATAGTTCCATATGTTCTATCTATCCAACCTAAAATTACTACCCAGGTACAATTTCCTGGCCTGTTCATCGTTGGCCAGAAACTCAGCATCGCCTGCTAGCAGGATCTGTCCTTGAAAAAGCAGGTAACTCCTGTCCGTGATGGAAAGGGTTTCATGGACATTATGATCTGTTATCAAGATCCCGATATTTTTTGATCTTAAGGTGCGGACGATCTGTTGAATATCTTCTACGGCGATGGGATCAACACCTGCAAACGGTTCATCCAGTAAGATGAAATTTGGATCCGTTACCAAGGCTCGGGCGATCTCGGTCCGCCTTCGCTCACCACCACTGAGCTGATGACCTTTGTTCGTTCGAACATGGGTGATGGATAATTCTTCCAGGAGCGTTTCCAGTTTTTCCTCCTGCTCCTGCTTCGTAAGGTCTAGCGTCTCCAGTACCAGTTTCAAATTATCCTCAACGCTGAGTTTCCTGAAAATACTGGCCTCTTGCGGCAAATATCCAATACCAGCGCGGGCTCTCTGATACATGGGGTATCCCGTTATCTCCTGCCCGGCCAGATGGACTGAGCCTGAATTTGGACGGATCATCCCCGTCACCATGTAAAAGGTCGTGGTCTTCCCGGCACCATTAGGGCCAAGGAGTCCAACAACCTCACCGGTTTTCACGCTAACAGTGACGTCGTTCACCACTGTTCTTTTCCCGTATCTTTTAACCAGATTATTGCCTGAAAGGGTGATCTCACTCATCAGAAAATTCTCTATACGTCACCCCAGTTGGTTCCTTAATGGTCCAGTTCTCAAGGTTGGCATCAGATTCGAATCCAATGCCATAGAGCGTATCGGAGGCTGCAGTAAACACGATCCGCTGATCAGTATAGATCAGTTCCTTATTCTCGTGCCAGAACAATACACTTGTTGCAAGTGTCATTCCCGAATCCGATTCCACATATACATTCCCATTTGCCGTAAAAAGATGTCGTTTTTCATCAATACGCCCGGTATCTGCTGACAGGGTTGAGCTGTGATTACCTTCAAGATCAAAAAAGTCCAGCTGTACGTCACCAATGAATACGACTTCCTGAGGATCTTCGTATTGGGCCGAATAGGCAGCTCTTGCTTGAACCGTTTCTTTTCCGACTGAATTAATACGCACGGTTGTATTCCAGCTCTCCTGATTTGGAACTCTTCCGAATTCCTGATCCACCTCTTTTGTATCTTCTCCCACAGGGTTACATGCGGCCATGAAAACCCCTAAGATCAAGACTATTATTACCCTCGTTAGCATGCCACAATGTAACAAGCAATCTAAACAATGTCAGGAAAAAAGCTGGCAAACCCTAGTGTTTTGGCATAGTCTTAGATTGGAGGCAATAATTGCACCATTAGGAGATTTATGGCACAATCCTTTAGAGAACGCCTGGCCGATAAAGTCATTGTTTTTGATGGAGCTATGGGTACCAGTATCCAGAAGCTTGACCTCACTCCAGATGATTTTTGGGGTAAGGATGGCTGCAATGAATTGTTGGTCCTTTCAAAACCAGATGCCATCAGGTCCATTCATGCTGGATTCCTGGAAGCTGGCTGTGATGTGATCGAAACGGACACATTCGGAGGCACTCACATCGTCCTGGGTGATTATGATCTGTCTGAAAAAGTGTATGAGATCAATCTTGAGGCAGCCCGCCTGGCCCGAGATGTCGCTCGCTCGTTCTCCACACCTGCACATCCACGCTACGTCGCAGGCAGTATGGGCCCGGGGACCCGTCTCCCCTCGCTGGGTCATATCTCATATCATGATCTCTATCAGGCATATTTGGAACAGGCCAGAGGATTGATCGATGGGCAAGTCGATGTCCTCATCGTTGAAACGGTTCAGGATCCGCTTCAGGCAAAAGCTGCGTTGAATGCGGTCTTTCACACACTTCAGAATAAAAGAAAAAACACCCCTGTCATTGCATCAGTGACCATGGAGACCACTGGGACAATGCTATTGGGGACTGATATGCTGGGTGCACTCACCACCCTGGAACCCTATCCACTGGAAGTCATCGGGTTGAATTGCGGCACGGGACCCGCTGCCATGGGTGAACATTTGCACACGCTATCCTCCCACTCGCCCTTCCCTATTTCCGTGATTCCAAATGCGGGTCTACCAAAAAATGTTAAGGGTGAGATGGTATACGATCTATCCGCCCACGATCTGGCGCATGACCTGAATCATTTTGTGTCTGATATGGGGGTGAATATCGTCGGCGGCTGTTGTGGTACGACCTCTGAGCATATGCGGGCAGTGGTCGAAAAAGCAGCATCACAGAACCCGGCACCTCGTCAAACCCAATTCTCAGCTGGCAGCACATCCCTGTACAGCGTATCTGCCTATAAGCAGGAACCGCGACCCCTCATTATTGGTGAACGTACCAATGCGAATGGATCAAAACTTTTCAGGGAAATGCTTCTTTCGGATGACCTTGACGGCATGGTGAACCTGGCGAAGGAGCAAGCGGATGAGGGCGCCCACATCCTTGATGTTTGTGTTGCCTATGTCGGTCGTGACGAGACCAAAGATATGGAAGCCTACATAGAGAGGCTCAATAGTCAGATCTCAATTCCCATCATGATCGATTCAACCAGTCCAGAGGCTATTCGCGCTGCACTGGAGCGGGTTACCGGCCGTGCTATTGTCAACTCCATCAACCTGGAAGACGGTGAAGAACGAGCAATCGAAGTGATCAAACTCTGCCGCGAGTTCGGTGCCGGTCTGGTATGCCTCACCATCGATGAAGACGGCATGGCTAAATCAGCTGAGCAGAAACTGGCGATCGCCAAAAGAATTTATAAGCTGGCTGTAACTCAGCATGGGATGAGAGCCAGTGACCTCTTCTTTGACCCCCTTACCTTCACCCTTGCTTCTGGTGATGAGGAATTCCGGGACTCTGCCATGGCCACTCTGGAAGGCATCCGACTGATCAAAGCCGAATACCCCGAAACCTTCACCAGCCTCGGCGTCTCAAATGTATCTTTCGGACTGAAACCCGCTTCACGGCATGTCCTTAATTCAGTCTTTCTGCATCAAGCGATCGAAGCCGGACTGGATGCCGCCATTCTGCATGCCGGCAAGATACGACCCTACCATAAGATCAGTGACGAGGACAGACAATTATGTGAGGATCTCATATTTGATAGACGCACTTCAGATTATGATCCCTTGACCGAACTTATTGAATCCCATTCCAGTCGCCTGAAAGAAGTAAAAGCGCCTGTCGATCTGAGTGACTTAACGGCTGGAGAGAGACTGACGAAGCGCATCATTGACGGAAATCGAGCGGGCCTGGAAGCGGACCTGGAGGAGGCGCTGACGGCGAGTTCTGCCCTGGAGATCATCAATACGGTACTCCTGGATGGCATGAAAACCGTCGGCGACCTATTCGGGGCAGGTAAACTCCAACTTCCTTTTGTGCTACAGTCTGCGGAGACGATGAAATCCTCAGTCAAATACCTGGAGCCGTTCATGGAGAAAACCGATGTCTCTGATAAGGGCAAAATCGTCCTGGCCACGGTAAAGGGAGATGTCCACGATATTGGAAAGAACCTGGTTGACATCATTCTCACCAATAATGGTTTCAACGTGGTCAACCTGGGGATCAAGGTCCCAGTTGAGTCCATGATACAATCTTTTCAGGATGAAAAAGCCGATGCCATTGGCATGAGCGGTCTCCTGGTGAAATCGACCATCGTGATGAAAGAGAATCTGGAAGTGCTCATGAATCGAGGCTTAACCCCGCCCATTATCCTGGGGGGAGCAGCCCTGACCCGATCCTATGTGGAAAAGGACTTGAGAGCACTGTATTCAGGAGCCTTGAGCTATGCAAAGGATGCATTTGACGGTCTGAATTTTATGCAGGAGATGGAGAATTTATCCGGGCAATCGCCGGCTAAGGTGCAGACGAGCACTCCAAAAAGCAGTCCCAAGGAGGAGAAAGATTTTGAGATCGTCTTACCTCAAATGGTAGAGAAAATACCCGAAGCACCTTTCTGGGGTAGAAAGGTCATTGACGATATCCAATTGGACGACCTTTTCCCATATATCAATAAAGCGGCTCTCTTCAGGGGACAATGGGGATATAAACGTGGTAAACTCACACCCGCAGAATATGCCAGGATCGAAGAAGAGACGATCCTGCCTACTTTCGAAAAGCTAAAAGCACTGGTCAAAGATAATGACCTGCTTGTCCCTAAAGTGATCTATGGATATTATGCCTGTCAGTCAGAAGGTGACAGACTTTGGGTTTATGAAAACCCCACAGATGAGCAAACGGAGCTGTATATTGACTTCCCACGCCAGCAAAAGACACCCGGTCGATCCATTTCCGACTATTATCTTCCAAAATCATGGGGTAAAAAGGATATCCTCTCCTTTCAGTTGGTAACCGTAGGTGAAAAAGCCACACATTATGCCCAGGAGCTGTTCAAATCTGATAACTATACAGACTACCTGTTCTTCCATGGTCTGGCGGTCGAGACGGCAGAGGCGTTGGCTGAATATTGGCATCGGAAGGTGAGATCCGAGCTGGGAATAGATGGTGCTGAAGGTCCAAGCATCAAGGATCTCTTCAGCCAGAAGTATCATGGAAGCAGGTACTCCTTTGGGTACCCAGCCTGTCCGGATCTCAGTGATCAGAAGCTGATCTTTAAATTGCTGGATGCAGAAACGGAGGGCTTACATCTGACTGAGGGGTTTCAGATCGTCCCGGAACAAAGCACCTCGGCAATTATTGTTCATCATCCAGAAGCAAAATATTTCTCTGTCCATTAAGGAACGAGAATTTGAAAAAAGAGATCATCAGTATTCAAGTCCTGCGGGGCTTTGCTGCTATCGCCATTGTATTTATCCATATGAATGGCATCATTCGCCAGTATGGATCCTCACATAAATATCTGTTCGCCAGTACGGAGATCGCCAACGCCGGTGTTGATGTATTTTTCGTGATCAGTGGTGTGATCATGGCCATTATTACAGCACGGATGAAAGGTGGCGATACGGGTGCGCTTTCATTTCTATTGAGGCGGGCTACGCGAATCTACCCCATCTATTGGATCTACCTTGGTCTCTTTGTGATCGGTAATCTGCTCATTCAGGGGAGTATTATGGAAACATCCGGTCATCTGACCCCGATGTCTGTGCTCCTATCTGCATTCCTCATTCCAAATCAGGACCTACCGATCCTTATTATCGGCTGGACGCTGGAGTTTGAGATCTATTTCTACCTGCTCATCACCCTGCTTATTGCGGTAAAACGGCATATTGAGATCAAATATCTTTATGCTGGGAGCATCTTTTTGGTACTGGCTGGCACCTTTTTTCAGGCAGACCTGGCCATATGGAGCCTGGCTACCGATCCACTTCTGATCGAGTTTAGCATGGGTTTCTTCATCGGTTCGCTATACCTGAAACGGCCTGATCTGAACCCTACACCTTTCCTCGTCATTGCTGCAGCTTTGGTGCTGCTTGAGATTTTCGGACTATCAGCAGCTGAGGTCTTTGACATGTATGGCACCAGATTCGGTCGACTCACACGCTTTGGTTTACCTGCCGTTTTCATCGTTACCGGATTTCTGTTTGCCAATCCATTCTTTCGGAAGTACAGTCCCCCCATACTTGAGAGCATAGGGAATGCATCGTATTCGCTGTATCTCTCCCATCTCCTGATACTTTCCATCATAGGCAAACTATGGGCAATTCTAGGGCTCGCCCGTTACCTTCCTGACCTCATGTTCGCAGTGATATTATTGGCTGGCTGCCTGCTCTGGGCAAGTATTAGTTATCAATACATGGAGCTACCAATGATCAGGCTCTCCCGCCGACTCCTGCACCGCTGGCAGTAGTTCACTCGGTTCCCATTGTTCCCCGCCTCCATTATCCTTTCCTGGCTGACGAGTTTTCCAGGCGGTATTTGAGAGTGCTCAGTAGTTCAGGAATTCAAAAAACGTTTCATCAGAAAGATTCCATAAGAACATTGTTCCTATCTGCGGCAAATAGTCGAATTCCTTGGCCTGGTAAACAGGATCGTTATTAAGACGGCCCAACATAGTCGTATGATATAAGTGTTAAAATGTTATATTGAGCCATGGAAAAAACAGACGCAAGAAAACTATCGTTAGAGAATCTGGAGTTACTGAGAAATCAGGCAATCAGATTATTAAAACA
>JAIPJM010000012.1 GCA_021734255.1 Fidelibacterota bacterium | reverse complement strand
CGTTGTTACTATTGTTCTCCGTGGACGACCAGAAGTTGGCGTTGTTACCCATATTGTTGAAGTTACCATTGTTGTTGTTGCGGTAACCCCCGGGAAACGCGGCAATAAAGCAGCCATTTGATTAATCATATCTTCATTTCCAGAAAACATGAACTGATACCTCGTGAAGAACACAAGGAGGCTGCCGGATTTAAATACGCTCTCTTGCTTATGCCTTGGCAATAAGCAACTCCGGCTAAACAGTCAATTCTTTTTTTGATTTTTGCCATCCCGTTAATTGTCTGGATACATTTTCGATCTGTTTGTTTACCTGCACGAATCTTTTCAAACTGATCTGGTGCAAGTCTTTCATCATCCGCACAAACAGACGGATCACCTCAATTTTCTCTCTAGCCAGCTGCAGCGTTTCCTGTTTATCGTGTTTGCTGTTGGCTCGGTATATGTAGGTGATCATTTCCAGCATCTCCTTTTTAAGGCTTTCACCGACCGTATATTTATACTCCCGTTTGAATTCCTTGGTGAAGCGGAAAATCTCAAGCAGCAAGTCATAACTTGCCTTATATACCGGTAACTCATCATATTTTGCCATAGGACCAACCCAATTCGATCCCGACAATTAATTGTCGGGATAAATAGTCAAATAGTCTAATCCCTCACCAAACGCACCGAAAAACCGACCTGCTTACCGTAGTAGTTCCGGTCGACATCGGCATAGCCGTAGAGCAATACCCGGTACCAGGCGCCGTTACTACCGTACTCCGTAGATGACCAGAAGTAGGCGCCGCCACCCATACTGCCGAAGTAACCATAGCTGCTGAGGCGGCAACCCCCGGGAAACGCGGCAAAACCGCTGCTCCCGAATGCAGCATTGTTCTCAAGATTACCATCTGTCCAAAGGTCTGCATTCCCCGCCAGTTGGCTGCCCTGGTCCGTTCCCCGCCAGCCTGAATCGTCGGCCTCTGACTGGCTCATACCAAGAGTCATCTCCAACGCTTTCCATTCATCATCGGTGGGTACATGCCAGCCTTCAGGAGCGATATTCCGGCTGTCGGTCGCTGCGTACCAATTGTACAGCCGGCCGTACGTGTCCACACTGGCTGGGTTGTTATCATACTCACAATAGGCACCCGTCGTTAAATTTGTCCATTCTGTATTATCAGTCACCTCGGGTATTGCATCACCGTTGCGGTAATGGGTCACCTTCAGGTTCTCTGCCAGCCACCATTGATCCCCGATTTTTTTAGTTTGATAGATATTACCGTCAATATCGGTTAATGTACCTGTGTTTTTCTCTCTAACTATCACAACTGCCGACAAACTCTCCACCGCACGCAGTTTTGCCGTAACCGTGGTATTCCCCGGGGTAATACCTGTCGCCACACCTGCTTTATCAATCGTGGCAATGGCGGTATTCCCGGTCTCCCAGGTAAAGGATAACCCGGTCATGTCATTGCCGTTCATATCCTTGCCCACGGCAGTAAACTGAACAGTAGCGTCAACATAAACCGTCAGTGAGTCTTGTTGTATTACAATGGAGAAAACCGGGTCATAAACGGTCACCATTACCTGGGCGCTTTCCACAGTTCCGGATTTGGCCGTCAAAAAAGTTGTCCCTGAGGAAATCGCCGTAAATAATCCGGTTTGATCCACCGTACCCACTTCCGGATAGCGTGAGGTCCAGGTGAATGAAAGGTCTTCAATCACATTCATATCCGCGTCTCTACCCAGTGCAGTAAATTGTTGTGTGGAATCAATCTCCATATTTACGGCGGCTGGAGTCACTTCAATTACATACAGGGGTCCGATCTTTGAACTTGCCGGGTCCTCCTCGCAGGAGAACACAACGAGCAGTAAAACACTCAAAAGTCCCATTCTTACAGCTAATTTGGTTTTCATTTTTTTCCTCCTGTTTTCTGATGCTCAATACGCTGACACAAGATTAGGCGTGCTGATAGGTGTTCTCCATGATTACCTGGCCAATATTCAATTTATTTGGTGCCAATGCAGTAAGCTAATCCGAAAATTATTTTCACCTCTTTAAAATCTTACCGATAACGGTTGAGGCTATGTGCAGTAAGGGATTGCGGGCTACTATCCTGTCCACCTACACCGAAGTTTGAGCGGGGCAGAATGCTTGAATTACCACTAAAACCCTTATTGCATATAGCCTTTGTTAGCCGTTCGCTCTTTTTTATCATTATTAATCCGTTTTTATTTTACATCAAATACATCTCTATCATGAAGAGGAATAATAGTAGTCTGTTCGTGAAATAATTCTTGAAATTTATCAGGTGCTTCTGTGTGGATAGGTATAATGCCACCTTTGGGCTTAACTGTTTCAAAAACTGTCTTTAGTGTTTCCAAATCAGCATGCCCACTTGTGTGCATATACTCAATTTCATAAGGTTTCAAAAAATTATATAAAGATTCATTAAAAGCAGTTTTCTTACTATCCAAATATCCATTCCACAATGAATAAAATACTTTTGAATCAATTGATTTAGCATACTCAGTGATAAGAGGTTGAAATGAATCATTTGAGCGTATAAGCATACAAAATCCGTATTTTTCTAAATACGTTTTTAATTTACCATCGAAAGAAAATGGATTTTGTCCTTGACGTTTTAAATCAAAGAAACGACCTACAGGGCTTCTTGTTTGGTTGAAATCTATATCGTAAAATTTAGTGAATTGCTTATGATTTTCGGAAACTATTTTTAAAATACTAGTCTGATAACTGTCACATACAAAACAGCGTTTTGCATTTTTTGAAGCATGGTACAGTGCAAATATTCTGTCAATATTAGTAGAAGAAACTAAAACAAAGTTGTATTTGTTGTTTTTAAATTGCAATTCAAAATCTTTTTGCAATTCTTGCTCCGTTTGGATTGTCGCATTTGGACGTTGAATATTTGAACCTTCCGAAATTATGTAATCAATATTTTTGGCATAGCTTTTTAGCGTTGGAATAAGTCCTTTACTTCTAAATCCGTGTCCGCGAAAATCGCCCGTGTGAAGTATTCGTTTGTTATCAGCGTCGATAATAAACATATAAGCATCGAAAGCGGAATGGTCAATTAATAATGGTGTAACGGTAATTTCTCCGATTCTTATTTTTTGTAATTGCTCAAAAGTGTTGATTGTCTTAATACGCTCAACAATTTTTTTATGTTTTTCTGACTCGTTTGGGTCTGGGATATATGATAATCTGCTTTCGAGACAACTAAATATTTTGAGTGCAGTTTTTCCAACGTATATTGGTAAATCAACAACAGTATCGCAAATTTTTCCAATATGGTCGCCGTGATAGTGAGTTATGAATAATGCACTTTTTGAAATGTCACCACAAGTTAATCCATCTATCGGGTTCAATTCTTTAATCTCCGTCCCTGGCAACTGTTCGCCAAAGTCAATAAAAATCTTATAGCCGCTACTTTCAATTTCGGTTATGCAACCTCCAATTTGATTTGTTCCTCTATGTATTGTTAGTTTCATACAGGTAAAATTCTTTCATTGTAAGTGCCATCAATTATGTCTGTAATTCCAATATTTTCAAGCGTTGCTTTTGAAAATAAAAATGTGGCAAAAAATTTATTGTCTTTCTTTGTGATATCACCAAACATTTTCTCTACAGAATCTTTAGTTGTTAATTTTTTACAGCCCCAACGCTTGTCATTGAAAAGGTAGCCTGCCATTGTTTGTTTAGGTGTGCTTGCATTTTCTTTTTCAGCATTGTTGTCTAATGTAATAAAGTAAAAATCAGGCGTTAATATATCAAACTCTTCGGGCGATTTAAATGGCACTGCTATTCCAAGTTCTTTCTGACTTTTTACTATTTCAATAATTTCTTGTTTTAATTGTCCCTCAAAATAACCTTTCTCGCAAAATTTGCTAAAATCCTCAACATGTTTGTAAATTCCACTTGTGCCTCCTATGGCACCGCTGCCATATTTTAATTCTATCAAAGCAACCTTATGCGGTTTCATTTTGGAAAGTGCGATAATATCAAATCGTCCATTAAAATCTGCTTCCTTTTTTTCTGCTTTATTATTAAATGCTTTTACATATTCAACATCAATACAAAACCAATTAGAATCTGAATTTTCATTGTTTAAGAGAACTAATTTTGATTGAGCCTTTTTTTCTGGAGTTGCTTTATCATTGCTGTGCATTTTAATAACTTCGTATTGTTTGCAGATTTCTTTCTGCTCAATTTTATATCGTTTTTCTTTGTCTTTGCTGTTATAATGTTTTCCGTCTATATAATACTTATCAATTTCGCAATCAATTTTCTTGTCTAGTTTTTTGTATTCAATCTTGGCAATGCTATCACAATTGTAATATAAATTCAGATAATCATTCCTCACGCCAATAAATAATTCATCTTTATGTTCTCCCCAAAGCTTATAAAGTTCACTTTTTTTGAATGCCTCTGCAAAGTCTTTAGTTATCCCTCGGGTTATTTTATTTTTTGTTTTCATTTTCTTCTTTCGGTTTAACTATTTGTCAAATTGCAGTGTACTTCTTAGAGTGACGGCTAACGTCTGTGTATGTTTATTGTATTTATTTTCATTGTAGGCCCACTCTACATTGCATTTATTCTGCCAAATCCGAGGAGTATCTTTACTTTTCCGAAGGATCAAGAATCTCATCGATGGGATTCTTGATCTTTTTTAAATTACGATTGCTGACATGGGTGTAGATCTCCGTTGTTTTGGAACTGCTATGCCCCAATAACTCCTGAATGTAGCGCAAATCCGTCCCCTGCTCCAGTAAATGCGTGGCAAAGGAGTGTCTTAACATGTGCGGTGTCACCCGCTTTTTTAAGGCCGCTGCCCCAGCCCGCCTCAAAACAGCTGCCACACTTGCCGCACTGTACTTGCCACCACCCTGACCCTCAAACAAATACTCCTGTGGATGATAACTGCGATAATATTCCCTTAACCCTGTAAGCAACTGCTCCGATAATAAGCTATATCGGTCCTTGCCGCCCTTAGCGCCGCGGACACGTAAAACAGATCTTTCAGATTGAATGTCGGCAATTTTCAAGTTGAGCACTTCTGAACGTCGTAAACCTGCAGAATATAATAATGAGACAATCATCCTGTGTTTCAGATTCTGAATTTGACCAAGTATTGATCTGATTTCACGCTTGGACAAAACCTGTGGCAAACGCACCTTCTTTCTCGGCCTGTCAATCTCATAAATCTGCCTCGGCCGGCCCAAGACCTTTTCATAATAGAACTTGATGGCATTGATGCGCTGGTTCTGCTGACTCCGGGAAATATCACGCTCCCGCACCAGACAAAGGATATAAGCATTTATTTCGTCCCTGCCCAGACGGTCTATCTGCTCGACACCAAAGTGCTGCACAAAATCACGAAAATAAGAGCAGTATACCTTCAGCGTATTCTGGCTGTATCGCTTCCGGATCAACAAATCCTGATAGGCTGCAAAAGGGTGCTTTGATGCCTCCCGGGCATTCACATTCGCCCCGGCCGGCCGTTAGGCATAAAAATATTTTGCTGCTCTGAATTGACTCGAAACCACATGAAATCACGACGCCCTGTTTCCGTTGTAAATGATTGGCCGGAACTTAGGACTGCAATCAAAACAATCCAACACGAAACCCGCCCCGGCCTACCCTGACGCAGATGAAGAGCCTCTTCCCGGGGCCAGGACCAAAGCCGGGAGCCGCCCACCCACGCTCCTCCCCGTCTGCCGGCAGGGTTGATCCAGCCGAGCAACCCCACATCTTAACACAGTCAAGGGTCTGCTGAACAGAGCCTGAGGCCTATATCCGGAAAGAGCAGCTGCCAAATAAACCTTGCTGTAACTGGCAGTTCTGTTAATTTTTTCCAACGGAGGTTTAAGGAGAATGATTATGGGGCTTCAACGCTGGCTCATACTTGCTATTATTGCTACGGTTTTTGTCTTTTCTTGCAGCGAGGACCCGGATGTTCTGTTTTCGAAAGCGGAGACAGAAGCATCTCTTGGCTCCAAGCAAAAGGCATTGAACTATCTCATGGAAATCCAGAGATCGTCTCCAGAATACACCGACGCCTATCTTTTTGCAGCTGAATTATTTCTCGACGACCAAAACCTGACTGAGGCAGTGAACATGTGCCGACGAGGCCTGGATGCCAAAGCGGACTCTGCCAAGATTCTGAGATATATCGGTGAGATCTATCAATTGAGTGGCAGTAATGAGAATGCCTACCGCTATTACCTTATGGCAGTTGAAGCCAATGGCGAAGATGCAGAAGCGCGCATCAGTTTAGGGCTCATTCTGAACGAGAAGGATCTGTATGAGCAGGCCCAGGCTCATTTCGACAAGGCCCTGGAGATCGATCCCGGTAACTATGAGGCCATCGTTGGGAAAGCCCTGACCTACTATAAGTCTCAGGAGAATGCCAAAGCGATTGACCTACTCCAGGACTTGACCAAAGAAGAGCCCATGAAGGGTGAAGCACACGGCGTACTGGCAATGGCCCAGGAAAAAACAGCTGTCGAGGATAAAGTTATCATAGATAACTATGCCCTGGCCGTAAAACTGGAGCCCAGGAATCAACTGGTCTGGAACGCTTATGTAGACTTCATGATTCGGGAAAGAGAAAGCAAGGAGGCCATTGATGTCCTCAAAACCTATTTGAAATACTTCCCTGATGCCACTGAGGCCCGCCACAGCCTGGCTGAACTTTACATCGATCTTGCCCAGAAAGAAAGCCTGTCATGGCTGGATGCCGCTCTCCAGCAATGCGATCAGGCCTTGTTGACGAACAGCGATGACCACTATGGTCATGCCCTGAGAGCCCAGATCTACCTGCTTCAAGAAAAACCGCGCCTGGCGGTTTTAGAAGCCCAGCTTGCCTTTGAGATCAACCCTGTCACCCAGTATCGTGAATTGGTCGATCAGGCTAAATTCTTCGCCGAATAAGCTAACCTAACAGATTTCGGTATTTATTGAGCCGGGTCTCCTCGGCCACACTACTGTTTTATCCACAGATTAAACACAGATGAATATTTGTGGTTGTGGCCATCAAATATTTCGTGTCAAAACAGAATATGACTACATGAAGGTGTAAGTGAATCACTTCGACATAACAAAAGACATTATTGGAGCAGCTTTTGAAGTTCACAATGAACTGGGCTATGGATTCCTAGAGAGAGTTTATCAAAAGTCTTTACAGGTGGAACTCCGCAAGAGGGGACATGATGTCAAATTGGAGCCTGCGTTAGATGTCAGATATAAGGGCGTAACGGTTGGAAAATATTTAGCAGATCTTTTAGTAGATGGGCAGGTGATAGTAGAGTTAAAAGTGAGCAAGGAATACAACAAACAGGATGAAGCACAACTCTTAAATGAATTGAAAGCTAGCAAAGTTAGTGTTGGGCTGTTGATAAATTTTGGCAGACAGAAAGTTCAATTTAAAAGATTTGTATTTTAAAACCCCTGGATTCGCACCGGAGCTTGGGGTCTTTTTTGAGCAAGCATCATCATCAATCTGTGAGCATCTGTGGCTAAAAAAGAACCGTTTATCCGCTCTAGATTCATCCTAATTTACTCCCATGAAAAACATTATTATTCTCGGAGCGGGAATGGTCGGCCGTACCATGGCTGTTGACCTTTCCAAAGATCATGCGGTCACTTCAGTTGACAGAGACAAACAGGCACTTGAGCAACTTTCCAGTCAGAATATCCAGACCCAAACAGCTGATCTGAGCGACAAGGCTGCCGTCCAGACAATCATTGCTGATGCTGATCTTGTCGTTGGGGCTGTCCCAGGATTCATGGGATATCAGACCCTGAAATGGGTGATTGAGGCCGGTAAGGATATCGTTGATATCTCCTTCTTTCCAGAAGACCCCTTTGGCCTGGATGAGCTGGCAAAGGAGAAAGGGGTTGTCGCTGTCATGGATGCTGGTGTTGCCCCAGGCATGAGCAACATCATCGCTGGATACCATAATGAACGCATGGATGTCCAGGAGTTTGTCTGCTATGTGGGCGGCTTACCGACGGAGCGCAAATGGCCCTATGAATACAAGGCACCGTTCTCCCCCATCGATGTCATCGAAGAATATCTACGTCCGTCTCGTCTGGTTCTCAATGGTGAACTGCACGAGAAGGAAGCACTTTCGGAACCGGAGATCCTGGAATTTCCTGGTGTCGGTGAACTGGAAGCCTTCAATACGGATGGTTTGAGAACACTCATTAAAACGATGAACATCCCCAACATGAAAGAGAAAACCCTACGCTACCCGGGACACATAGAACTGATGCGTGTGCTGAGAGAAACAGGATTTTTTAATTACACAGAAATGCAGGTTGGTGAAAGCAGGATCAGACCCATCGATCTAACAACCCAACTACTTTTTCCAAAATGGAAACTGGGTGAAGCGGAAGAAGAGTTCACTGTCATGCAGATCCTGGTCCGGGGAACTGAAAACGGCCGGAGTGTGTCTTACCAATATGACCTGCTGGACCGGTATGACGCTGCCACAGGCGCATCCTCCATGTCCCGCACGACGGGGTATACCTGCACAGCTATCAGTCGTCTGGTCCTGGATGGGGATTATAGACAGACGGGTGTCAGCCCTCCTGAGTTTGTGGGTAAATCGGAAACCTGTTTTAATAAGCTCCTGGCTTTACTGGAGCAACGAGGCGTTCACTATAAGTCTGAAATAACCGTATCTTGAGTTCTGTGAAACAGCAACAGGACAAGCTGGGTCTATGGACCCTGGTCATGTTGATATTCGTCCCCACCTTTGGGTTCATGAATATTACAACCAACGGGGTGGCGCTTGGACCGGCTGCCGTCCCCTCCTGGATCCTGGTTTGTCTACTCTATTTTTTACCCCTGACGGCGATCATTGCAGAGCTTGCTTCTGCAAATAAAGAAAAGAGCGGGGGTATCTATAGCTGGGTTGCCTGCAGTCTGGGTGACCGCTGGGCCTTTTTTGGCACCTGGTCATATTTCATTTCCAACCTGTTTTATCTTCAAGTTGTATTTGCCCGTATACCTGTGATGGTCTCGTGGGCTCTCTTTGGTGAGAATCGGTTTAATGATGAAAATGTGGCACTGCTCCCTTACTATTCGATCCTCCTCTGTCTTGCCCTGACCTGGATAGCCACACGTGGCGTCAAAACATTTTCAAAGCTAAGTAATGTTGGCGGAAAACTCACATTTATGTCAACCGGCCTATTCATTCTGTTCGCCTTTGTCGCATATTTTAAAGGGACCCCTTCTGCAACAGAGTGGACCGCTGAGGCCGTAATGCCAGATTTTTCCACTAGTTACTTTGCCACACTTTCATGGCTGCTTTTTGCCGTGGCCGGGGCTGAGGTCGCTGGGACATATATCAAAAAGGTTAAAAACCCTGTTCGGACCTTCCCGCGAGGGGTTTTGATCGCAACCCTGGTTATCGGGCTGTCTTATGTCATCGGCTCCATTGCCGTTGGTCTTGTTGCATCGCATGAGGTACTTGCAAATGCTGGTATCAAAGATGGCGTCTATGTCGTCCATGTTTTGCTGGCAGAAAGCCTGGGGATAAATGGTCAGGTCGTTGTGAGGATCTTTGCTGCCATTTTGGTTGTGACTTCCATCGCTGCGTATGTCGTGTGGATAGAATCACCCATTCGAGCCATGTTCGCTGCCGTCCCTGAACACACCTTCCCAAAATTTCTGACGACTCGAGATGAGTCAGACTCATTTTCCAATGCACTGTGGACACAGGCCGGGGTCGTTACAATCCTTATCGCTATCCCCTTGGTGGGTCTGTCATCCATTGATTCATTTTTCCGGCTCCTTACAGACCTGTCCGCCCTCAGTCTGGCGATTCCATATATCATTCTGGCTGCAGCATTTTTAGTTTTCCGGATCAGAGGTTCACGAGGTCCATTTTCTATGCTCAGATCGAAGACGCTTGCCATTAGTGTGGCAGGTATGACCCTCTTGATCGGTGTCGCAGGATTCTTTGGCGCAGGCCTGGACTATATCGTTATTGCTGAAACCGGGCGAGAGGCAACGCAGGCGATTCTCATGACCTATGGAGGCCCCTTCGTTTTGATCGTTCTCGGGTACGGCTTAACATATTATAACAGACGGGTTTCATCATGATGAAGCTGAGAAGCAGTGGGGTCATGATGATCGTGGTCACTGCCATACTGGCCCTGTTTTCCATGTTGGTTGTCTGGCATGATAAAGCCCCAGGAGATTTACGTGCAGAAGAACTTCTCCCTCCCATGATCCTGCTGAGTGAAATGGCGCCAACAATCAACACGCTATTTGCTCAGTTTGACCTACAGGATCCGGACGCTTTTTATTTGATAGGAATTGATGACAGCATGACCTGGCCCCTGGATCTGAAGCGGGCAAGTTATAGGGACCCGGTAGCAGCAGCCATTGAGTTTAGAAAGACCAGGACCGCGTTCGCTGATGCGGTCTCAGTTTATCGTTACAGAAGTATTGAGGATTTTATTCAGTCCCTCAATGAGCTGGAGCGTCAAGCCCCGGGTACTCTGGCCAGCAAGGATATGCATTCCTGGATCATTGTTCCCGTGCACCCCGGGGATATTTCGCTTAAATTAATAGTCGCCGCCGCGCTGATCCTTAGCGCATTAATAATAACAGCTACCCTGAAGAAAACCTCATGATCTAAGCAGGGGGGGATTACATGCGGATTCTATTATTAGCCATGCTATCGGCATTTCTGTTTGCCGAGCAGATACAGGTTGTGGACCAAAAGACAGCTGAGCCGCTTCCCGGAGTGAATATCACACTTGTGGGAACAACGCTTGGCATGAACACAGATATGGACGGGTTTTTCACCCTCAACGAGTCCCACCAGGACAAGTTTTTAAAATTTTCATATATCGGATATCTGGATACGGTCTTGAGTTATCAGGAGCTAGTGGTGGCTGGAAAAATAGGGCTGAGACCGGATGTGCTTCTCATGGAGCAAGTGGAGATCCAATCCTCTAAGCTGGAGTGGGAGCAAACAGACCTCCCCTCCATCGTCACCGTTTTACCTGTTCAGGATGTGATCCAACAGGGTAGCATCGGTATCAAAGAGGTGCTCAGACGAGACCCCTCAGTGGTGGTCGGTGAGCGGTATGATGGGGAACAGGATATCTCTATACGTGGCAGCAATGCAAATGAAGTGCTGATCGTTTTTGATGATATTCCCCTCAATTCAAGCTACCAGGGTGCTTACGATCTTTCATGGATCAATCTGAACGATATTGAAACCGTTTCTATTATCAAGGGAGCTGGCACCCTACAATACGGCTCTGGGGCTTTTGGCGGTGTCATCGTTCTTAAGCCGATCAAGCGAAGGCCAACAGGTTTTTCCCTAAACTTTCAGAATTCCGACCAGGACCTCCAATCCTACAATGTCTCAGGAAGTGTCGGCCTGGGTCCATTGAACACACGCTTGAGTTATTCCAGCATGGATCGCCAGCCCTTTGGTCCACTTGACCCAGACATTATTTCCACACGGAACTTCATCAACCTTTACACCACCTGGGTGATGAGCGATACTGCCAGCTCGCTATCGGCTAACCTGATCGACATAAAGGAGACCGTTGCCCCCCAGGAGGGGTTTATGGACACTCACGTTGATCAGTATATTCAGTTCAAGTACTCAACGTCACTGCTCGACAAGGTCCAGTTGAATATTCGAGCCATGCAAAGAGTGAAAACAAATGATTTTCTGGATTCTCTGGATTCCAGGTTTCACTACGTGCAGGACAGTGACGAGCAAAAACAATTGATGGCCATTGAAAACAGATCAGTATTCAGATCTGTGGTAAATTTCATGATCCTGGAACTTCAACAGGATGCTTTCCATGGGCTGTCAGAAACGAGAAATATTTACTGGGATCACCTGGACGAGCAGAATATTGACCTGGAACAGCAGAAGCTGTCCTTTACGAACATCCTCAAGTTTCGAACAGAACTTGAGGTACCCTTTGTAGATTTTTTGGGGATTAGCTTCAGTTACCGCCGGGAAGATGTTGATCTGGACAAACTCAGGAAGGCTTATCGAGATAAACTTATATATATCGATGAGCATCTGGAGGACTCATTCAGTCAGGTAACCAAGCGAACTGGTGTTACGCTGGACAAGAAACGTCAGAACCTTCGCTACCAATTCTTTTACACAGCGGGTACAAACTTTCGGCACCCAACTCTTTATGAGTATTATTTACGAGACCATACTACCATTGTACTATACATGGACTCACCCTTGGAGTCAGAGCTGAATGCCTCCTCAGAATTAGGGGTTCAGGCAAGCATTCAGCCGGCCAACTCAGCTTCGATCTTTGAGAGTTTTGATTTGCAGGCGTCATATTTTAAGAATAGATATATTAATAAGATCTATTATACCTCTGTTCCAAGAGCACTACCAACTCCGGTGAATGCCCATTCCGCTGAGATCAGCGGGTATGAACTGTCCGGGATGCTGTCAACTTTTGATGATCGTTTCAGGTTGTATCTTGGAAGAACAAGTGTGGACATTTCATCATTTACAATCTTCCCGAATAAGCCAGAATTCCGCGATGTTGCCGAGGTCGAGCTAAGGCCATCATTTGGTAATCTTAGAATTCAGTATTTTCATGAGGGCAAGCAACTGGTTGGCGGAACAGGCGACAATATCAACTGGGTTGTGACAGAATTAGCAGGTCGGGAGAATGTGAATCTATATTTATCAATAAAACTCAAACCGTTTAAGAAAGAGTTTTCATTGGGTGGTTCAGTTTTAAATCTATTATCTGCTGATGATGAGTTGAGCTATTTCAAACAGAGGAGATGGACGGTAAGTATCGGGGTCAAGTTATAATTCAGCTATTTGCTTTTTTGCGAGCGGAGAACATCGCCTTTACATCTGAAACGAAGGTTACCATGGGAAGTGATGCAATTGTTTTTCCTATGAGCTCCAGCGGGAGATCGTCAATATTTCTGAAGCGGACACAGGACTTTCCCATATCAAAACGTTTTCCAGTAGCCCGATATTCCTCCTCAAAGGATGTCTGTTTGTCGTCATACATGTAGATACCCGAAAAATAGATAGCCATGTGATTCTTCTGTGATGCCAGCGCAGCGTACATGAGGGGCTTTTTATTATACGTGTCGGGATAAACATTCAGGGGAACCTGATAGGTGATCATACCCCAGTTCATCACCTCTTCGTATCCATCTGGTAGGTTTTTCAGAATCACGTTCCGCGCGGCTTCAATCTGAGATTTTCTATCATCGGGAAGGTCGTTTATATATTCTGTTACCGACCTGGCGCTAGACTTCATTGCAATATTCCTTCTGGGATGATGTTTTAAGAAGCTATTTAAAAGCGGTGTCAGTTCCAATTGAATTTATCAGAGGCCCTGGTAGCTTAAACACAGGCGCTTAATTATCTCCTTTTACAGAGCGATATATTTAAACATTAACGTGTGCACATGCTTTGCCAGGGCGGATGTTATATCTAAATTCATCGCCATGCTTCGACGTTCATATACTGCCGTTATTGTCCTGCTCTGGCTATTGCTGGTGGGCCGCTTGGTGTATACGACTTACTTCCAGGGAGCGGGGTCTTATGTGTCCCTGGAAACAGGATTAAAAGAGCTTCCGGATGAATCGGAATGGATGAACATATTCCATGACGGGAAGAAGATGGGGTACGCTGTTTCCACTATCGAGAATAGAGGTGCGGAGGGGTATAAAGTAAAAAGTTCTTCTCATTTGACCCTCGTTTTTGGAGGGCTTGACTCTGAAGTTCACCTTGAAAGTTCAGCCATCATCGATACGCTTTTCATGCTGCAAAGCTTTACTTTCTGGATGCAGTCCCAAGAGTATTCCACGCATGTAGAGGGAGAGAAAACAGGTAGCACAATGATCCTGAAATTCATTCAGGATAGCGATACTTCCATAACCAGCCTGGAGGTACCTGAAGATCTATACACTTATTCCGCGATCCAACCCATGGTTGCCAGCAAGGGGATTGAGCCCGGCCAAACGATCAAAGTGCCTGCATATGACCCAATGTCCAATGAAATGGCTGATGTGTTTGTGACCCATGAGGGAAAAGAGCTCCAGGAGGTTGCAGGTGAAAACCTGATCCTGAATAAACTAAAGGTCGAGTTTAAAGGAATCCCCTCCATCCTGTATCTGGATGACAATGGCTTGACCTACCGGGAAGAAACCATCATGGGTATGACCATGGAAAGAACAACACCAGAAGAGGCCCTGGCTGAGGTTCAGGCGCCAGAGGTCGATCTTCTAAGCGGCTTTTCAATCAAGCCTGTACCACCGATCCGAGAAAGCGGTAAACTTGAGGTTCTGAAACTGGAGATATCAGGTATTGACGCAAGCGGTTTTCTCGCACTTCAATCGAATCGCCAAAAAGTGATCCGTGCAGAGCCCTTACAGCTAGAGCTATCCCAGGCAAGCACTGAGATCATCGATCCTGATAATGAACGATATTTACGGGCCACAGAGATGATCCAGAGTAAACATCCAGAGATCGTGAGACAGTTACCCAGAATATTCAAATACCCGGAAATTGAGGACAGTAGAATCCTTACGGAGTGGGTATATAACTATCTGGAGAAACGTCCGGTTGCCAGCATATCAGGCGCAGTCGACATCTTACGTCAGGGGGTTGGTGACTGTACGGAACACACCACCTTGTTTACATCCCTCAGTCGGGCAAGAGGAATTCCCACGAAAATACATATTGGTCTGGTACATCTTCAGGGGCGCTTCTTGTTTCATGCCTGGCCAGTGGTTGCGATCAACGGCCAGTGGGTAGATGTTGATCCGAGTCTGAATCAATTCCCCGCCGACGTAACTCATATCGCACTCCTGGAGGGTGACTTTGAGAATCTATCCAACCTGATTCCAGCACTTGGGAATATCGCAATTAATGTTATCTCGCAACAGTATTAACACATGAACCACACACTCAATGCCTGAAACTCTATTCCTCATAGATGGTCCATTTGTATCCGAATACTTAAAACAAGCGATCACTAAGTTTAAGATTCCGGTCGTTAAAACTCCTGAGGCGGTGAAGCACCTTGAAAACGGGGTGATCAATTATATAGATACGGAAGCTGCAAAATTAAAACTATTGAACAACCCTCAGACGAAAGTATACACGAACTCGGAAAATGCGTTGGATTGGGTCTATCAAAACCATCCGGATAGGCAGTTGATCCGCGCGCTACAATTATCAAAGGATAAGGTCAGGTTCCGGCAGGTCATGCAGGATCTTACGCCTGAGTTCTATTTCAAAGCAGTAAGTCTCGACGCCCTTCCTGCGATTGATCCGGTAACGATCCCATTCCCTGTGATCTTGAAACCAGCAGTTGGCTTTTTCAGTCTGGGCGTGCACGGTGTGCAGGATCAGGACGGCTGGAAAAAGGCGTTGGCATCCATTGAGAATACTATTGATGATATGCAGGACCTGTATCCTGAATCGGTGTTGGATAACTCAATGTTCATCATTGAGGAGCTGATCGACGGTCATGAATATGCCATTGACTGCCTATTCGGTCAAGATGGTAAGCCCATTATATTCAATATCATGAAGCACATGTTTGCATCAGATCAAGATATGAATGACCGGGTATACATAACATCTCAGAGAATCATGGAGGAACAACTACCCTCCATAGAAAAGTACTTGAAACAAGTGGGTGAACTATTTGGTTTTAAAGGATTCCCTGCGCACATAGAATTACGTATCAAGGATAATGGTGATATGAACATCATTGAGATAAACCCCCTCAGATTTGGCGGATGGTGTTCAACGCCGGATCTGGCACAATATGCCTGGGGCTTCAATGTCTACGAGTATCTTATCAAGGGGATCAAGCCTGATTGGACACAACTGCTCAAACAGCGCGGGAAAGAGACATATTCCCTTATCGTATTGAATAACAGTACAGGTGTGAAGGGGGTAGATATCGACTCATTCGATTATAACTTGCTACTCAGCCGGTTCGATCACCCCCTGGAGCTAAGAAAAACAGACTTTAAGCGTTTCCCCTTGTTTGGTTTTCTCATGTGTGAAGTGACTGAAAACAGGATGGAAAGCCTCCAGGAGATCCTACATTCAGATCTGCTGGATTTCATACGCGTTAACAATTAGTGTTTGCCTCTAGGGGTAATAAGTATCCAGGCGCTGTTGTTGCAAATCGATCTCCTCTGAAAGATCCTCTTTACTTAGGTGTTGTTTTAATTTTAGCAGTGTGAGAATTCTTTCCTCGGCCACACGGGCTTTGGCATGTACGATCTGCAGTTCAAGGCTAAGCTGATACAAGTGCAACGCTTCCTCCATAATAGGGAGTTGTAGGAAATCAGCAGTGTTTTCATCAAAAGACAATTGCTCATACAGTTCTTCAGCTGCACTAAATGCATCTCCCCAAAAATCGAAGGCATGCCATTCCACACCTGCCTGGGTATCAAATTCAAAGATACGCGGGTGTAGCGCGTTTCCATTTTTGTTTCGTCCAAAGACCTGGAGTGAAACTTCATGCGCGTCCATGGGGACTGTTTGTACAGCCAGGAGACCGCTTTCAGGGTTCCACGAATAGTCCAGGCTGTCCTGGTCCTGAAGAACAGTGAAGTCCCCTAAAAAATCGCTTCCCCCGAATCCATCGTCCAGCTGGAATTCCAAAACCTGGCCCGGAATGATATATTTTACCGTGTCCAGCAAAATTGGCACTGCTGTCGGGTAACCGCGCCTGAAGTATTCCAGGATGGCTTCGTAGTAGACTTGAGCTTCAAGCTTGTTGTAGGCTTTGGATCTTAAGCGCTCTTCTCCCTCGGCTGAAGTGAAGAAGCCCCCCTCACCAATGACACCAGGCATGACCGCCACCGTGTTCCGAAGCACAGAGGTCCCTGAGCTATAGATCAGGTGGTCACTATAGACAGCACCCGCGTCTGGCTGTTCAAAGACCATCTTTTCCCGCATGCCCTCCACCAGGATCCTGGCAAAATCAACAGAGGCTGGGTTCATGCGGGCATCGCCAAAGAAATAGACGATGGGGAGGTCCATTTCGGGATCGTTTCCGGATCCATTGTGGTGAATGGATACGAAGAGCTGACTCCCGTGGATCTTTGCCAGGCTTGCTCGACCACCCAGGCTGAGATCTTTGTCAGCGCCGCGGGTCAGCATGACCTGCGCACCGGCATGGGTCAATTTTTTCTCCAGATATTTGGCCACTCTCAGGTTGATCCATTCTTCCCGCTCACCGGCGGGGCCGATCCTGAAGCGGTCATAAGCTTCTGTATCTCCATGGCCCGGATCGATGGTGATGCGTATACCTTGAAGTGGCAAGTTTTCTGTTGTTGACGAGAAGGGACCGCTACATCCTACCACGAGCAGGAGGCACAGAAAAATGGATATCACTGGTTTATACATATTCATGACTGTTGTTTTGAATTTAGATCGCCAGCTATACCAGGGCAAGCGCCTGTTCAAGGTCTGCCTGCAGATCTTCGACATCTTCTGTTCCAACGGCGAGTCGAACCAGTCCATCAGTGATATTGGACTTCAATCGCTCGCTCGGGGGAATATTGTGGTGGGTCATGGAGACCGGATGCTGGATCAATGATTCATATCCACCTAAAGAGACAGCAAGCTGAGGAATCCTTACATTATTCATGACGACCTTGCCAGCCTTGAGGCCACCTTTGATTTCAAAACTGATCATGGAGCCAAAGCCCCGCATCTGTCGCTGAGCCAGTTCATGCTGGGGGTGAGATGGTAAGCCGGGATAGCGCACCCACTCAACTTTTGGGTGTTCCTCCAGAAACTCAGCCAGTTTTTGGGCGTTCTCTTCAGCACGTTTCACTCTTAATGTTAGCGTACGCAAACCTCGCAGGACCAGCCAGCTCTGGTGGGGATCCATGGTGCCACCGGTGGCATTCACTACGAGTCGAATGCGTGTAAAATCTGTTTCTGTTTTTGTGATGATGACCCCGCCGACCACGTCTGTGTGACCATTGATATACTTGGTGATACTGTGGAGAACGATGTCTGCCCCCAATGCCAGGGGGTTCTGTAAAATGGGGCTCATAAATGTGTTATCCACCACCAGAAGTGCATCATTGTCGTGGGCTATTTGGGCGATAGCCTGGATATCCGTCAGTTTGATCGTTGGATTCGAAGGTGTCTCAATGTAGATCAGGCGGGTGTTATCCCGCACGGCTGCTCGAACATTGTTTAGATCAGCAGTGTCGATAAAAGAAGACTCCACACCGAAGCGGCTGAACTCATTTTCAATAACCATCCGGGAGGAGCCGTAGATCGAGTCAGTCCCGATCATATGCGCACCTGATTCCAGGTAGGTCATGTATATGGCAGTGACAGCAGCCATCCCTGTGGCAGTAGCGATCCCGGCATATCCATTCTCAAGCTCAGCAACAGCTTCCTCAAGGGTGTTGACCGTTGGGTTGCCAACCCGGGTATAGATGTACCCTTCTTCTTCTCCTTCAAACAAACGAGCACCATGATCAGCATCCCGAAATTTGAATGTAGATGTCTGGTAAATAGGGACCGACACGCTTCCGTGAACGGAATCCGGATTTTTGCCTGCGTGGGTAACCCGGGTGTTGATCCCTTTATTCTTGAGATCTAGACTCATGTTAAACCTCTGAAATTATCGTTAGCAAATCTGATAGGACGCCATAGCCGGTTTCAACACTTCCGGCGCCTGGACCTGAGATGGTCACATCACCAAGCAGGTCAGTACTGAGCGTGATCGAATTCGTTGTTCCCATAACATGTGCGAGCGGATCATTCATGCTGACCTTCTCCGGCTTTACCTCAGCATGAGCCCCCTGTTCTGTTAATTCGATGGAGCCGATCAATTTCCAGCGCATATCCTCATCAGCGGCAGTCCTGATGTCAACTGCGCGAATGTCAGCTATTCCGCTTCGTTTGACATCGCCAGGTTTTAATGAAAGCCCCATGAGTTCGTTTGCCAGGATCACGAGTTTGGCCTGAGCATCCAGACCATCGATGTCTGCGCTGTGGTCAGCCTCCAGGTAGCCACGCGCTTCGGCTTCTGAGAGTGCCGCTTCGGACGAGCTGCCAGCTTCCATTTCGGTGAGAATGAAATTGGTAGCCCCATTCAGAATGCCACGGATACGAGTGATCTGGTTTCCGGCCAGCACTGTACGGACCAGGCTAAGTACGGGTGTCCCGCTGAGCACGGTTGCTTCATTTAGAAAACGGGTGTTGTTTTCCTGGGCCAGTCGGCTCAGTTCTGTATAGGCTACCGTGGCGGGACCTTTATTTCCGCACACCAGGTGTTTCCCGGCATTGAGTGCCGCTCGGCAGTAGCTGAGGGCCGGTTGTCCAGTATCAATGTTGGTATGCGTGAGCTCAACCACAGTATCAGCTGTTGAATTCAGAATTGCCGTTTCAGTGTCCCAGTCCACGACATGAGCAGAAAAGGGTCTTGAATGCTCCGTCAGCTGAAGTAGCTCAGCGATGGGGATGCCATCAGGATTATTCATGGCACCGCGTGAGCGTGTTACCACAGTAACGATCCTGAGGTCGACATGGTGGCTTCTCATCAGCTCCGCATGTTTGTCGCTGATGATCTGACACAGCCCTTTTGCCACCGTTCCAAAGCCAAGGAGTATGATCCGATGTACTTTCGCCATACCTAGTTACCCTCCTCAACATCTGTCGCATAACTGGGTAGCCTGGTTTTGTGTTTCAGGGTGGACAGGACCACAAGTGTTTTCAAGTTCTGTACTTCTGGCAGTGATGTTAAGGTCCGGAGAACAAAATCTTCATAGTCCGGAATGTCCTTGCTGGCGACTTTGATCAAAAAGTCCGCACTGCCCGTAATGTGATGACACTCCATGACCCGATCCAGCTCAGTGATTGATTTGATGAATTTTTCAACACGCTCTGTCCCATGGCGTACCAGCGTCACCTCAACATAGGTAAAGCAGGTAAAACCCATAACAGTAGGATTGACCAGGGCGACGTAATTCTGGATATATCCGTTGCGCTCCAGTTTTTTTACTCGCTCCAGGGTGGGTGGCGGAGACATATTAATGCGCCTGGCGAGTTCAGCATTCGTGATGCGCCCTTCAGACTGTAAGATATCCAGTATCTTTTTGTCTGTTTTGTCAATACTCATAATAACCTAACAAATAAAATGTTAATTAATCATTGTGGCTAACAATATAATGAAAACACGATGTTTCTCAAATTATTAAGTAAGCCGATGTGTGAGAGTGTTTCTCTTTTCCTGTCATTATTTGAGACTAAATTAGGCTTTCGGCCAGGACGGAGATTTGAGGAGAATGCCGATGCGATCCACGGGACGAAAATTAGTGATTGTCGCAATTATGCTGGGGTTGCTTACCGCTTTTACGCCAGCACAGGGTGCGCTGCAAGCATATGCCAAAGGTAAGATCATGTTGAAAAAAGGGTTTATTCTTGAGGGAAAAAGCCTACAAATATTTATGGACAGGGCGAGTATGGAAGTCAGGGGTGTGGAGCAAAGCTACCAACTCTCTGAGATCAGTCAGATCATGGCAAAACAGGGGAAGGCAAAAAAGTTTGGTAAATATTGTGGGGGTAGCTGTGCCGGATTTATGCTCTTAACAATGATCAATAATCCCAAAGCAACCCAAATGGAAGATGGTGTAGAAATTGAGTACACCCCTACTGTTGGAGAAAAAGTAATGACCTTGGCGCTGGTCGGCGGAGTCTCCTATGGTGGCGGCTATCTTGCGGGACAGCTCTCGGACGAATGGCAAATCGTGTACTTTTATAATGGATAGAATATGAAGAAAAAAGTTTTATTTCTCTGTACCGGGAATTCATGTCGGTCCCAGATGGCCGAAGGTCTATTACGGCGGATGGCTGGGGATAAATTTGAAGTTTACTCAGCCGGTGTAGAACCCAGCAAGGTCCACCCTATGTCCATCCTGGTCATGGATGAGCTCGACATAGACATTAGGGACCAAAGCTCGGATGATGTTGAAATGTACCTGGATGCCGGGATTGATATTGTGATCAGCGTCTGTGACCATGCAGCCAAAACCTGCCCCACCTTTCCAGGCGATGTGGAGCGTATCCACTGGAGTACCAAGGATCCCTTCCATGGTTGGGATGTTGATGAATCCAAACTTCCGGATTATAGAAAAACCAGGGATGAGCTACAGAACAGAATTGCCTGGTTCCTGAAATAGCAGATTTAATGACCTTCCATACAGGCTCAATGAAAACAGACGCAGGTCCCCTTTGTCTGGCTAGCCATGGGACCAAATTATGTGCGCTTACCACCGGACCTGCTGCTGAGCGACAGTTGTATGAGCATCTGCAGCGGATCGATCCAGATGCAGATCGGGCTGATTCACAACAGCCCCTCCAGCCAATCATGGACCAACTGAACGACTATTTCTCTGGATCCAGAGAGGTGTTTGAAATACCCCTTTATCTGAAGGGCACACCGTTTCAGGAGACGGTCTGGAACGAACTGCTCACCATTCCATTCGGAGAAACGATTACCTATGCTGAGCTGGCTAATCGGCTGGATAATCCTGGCGGTATCCGTGCGGTTGGAACTGCCAACGGCAGGAACCCAATTTCTATTGTTGTACCCTGTCACCGGGTGATCCAGACGGGGGGTGGTTTGGGTGGCTATGCAGGAGGTTTAGCAGTGAAACGCTATCTCCTGGATCATGAAGCAAAGGAAACAAGACCTACCCTCTTCTGACAAGGTGCTTCTTTTAGCCCTGGGCTTCAGCCCGGGGTCATTATTCCCAAACAAAAACCGAAAAACGAAGCCGGTCTTAAACAGCAAAAAACGGCAGTAAAGTATGGTGGGGCGTATCGCGATACGACCCTTCTGAACTTGCCATCAAATCGATTGCTCAATTAGGAATTCAAAACAGCTGAGAAACGAAGCTACAGATATCCGTCAGGTATTTCTCATCTACCTCATCAAAATTATTGAGCTCCAGAGAGTCAATATCCAGTACGGCTTGAACAATGCCATTTGAGTCTGTCACCGGCAGTACGATCTCAGCCTGGGTATCCTCGGAGCAGGCGATGTGGTGTGGAATGGATTGAACATCATTCTCAACCTGAATACTTTTCTCGCGGACACATTTTCCACAGACCCCCCGGTCAAGATCAATGGTCAGACAGCCATGGGTTCCCTGGTAGGGACCCACCTTCAAAGTTCTTTCATCTACCCGTCGGTAAAAGCCGACCCAGTTCCATTGATCAAAGGCCTGGAACAGTTCACAGGCAATGGTTGACATGACAGTGATCCGGTCCGTTTCGCCTTCGATAAGCGCTTGAATGTTCCGGGTGACATCGCTGTATGTTTTTTCTTTTACTGCCATATCCATTTCATCTGACCCTTAAGTTTCCCAATACTGCATTACAACAAGTTGGATGCAAGTTCAGCCAGCGGTGAGCGTTCGCCCTTCTCCAGGTTCATGTGGGCGTATAAGCGCTGTCCTTTGAATCGATCGATGAGGTAGGAAAGGCCATTTGATTGACTGTCAAGAAAAGGATGATCGATCTGGAAGATATCTCCAGTAAATACAACCTTGGTCCCTTCACCTGCCCGGGTGATGATGGTTTTGATCTCGTGCGGTGTCAGGTTTTGAGCTTCATCCACGATAAAGAAGATCTTTTGCAGACTGCGACCACGTATATACGTAAGTGGTGCGATGACGATCTTTTCTTCCTCCACCAGCCGGTTGATCTTCTCGAATTCCGAATTATTGTTTAAATACTGGTTCTGGATGACCTTGAGATTATCCCATAAGGGCTGCAGATAAGGGTCGATCTTGGATTTGATATCACCGGGGAGATATCCAATATCCTTATTGCTCAAAGGTACGATAGGACGCGCGATAAAGATCTGTCGATAGGAGCGACGTTTTTCCATGGCAGCAGCCAGAGCTAACAATGTTTTCCCTGTTCCTGCCTTACCGGTGACGGAAACCAGCGGGATCTCATCATTGGTCAACAGGTCCAGGGCAAAGAGTTGTTCAGCATTTCTCGGAATAATACCGTGGGCAGCACGCTTATCCAGGCGCTGGAGCAGGTCCTGGTTGGGATTATACACCGTCAGGGCTGATTTCTGATCATTCTTCATGATGAAGTGATGCCAGGGGTAGGGTGTTTCCTTGATCCCGGCATCATCAAAGGGGACTTCAAAGGGAGCCTTATAAAGTCTGTCTATCAATTCTGATGACGTGCCCTCCTCGATTGATTTACCGGTATACAGCTCTTCCACACTGGCGACTTTGTCAGTGAAATAATCCTGGGCTTCCAGACCAACAGCCTTGGCTTTTAAGCGGAGATTCATGTCTTTGCTGACGAGAACCACACGCTGTTTCTCCGTCTTCGCCAATTCATAAGCTGTGTAAAGAATGCGATGGTCGGTGATATCTTCGGTGAAAACACCAAAGAGATCTTCACTGGTGGAGTTCAATTCCACCCTGAAGATACCACGTTTGGACCCAAGCTTTACACCGTCTTCAAACATTTTTTCAGAAGAGAGATCATCGATGATGCGGACAAAGGCTCGCGCATGGTAATTCAGGACATCGTTACCTTTTTTAAAGTGATCCAGTTCCTCTAGAACAGCGATGGGTAGAACAATATCATTGTCCTCGAAGTGATAGATGCAGTCGCTGTCGTGCAAAATGACATTGGTATCCAGAACGAGGGTTTTCTTCATGAAGGCTCCTTCTTTAGGCGATGAACAAAAGTTAATATGATTCAGGGATTAACACATCAACGAAATCTTAACGGTTTCAGATAAATAAACACCCCTTTCAAAGTTCTTTGGATTATTTTAATATTTCACGTTGTTTTGAAACACCTGGAGAACTTGGATGACCAACAAATCATACATAAATCGATCTGACGTAAAAGCATATCTGGAAAAGGTAGACCCAGAGGTTTTGGACTATATCAACCAGTGTGAGGTCCAGATAGACAATCTGGCAGAGATCGGATATCAGCTGTCCTATGAGCGGGACCTGCCAACCCTGCTGAACCTCATCATTGTTGAGGGAATGCGCATTACCAATGCAGACGGTGGTACACTCTACCTGCGCACAGACGATGATCGACTGGCTTTCGAGATCATGAAAAACAAAACCATGGGTACCGATTTTGGCGGGATCAGTGAAACACCCATACCAGACCAGATCTATCCGGTGAAGCTGTACACTGAAGATGGCGAGCCCAATCATCATAATGTTTCAGCCTATGTCGGGCTAACGGGGAACACGCTGAATATTCCGGATGCCTATGAGAATGATGAGTTTGACTTTTCTGGGGCCAAGGGCTTTGATCAAAGATTCGGTTATCGTTCTCAATCTTTCCTCACCATTGCCATGAAAAATCATGAGAATGACATCATTGGTGTACTTCAGTTGTTGAATGCAACAAACCCTGGCACAGGTCAGGTGATTCCATTTTCCAAGGACACACAAAAGCTCATCGAATCCCTTGCCAGTCAGGCAGCGGTGGCAATTACGAATGTGAGATTGATTGAGGGTCTTGAGAATTTATTAGAATCATTCATTCAATTGATCGCGGATGCCATTGATGAGAAATCACCCTACACGGGCGGTCACTGCTCACGTGTCCCGGCCATTGCCATGATGTTGGCGGAAAAGGTGAACGAGACAAAAGAAGGACAGTATGCAGATGTCCAATTCACCAAGGAAGATATGGATGAACTCAGGATAGCAGCCTGGCTCCATGATGTTGGCAAGATCACCACTCCGGAGTACGTTGTCGATAAGGCGACCAAACTTGAAACCATCTATGATCGGGTACATGAGCTGAATGCGCGGTTTGAAATTCTGAAACGAGATGCGGAAATTGAGTACTTGAAGGCTATTCAGGCAGATCCGGACCAGAAAGAGCAGTATAGAGACGATTACGATGCCCGTCTGATCCAGCTGGAAAGCGACCGGCTGTTCCTGAACCAGTGCAATACCGGTGGCGAGTTTATGGCGGATGAGCTTAAAGATCGGGTCAAAGAGATCGCTAAACAGAAGATCGTTCTGAATGGTGAAGAACAGGATCTGCTCAGTGAAGATTGGGTGATGAACCTGAATATTTCACGGGGCACACTGACCAATTCTGAGCGTGACAAGATCAATGATCACATTGTGGTCACCATAGATATGCTGGAAAAACTACCCTTCCCGAAACATCTGAAGCGTGTGCCGGAGTTCGCTGGTGGGCACCACGAGACCATGATCGGTACTGGCTATCCCAAGGGACTGACAAAAGATGATATGTCAATTCAGGCCAGGATAATGGGAATTGCAGATATTTTTGAAGCACTAACGGCTAGTGATCGTCCCTACAAGAAAGGGAAAACCTTGTCTGAAGCCATGCGGATCATGGGCTTTTTCAAGATCGACCACCACATCGATCCGGACCTGTTTGACGTTTTCCTCAAGGAAAAGGTCTATCGGGAATATGCAGATGAGTATCTTGATCCCAAGTATATTGATGAAGTAGATGAGCAGAAATATATCGAGATGCAGCCGAAGGAACTTGATTAGAAACTAATTGTCATTCTGACACTGAGCTGTCACACTGAGCCTGTCGAAGTGCGAAGTGCGAAGTGGAAGAATCTTGATCCAGTCACGATACAATGGACCAAGATCCTTCACGGCGCTCTACTCTGTTCAGGATGACAGACATTAATTCTCGACGAATTGCCAAAGGGGGTAATTATGGAAATCAAACCAAACGTAAGTCTGCTATTAAAAAAAGAGATCTACACACTCCTGACAATATCGCTCGTTGTGATACTGGGGTTTCTCATTATTCACTTGCTGGTGGTGGGACTTGATCCAGACGTATCGAATGATCAATTCATTCGAAATATGTGGCCCTGGCCACTGTACTCTCTGCTTGTAATCTGGATCCTTACTCCTGGGCTGCGCTATCTCTGGTTCATCAATCTGAACTACTCGGTGGAATCAGAACGACTGATGATTCAGAAGGGCATCCTGACCAAAAAAAAGGTAAGCATTCCCTATTCAGCCGTTACAGACTTCACCCTCAATCGTTCCCTTTACGATCGCTGGATCGGCATTGGTTCACTGTTCGTCCAAACTGCAGGACAGGGACCCCAATCCGCTATCCACGAAGGACGGCTGGATGGATTGGTTGAGTTTGATTCGCTCCATCAGGAATTGAGGGCGAGGGTGAAAGCTAGCCGCAGTGATCAACAATCAGAGCAGTCCGGTGACCTTGAGCCTGTAGCTGATACAGAGGTTCTGAATTCGATCCTGGAAGAGATCAAAAAGATCAACCGGAAGCTGAATTAGGTTTCTGTTGAGCGGATGCCCTTTGGTTCCAGCTGAACGAGACGTCTCTTGTAAAGTCCACCCAGGGTCCGCTTAAACACCTTCTTGCTAATACCAAAGACCTCGTAGATCTCTTCAGGCGAGGTTTTATCGGTCATTGCCAGGAAGCCTCCTGCTGATTCCAGTTTATCCAATATCTTTTGACTCACTGCATCCAGGTGACGCTTGCCCGGTGGGCGTAGACTCAGGTCGATCTTACCATCTGGACGGACCTTCTGGATAAAGCCCTTTGCTGAAAATCCGATCTTCAGGGGTTTAAAAACAGCATCTTTAAATATGAGGCCCCAGTGCGTGTGATTGATGATGGTCTTATAACCCAGATCAGTTTTTGCCACAACCAGCAGGTCAACCTGTTCTCCAGCTTGAAATGGGGGCGGGTCTGTTGAGATGAATTTGTCCAGCTTGGTGCTGGCGACGATCCTTTCGCTTACTTTATCAAAGTAAACATAGACGGTATAATACTGACCCTCATGCACATTGGTTTTTTGTTCTTGAAAGGGCAGCAGCAGATCTTTGGAAAGACCCCAGTCGAGGAATGCACCGACCTTGCTAACATCTGCAACCCTGAGGCTGGCAAACTGACCGACCTGTGCCTTGGGTGTCCTGGTGGTGGCAATGATCTTGTCCTCTGAATCAAGATAGATGAATACGCTCACATGGTCTCCGACACGACTGTCAGGGTTCAGGTCACGTTTGGGCAGTAGAATTTCTCCTGCCGCATCGCCCTCCAGGTAGGCACCGTGGTCTACGATACGTAAGATCTCCAGATTGTTCATTCGGCCGATTTGTGTCATTGTTTTACCTTAGATTGCCTTCGCTTTGTCCTTCGAGAGCCTCAGGATGACAAGCTCAGGCCGGGTCTCCTGGTTCTCGGGGAAATTTGACGGTGCTGTCAAGCACCATGGTAACCGGTCCTTCATTCATGATGTGAACCTGCATTTCAGTTCGGAATTCACCTTTTTCCACCTGGATATCTTTCATCCAGAGTTGATCCATGAAATATTCGTACAGCTCATTGGCCAACTCCGGTTTAGCGGCCCGGGTAAACCCCGGTCGACGTCCCCGCTTGTAGTCAGCGAGGAGGGTGAATTGGGAAATAACCAGAACACGGCCCTCCACGTCCCTGAGTGAGAGATTCATTTTGTTATTGGCATCCTCAAAGATACGCATGTTGACGATCTTGTCGGCCAGCCATTCCGCATCTTGTTTCTGATCATCGTCAGCCACACCGAGGAGGATGACAAAGCCCTGCCCGATCTTTCCGCGGGATTTTCCTTTGATCCGGACTTCACCTTCGCTCACTCTCTGTATCACGGCGATCATAGCACTGGCATCATACACAAAATTGCCTCTAATAGCTATAAAAAGCTTATGTCAAAAATATTGTTAATAATTTTCTAACAAAAATATGTTGCATATATCTAACATTGTGTTGTATATTTCTAACAAGCATTAAGGAGGTATGCTATGAACAAAACTAAAACACTGACTATCGCTATGCTGGCAGGGGCCGTTACCTTTTTCGCTGGCTTCATGCTCTACACCAGCAAGGCAGAGCTCACTGCTTTTGACATTGGGGTAGCGATTTTTGTAATTTTCATTGTTGTGGCCAGCATCCCTATTATCAGGGCGCGGCTCAGAAATGAAAAATTGGGGCTCCCTGCCGATGACGAGCTCAGCGACATGATCAAACAGAAGGCAGAAGCAAAAGCTTTCGGGATAAGCTACTACATGTGGGCCTTCATTGCGATCATCAGCATGAACATGAATTTCAATCCTATCGTTCCCATCGGGATAGGCATGTTCGCGATGGGCGCCTTGTTCATGGGCTTCTGGTTCTACTACTCGAGAAATGGAGTAGGCTTTGAGAACAAGGATTAAGGAGCTAAGAGCAAGAGACTCCTTGACCCAGGAGGACCTTGCAAAGCGAGTTGGCGTCCGCAGGGAAACCATCGTTTTTCTTGAGCAAGGGAAATACAATCCTTCTCTGAAATTGGCTTATGACATCGCCCAGGTCTTTCATGTGGCGATTGAGGAGTTGTTTCTATTTAATGATGAAGACTCAGTAAGTAAAACTTAAAAGGGGCCTTGTGGTTTGAGGCTCCAGATAAGAATTTTTAACTTCTAACTTTGAATTTAAAACTGCATGAGAGGGGCTTATTTCACCCAGACGTTGTCTTCCCCAAAGGTTTCACGGAGCGTCAGGATAAAGGTGCGGTTGGCTGAAACGCGGATATTTCGAGCGACCATCAGCCGATCACCGTTCCCCTTTTCCTTCAAGTGAAAGACAAGGTCGCACGCCCCGGAATATCGGCGAGCCAGATCCTTGGCCGTCTCCAGGTCTGAACTATTGATTACGGCAGGATCAAAGGCGATGTGAACTTCGCGAGCGTAATCGCTTTGGGCTTCCTGAATAGGTAAGACCTTATTTACCAGAACCTTCACATCATCATCGCTTCGCTTTGAGATCTTACCCTCAACAAACACCAGCGAATCGTTCGTGACGTACTCTTTGAATTTGGAATAGGGATCTGAGAAGGTCAGGGCGTCGATGGATCCATCCAGGCCATTCAAGGTAAAAAAGGCCATCTGATTATTACGTTTATCGTAGTGGATCTTCATCGCTGAAATAATTCCACCCACACGAACATCCTGCTCATCCCGGACTGCCGCCAGATCGAGGAGATTTATATTTGAAAAAGACTGGATCTCACTTTCGTAGCCTTCCAGAGGATGACCCGTGAGATAAAATCCCACATAGTCCCGCTCCCGGTTCAGCATATCCATGTTGTTCCAGGATGGTGCTTCACTGAGTTCAGGCTCCTTGATCATAATACCGTCACCGCCACCAAAAAGGTCGGTTTGGTTGGTGTTCTTCAGGGTCTGTACCCGTTGACCATGATGGACCGCATCCTCAACACTCATAAACTTTTCCCAACGGGCACCAGGAAGTGTATCCATGGCACCGGAACCTACCAGGGCTTCGATGACACCCTTGTTGAGATTATGGGAGTCCACGCGGCTGCAAAAATCGAAGATCGACTCAAAAGGACCATTCGCCCGACGCTCTTCCATAATAGCCTCGGCGGCTTTGGAGCCCACCTTCTTGATCGTATTCAATCCGTAGAGAATGCTTTTATTCTCACCAGGAGAGAAGCGGACATTGCTGCTATTCACATCGGGTGGCTTAACCGTGATACCCAGTTTGCGGCATTCGGCCAGGAGCATCTGGATCTTATCCGTGTTGTCTTTTTCCGAGCTCAAGTTAGCAGCCATGAATTCCACTGGATAATGCGTTTTCAGGTAAGCCGTCTGATAGGCGATCACCGAATAGGCAGCTGAGTGGCTTTTGTTGAAGCCATACTGGGCAAATTTCTCGATCAGGTCCCAGATCTGGGAGGACAGCTTTTCATTGATATTATTCTTTTTGGCACCTGAAATGAATTCGCCCTTCATTTCATCCATGAGGGCTTTGATCTTTTTACCCATGGCACGGCGCATGAGATCAGCTTTGGAGAGTGAAAACCCTGAAATGACGGATCCGAGCTGCATGACCTGTTCCTGGTAGACAATGATACCATAGGTCTCTTTGAGGATATCCTCCATGAGGGGATGGAGGTAGGTCACCTTCTGCTTTCCATGTTTACGATCAATGAAATCGTTGATGTTGCCCATGGGACCCGGTCGATACAGGGCATTCATGGCAATGAGGTCGCCAAGAGCCGTTGGCTTTAATTTTTTCAGATACTCACGCATGCCCGTGGATTCAAACTGGAATAGCCCGATGGTCAAACCATCAGCAAATAGCTTGTAAACCGCTTTGTCATCCATGGGAATGGTATTGATGTCTATGGTTTCACCCCTGAACTCATGGATCAGGTCGATGGCTTCCTGGATGACAGTCAAGGTGCGCAGACCGAGGAAGTCAAACTTGATCAGGCCGACATCTTCAATGGCTTTCATATCGTATTGCGAGGTAACCGTGCCGTCCTTGGGTGACTTATAAAGCGGGATATAGTCTGTGAGTTTTCCTGGAGCGATAACCAGACCGGCGGCGTGTTTACCGGCATTGCGATTCATGCCTTCCAGGACCTGGGAAAAGTTAAACAGTTTCTCGTGAACCACATCCTGTTCAGAGGCCTGCTTTAATTCCGGGCTCTTTTTCAAGGCCTGGGGCAGCTTGATACCCAGTTCTTCAGGGACCAGCTTGGCGATCCGGTCAGTTTCCTTAATGGGAATTTCCAGCACGCGCCCCACATCACGGATGACAGCCCGGGCCTTCAATTTGTTGAAAGTAATGATCTGGGTGACCGAGTCTTCACCGAAACGATGACGCATATAATCGATGACTTCTTCTCTACGGTCGTAGCAGAAGTCAATGTCAATATCAGGCATGCTGATACGATCCGGATTCAGGAAGCGTTCAAAAAGCAGGTTGTATTGAAGGGGGTCCAGATCGGTGATTCCCAGGGAATATGCCACCAGGCTACCTGCAGCAGATCCACGGCCAGGACCAACCGGTATGCGATTCTGTTTGGCATACTGGACAAAATCATGGGTAATGAGAAAGTAGCCAGGGAATCCCATCTTTTTGATCACATCAAGCTCATATTCAAGGCGTTCGGTGTACTGGGAGTCGACATTCTTGACACGTCGATCGAGTCCTTCTCGTGTCACATTGTCCAGGTGGTCATTCAGTGACAAGCCCTCAGGGATCGGAAACTCAGGCATATGGTTCACACCTGTTTCCAGGTTGAACTGACACATTTCATCTATTTTCAGCGTGTTTTCGATGGCCTCGGGAACGTCCTTGAATAGTTCCACCATGTCTTCAGCACTTTTAATGTAGATGTCCTTGGTGTCATACTTCATCCGCTGAGTGTCACTGATGAATTTACCTCGACCGATACAGATAAGAGCATCGTGGGCTTCATGATGTGCGGCACTCACATAGTGGGCATCGTTGGTAGCTACCAGTGGTATACCGGTGTCTTTGGACACCTTCTTCATGACCTCGCGGGAGACGGCCTCCATCTCCAGTTCACTCCCATTCAGGGTAAAGTGACGCTGAAGCTCAAGGTAGAAGTTACCCCGACCAAAAATTTCATCGTATTCAATCGCCTGTTCTCTGGCGCGATCATAGTCGCCACGGGCTGCATGATAGTTGACCTGTCCACTGAGACAGGCGGAAGTAGCAACAATCCCCTCAGAATGTTTCCTTAGCAGATCCTTATCGACCCGAGGGTTAAAATAAAAGCCATCCAAATAGGCCAAGGAGGTCAATTTGAGCAGATTGCGGTAACCCGTCTCATTCTTTGCCAGCATAACCAGGTGGTAGGCCCTTTTACCCTCATTGTAGGTACGTTTTTCTGTATGAGCACCGGGAGAGACGTAGGCCTCCATGCCAATGATGGGCTTGATATTGGCAGCTTTGGCCTTTTTGAAGAACTCAACAGCCCCAAACATGTTACCGTGATCCGTAAGGGCAAAGCTCTTCTGATCAAGCTCAGATAGCTTGGCAATAATCTGGTCAACGCGGGCGGCGCCATCCAGAAGTGAATAGTGGGAATGATTATGAAGGTGGACGAATTCAGCCACGGGTCAGTTGATCTCCAGAAGTTAAAATTTAGCCTCTGCCCCCGAACAAAAGGTCACCCAAGATAAGGTTCACTTGGTCAAAAAAAATGTTGAGTTTAAATAAGTTTGATCAAGGGTGAGATATTGGGTAGACATCCAGTCACAATTTCAGAGGGTCAAACAACGAGCGACCAGACAACATGTCGCAAGCGAAAACAGGGAGGAGCAGCGCTTTGAATCGGCGAGAGATAAGCCGAAGCATTTGCCTCGGCTTATACTCAAACTCCACAGGACATCAACTCTCTAAACGAGACTCAAGGTTGATCTCGCAATTCAACAAGCGTGATATGGGACAACCAGCTTTGGCATTAGCGGCGGCAGTGTTGAAAGCGTCTTCGCTGGCGCCAGGAATTCGGGCGACTAGCTCAAGGTTTGATTCCGTTACGGTCATACCGTCATCGGTCTTTTCCATCTTCACCTTGGCCGTGACACTCAGGCTCTCAGCCTTCAGGTCTGCGTTATCCAGCTGTCCGGATAGGGCCATGGCAAAACAAGCAGCATGAGCGGCAGCAATAAGCTCCTCCGGGTTAGTGCCCGGCTCATCAGCAAATCGCATATTAAAATTGTACGGGGTGTTGTTCAGAACACCGGTGCTTGTAGAGACTTCACCATTTCCATCTTTTAAACCCCCACGCCATACGGCGGAAGCTTTTCTAGTAATAGCCATATTAACTCCTTATGGTCTTATTCAGTTCATCATTCATACGGTCTTGAAAGCCTGGCGAAGGCCAAGGTTCCGTATCTGCCCCTTTAAAAGGTCAGACACCAATAGTATAGTTCTTATTCGCACATAGGCAAATCACCGTCAATAATAATAGACAAGCTCCCCTGAAAATCAACGAATGACATTCAGAGCACTTGCATTAACTTGGGAACCATTGTGAGGAAATCGCTATGAAATGTCCCTACTGTGCCGAAGAAATTCAGGACGATGCCCGCGTCTGTCGCTATTGCTCAGCCATGAATCAGAATGGCACCTGGATTCACCCTTCCGAGAACACTGCACCCAGGAATGATCAATATCGGGGTGTTAAATTTACGGCCCGATTTGCAGCTGTCTTCTTCCTGATATCTGGTATCAGTGAGGCGCTGGCTCTCAACTCAGGCGCCCAGATCTTTGGTTCTCCACAACACGGCACCGTAGCCATTCTCTACCACTTGATCTTCCTCATCGTTTACTTCGGTATGGGTATAGGTCTGTTTGTGGCCAAGCCCTGGTCTTACTGGGTATTATGGATCGGAACGGGGGTCTATTCTGTGGATAAGATCATCAATCTTTTCGTGGAATCGGAAACCGCGACCCTCATGTCAAAATATGGTAACCTCCTGGGTTCTGGCGGTGTCGATACGATCAACATTGCCACGAAGGCGGCCCTGGTCATCAGCCTGCTCAGCTACTGGGGCTTTATGGGATACATCTGGTATCACCGTAAATATTTCCTTGGCGATAAGGGCTGATCAAAGCGGGGGTCAGGCTGGCCAGCCCAGATAGATAGCTACCAATCCGATAAAAATATCAAGTTTCAGAAAAAGCTGTACCCGACCGTAGGTCTTACGTCCCGGGCTTTTACAAAGTAAATACATGGCAATAATCATAGGAAGATCAACACCAAAGAGGACGATCCACAGGTATATCATAGTGTAGGAACCAATGATGCTTGGTAACAGGAAGAGGATAGCTGAGACCCCCATAATAAGGACGGTAAGGATCAAGGTTCGTTTCTCACCCCAGACCAGTGGAAGCGTCTTGGCATCTGATTCCTGATCACCCTCCATGTCTTCCAGGTCCTTCACCAGCTCCCGGATAAGCGTAAACCCAAAGGCCAGGGCGGCCATGACCAACGTGGATGAGATCTTTCCAAAGGCGGATCCGACATAAATGAATGCCAGACCTAGCATAAAGGAAACCACCAGGTTCCCGATGAGGGGCAGACGCTTCAGTTTGAAGCTGTAGGCAACAAGCAAGGGGGTCGCTACTAAGGCTGCGATGTAGAAGGTGGTCAAGGATATCAGCGCCGCACAGAACACACCCACCGTAAACAGATTGAACATATAGACGCGGGCCGTGCTTAATTTCATTTGTCCAGATGGTAGCGGTCGGTCTGGTCTGTTGATCCGATCAATATCGATGTCGTATATATCATTGATCACATTTCCAGCCCCATTGATAAGTATCACTGACAGCATGAGCAGAATGAGCGAGTTTATGTCCTGTAACTGTCCCAGAATGGCTGTGGTAAGTAAAACAGCCAGGGCTGCCTGAAACAGGTTCAAGGGGCGTAGGATGCGAATAAATGCAGGCATGCCTCAAACTAAGGAGAATCTATAGCTTTGAGGATAGAAAATTTCCTGCTGTGGAGATAAATCCTTAAATTAGGACTTCTGAACCAAAGGAGAGCTAACTTCAAAATGAGGCGAAAAGAATGAAACAAAAATTATGGCAGTTCCTGTTACTTGTCACGACCACCAGCATGCTGACATCCTGTATCTCCTTCTCCACGCTCCAGAGCGCTGATACACTGGATGCTGGCCAAATGAGCTTGTCAGCAGGTGCCTCCGTTCTGGGAGCCGATGAAGACAATGCAGGTCTGCTGCCAGAGGTGGGTCTGCGCCTGGGTGTTAATGACAGGGTAGATGTAGGCGCCAAACTATTTATGCCCCTGGCGCTCTTCGTAGATGCCAAGGTAGAATTGATCCAGAAACCGGTCATCGTGTCCCTTGATGTGGGCTATTCCACTTTCACCCTGACCTCTGGTGCTGGAGAAACCAAACACCGAACTGTTGGATTGTATCCCATGCTCATTGCCGGACAGAAGCACTGGTATGTAGGGGTGAAACCAATGTTTGTCCGATCGGAAGGTGAGATCGATCTCTTGGGATCCACGTCTTCCCAAGACGTAACGGCATTATTGGCCACTGATGTGGTGTTCGGAGCCGTCATTGGTAATCGCTTCCGTTTTATCCCTGAGGTAAACATTCTGTTTCCCGCCTCTGACGACCCCCCCATTATGATCCCCGGGCTGGGGTTTGAGCTAAAACTTGGACCTAAATAATCGACCCCTCCTCGCGCACAGGAAAAAAGAGTGGTGGTGAAACCCTCGTCTCCCGTATTACCTTTACATGCGTAAGTGAACCCTAACTCAGGATTGCGACCACAACATGAAGCTGAAAATATCTGCCATCATTCTTACCCTCCTGTTTGTCGCAGCATGTGATGAAAGCGGGCTGATCTGGATGTCAATCGACCCGGTCCAGTGTTTGGGCAATGATTGGGAACAAGCGTGGCTGGAAGAAAACGGGAATAACTATGAGCTGTGGGCCCAACTTTCAGAGGCCGAACAACTGGATATCTTTAAAGCCTTCTTTAAGAATGAAGGTGTGGTCATTGAAGATATCGATGTTACCTATCCCTATGAGGAGGTCTGCCAGGCCTGTTCCTGCCCCAGGGGTGACCGAATTCATGTCCTTGTCGATGCGGAGCAACTGGAACAGATGTTGGATTGGGGTTTCGACCTGGATTAACTCATCCGTCTGAGGGAAACAATTTCATACCAATGTGGGGAGTCTTTAAGTGTGACAGCTTGTTGTCATTTCGAATGAGAGCATAAGTAGAAGGGATCATTATGAATAAAGAGATCATGGCACTTGAACGTCAGATCTATGAGCTTACTGAAAAACTGAATGCCCTGCGCAAGGAAAGCCAGCCCATTGAGGTGCCAAACTACAGCTTTGAAACTCAGCAAGGTGAATCAACACTCCTGGAGCTTTTTGGAGGGAATGACAAGTTGTTGCTTATTCATAATATGGGACAAGGGTGCCGCTATTGTACCCTCTGGGCAGACGGCTTCAATGGCTTTGTACCGCACCTTGAGTCAGCCATGTCTCTGGTCCTGGTCTCTAAAGACCCACCCGACCTGCAGCGCAAATTTGCAAATGACCGCGGCTGGAAATTCAAGCTCGCCTCCCATGGTGGTAACACCTACATCCAGAAGCAGACGGTGACCCCGGGACAGAAGAATGCACCGGGAGCGGTACTATACGAACGTGAGGGTGACACAATCTACAGAAAGAACAGCTGTGAATTTGGACCCGGTGATCTTTATTGTTCCATGTGGGGCTTGCTGGGCCTGGCTGGTATGGGCGAGGAAGAGTGGACCCCCCAATACAATTATTGGAGTCGTCCCCAAAAGCTGGATGATGGTGGATTGAACGTACTCGATTAGAATGTTAAGAGTAAGTTCAAGGCAGTAATCATTTTTTGGGGGGAAGAACCGTTTGGCAAACTCACACAGAATAAAACAGCTGGTTCTACTCATTGCACTGGCTATTCCACCGGGGCACCTGAGCGCTGAGGAGGAAATGAAGGTAGATCCTTACTTTAGCCCTGGCCTTCACTTGGGATATACTTTTGGAGAAGGGTTTTTCTTTGGGCCTCAGGCAACCGTAGGTTTGATCCTTGAGAACTCTCCATTCCCGGGTTTCCCCGGGGTGACATTAGGATTCAGGAGTTCATCCAAACATGATATGTTTTTTGCTGATCTACAGCTCAGTATGGGCTTGTTTGGTGGTGGCGCTGGATTCGCAGAGCTTAAGGACAAAAGCACCGGGGACGTTACATTCTATACCCATGTAAAAGCTTGGGGTGGTTTTTTTGGCTTGCTGCAATACGACTACTACTTCGCTTCTCACGGCAGACAACATTCATTAGGCGTGACTGGAGTAGCTCCAATCTTCACAAGCTATAATTTAACTATGTAAGCTAATTTGCTCAGTTTGATTGAGCAATCGTAGCACCGTAGGCCCGGCGCGAGACCCAAAACTGCCAACTGCTGAGCAGCAGTGCCGTACCAATGCTGATATCCAGAACAGCTACCGAGACTAAAAAGCCATAACTACCCTGTGCCATCCCCGAAAGAGCGGCACCCAGCATCATCATCAAGCCTAGAAACAAGAAGAACCGGGGCCGGTAAAACTGCCAGAGACGAGGCGACTCAAGGGCATCAATGCGAGCCAAATTCTTGCGGTTCGCTTTATTAAAGACAAACTTTGTTTTAACCATGCCAATAGAGATTCCCAGTAACCAGGATAGACTAAGCGCACAGGATTCAGGTTGAATTGCCAGAGCTTCGCCCACAAGGTCGCTGCCCTTCATAAAAAGAAATGCAGGACCGGAATACCATACAATGGCAGCGAGGACCTTTAATGTTTTGTGCGAAACAATCATGACTGCCAACTTAATCTCGACAGGAAACAGGAAAAGAGCTTCTTAGCGGCCTAATGCATCGCGATAGGCTTGCATGATCTCCGCCACCGATTGGACCTGGTTGATCTTGCCCACACTTTTCCCCGCCTGCAAATAGTGCTGGTAAGCACCTGCTTTTTCCTTGTCCGCTTTCAGTGTCCGAAAGGACCTGATAGTGTAGAACATGCGGACATAGCGTTTGGTCCTGGCGCCTTTCAATAGGCGTTTGGCTAGCGGACCGGCCTTGGCGCCGATCTTCTTGATGTAGGGGGTCTCGATTACAGATACCGGTACGCCCGAAAGCTTGTCTGTGAGCACAATATCTTCTTCGCTGGCCTCTACAATCGCCTGTTTATAGTCTGGGTGAGCTGAACACTCCTGGCTGGCTACGAATCGGGTTCCCATCTGCACACCGGCATACCCGGTGTTGAGCATGTCCAGGACTGCTTCTGGGGCGCTGATACCTCCAGCGCTAATCAGGGGTTTTCCCAGAGGGGCAAGCTCATCAAATAGTGTTTGAGCGCTCTCCGTGCCAGCATGTCCACCAGCTCGGTCGTTCACACAGATCAGACCATCGACACCGGCCTGAATGGCTTTTTCAGCCCAACGCCGGGCTGTGGTGTTGTGATAGACTATTCCGCCTTCCGCATGGATCTGGTCAACGGCGGATCTCGGGTTCCCCAGGGCGGTAATAAAAAAGCGGATATCTTCTTCCAGGGCAATAGCGGTCCATTCCACCAGGCGCTCATAGTAGCGCGCTGAACTTTTTTCTACCAGGAGGTTTAGACCGATGGGTTTGGAGGTCAGGCTGCGGATATATTGAATACCTTTTCGAAAATCATGCCCGTGGACATAGGTCAGACTGAGGGGTTGAATGATGCCAATACCGCCGGTTTCTGATACGGCAGCCACAAGTTCCGGATTGGAACAGGGGTACATAGCACCCCCGATAATGGGCAGATCTATTCCCAGGTCATGACAGAACTGATCACTCGGACTTGGACTCATCCACTGCTCCCCCAATACCATAATTTTCCTTGAACGTTCCCACGGTCAGAAAGTATCCCGTCCAGGCAGTGTAGACTGCCACTGTAAACATAATGATCATTAAGCGCAGCCAGTCATCCCCACTTGTCACACGTTGAATAACATGTTCATAGGTGGAAAAGAGCCAGATGATGGTGCCAGCATAAGCCACGACCTGGAGCATCTGAATGACCCAGGACTTTTTGATGAAGAAAAGGAAAGGGATACCTAACACGAGTACCATAAGAACAGGACTCCCGGCCCGAGAAAAATGAGCGGAGAGTAAAAGGATCATCACACTGTACGCAATAATTCGAGATCTCATAACATTCCTCTAGGGTAAAAAGCTACCTGAGATCACCCGCGGGTCGCCATTATAATCCTGAATGATCTCAAGATCAGCGTAGCCTTTTTCAGTAAAAATATTCAGAACGGATTTTTCCTGATGGTTTCCGCCAAACTCAAAGAGAAAGCGCCCCCTTGGCTCTAATAGCTCCGGAATAATTTCGGCAAATCTTCGGTAAAATGAAAGCCCATCAACATCATCAAATAGCGCCTCTGGAGGATCAAAATCTCGAACCTCCTCCTGCAGATCTTGCTTCTCATCAGGTGAGATATATGGCGGGTTTGACACTACCAGCCCAAAACGTTCATCCAGGTCAGGAATCTGCTTCATGATATCGAGGACAGAGAAAGAGACCTCGGTATGATTCAGGTGGGCATTTTCCCTGGCCAGGCTCAGCGCTGGCTCAGACAGATCAATGGCTTGAACATCGGCATCTGGCAGATCTGCCGCCAGCGCAATCGCAATACAACCGCTTCCAGTGCCAATATCAAGGATCCTGGCAGGGCGACCCTGCATCATGTGTATGGCCTGCTCGACCAGGACTTCAGTTTCCGGCCTTGGAATTAAGGCCTGGGGACCCGTTTTCAGGATCAGGTTCATGAACCCCGTTTCTCCCAAAATATGCTGCAGGGGCTCACGTTCACCTCTACGCCGGATGAATTCCCGGTAATGGTCAAGTTCCTGTTTAGCCATGGGCCGATCAAAAAACAGGTAAAGTTCAAGGCGTTCCTTTTGAATAACCTTCCCCAACAGGATTTCTGCATCCAGTCGGGGGTTGGGTACTCCCTTTTTGGAAAGGTAATCTGCACTCGATTGAATGATATCTACAACACGCCAGGTCGTCATGTGATGAACTTAGTTTTGAGGGTTGATTGTTGACAATAAAATAAAAGCAAATCTAAAAAAATGTAGATAATTCTGTACTTAGGTGCCCCTGTGTTGCTATTTTACAGCGAATGTTAGTCCCAAAGATGTCATTTCAATCTGCCCTGTTTCAGTTTATACTGTATACATGACAATAAGAGTAACATATAATAATTAAAAAAAAGGGGACTTAAAGATGAAACATGAATTACCTGCCTTACCCTATGCCCAGAACGCTCTGGAGCCTGTGATTTCAGCGGAAACACTGGATTACCACTATGGCAAACATCACAATGCCTATGTGACGAACCTTAACAACCTGGTTCAAGGAACTGAGTTTGAGAATTTAACACTGGAAGAAATTATTCTCAAAGCATCAGGTGGTCTTTTCAACAATGCCGCCCAGGTTTGGAACCATACCTTCTACTGGAATTGTCTATCACCAAATGGTGGTGGTGCTCCTTCTGGTGATCTGGCTGCAGCCATTGATGTTGCCTTTGGCTCATTTGATAATTTCAAAGCTGAGTTTACAAAAGCTGCTGCCACAAACTTTGGCTCTGGCTGGACCTGGCTGGTTAAGAATACAGATGGTGCCCTGTCCATTGTTTCAACGGACAATGCTGGAACACCCATGACCGATGGTCAGACCGCACTGCTGACAGTAGATGTTTGGGAGCATGCCTATTATGTAGACTATCGGAATGCACGTCCAAAATATCTGGAAGAGATCTGGAAATTGTTCAATTGGGAGTTTGTTGCTGAACAGTTCAGCAAGTAAATTTCTGAAGTAAATGCTGAAAAGGCGGAGCTTTCGAGCTTCGCCTTTTTTTTTATATTCAATTATCATGATTTTCTTGGATCTGCTATCAACAACTCTACCAATCTCTTTAAGGGGGATTCATGCTTCGAATTCATAAACTCACCATCCTCATGTTGGTCATGGCTTCCGCCACACCAGGGAAAAGCATCCATTACAAATTATCAATGCCTGAACCTCACACCCATCTGTTCGAAGTGGAGATGAGACTTGACGGAGCTAGGGGCAAAGAAGTGGTTGCACTGCCCGTGTGGACACCCGGGTCCTATTTGATTCGGGAATACGCCCAACATGTGCAGGATGTGACAGCCATAGCTGCAGACGGCAGCATAATTGACATCGAAAAACTGGATAAGAATCACTGGCAGGTCATGGGAAAATGGGGTCAGGATATCATTGTAAAGTATCGGGTCTATGCCTTTGAACACAGTGTTCGCACCAGCTATCTGGATTCAGATCATGCCCTGGTCATCCCGGCCAGTGTCTTTATGTATTGGGAGAAGAATCAGAACCGAGAGCATAAGCTCCATGTTGATCTGCCTGAATCCTGGTCGAGCATAACCACAGCATTAAAACCATTTAACAAGCCTGGTAATGTGGATTTTGTAGCCGCGAATTATGATGAGCTCGCCGATTCACCCCTGGAGCTGGGAAATCAGAAGGTTTTGGAATTCGAGGTGCATGGGATACCACATGTCATTGGGATCTATGGCTCCAGTAATTATATCGATTCAGTGATCGTCAATGATTTCACCCGGATCATGGAGGCAGAAGCTGAGATCTTTGGTGGTCTTCCTTACGATCGCTATGCCTATATCCTGCACCTGGAAGAGGGACGTGGAGGACTGGAACATGCCCACTCCTCAGTAAATTTTATTCGCCGCTGGTCCTTTAATGATGAAAAACGGTATAAAAGCTTCCTGGCCCTCATCGCCCATGAATTCTTTCACACCTGGAATATCAAGAGACTCTATCCGCAAGGCGTTGCCACTTTCGACTATGATGCTGAAAATTATTTTGATGAATTATGGATGGCAGAGGGTGTGACCTCCTATTATGATGAGTTGATCCTGCAGCGGATAGGTATCAAGGATAAAGATGAGTATCTGGATGTGTTAAAAAGGGAGATCAACACCCTGGAAGCACGACCGGGAAAGCTACATCAGTCTGTGGCAGACGCCAGCTGGGATGCATGGATCAAATATTATCGAACCAGCGAGCACTCAAGAAATTCAACTATCTCCTATTATAACAAAGGTCATTTGATCGGACTGTTGCTGGATATCATGATCACGGACGCCACCGGTGGGAAAGCAGGTCTCGACGAGGTTATCTCAACCCTGTATCGTGAGTTTGCCGAAAGGGACAAACCCTACACCACACAAGACGTTCAGGAAGAGAGTGAAAGGATCAGCGGGCTTGAGCTGGGGGCGTTTTTCAAAGACTATGTTTATGGTTTTGCGCCACTTCCCTATGCAGAGGTGTTTGAGTTGGCCGGTGTCGTACTCGATTCCACCGAAGAGAAGAAAAGCCACCTGGGGATCAAGATGAGCATGAACAATGGTCGTGTCATGATCACAAATGTTTTAGAGGATTCTCCTGCCTGGGATGCTGGACTCAGTGTCCATGATGAATTGGTGGCCATCGATGGATTCAGAGTGAAATCATCAAAACCTGACTATATGCGCGAAAAAACACCAGGGGATCGGATCGTTTGCACGGTCTCACGCAAGGGTATGCTAAGAGACATCCATGTCACGGTCGGTTTCAGACCCGTGGAAATCAAATCGCTTTCCCAGATCGAGGATCCTGACGACAAACAAAAACTGGTCTTTGAATCTTGGCTGGACAACTCCTGGGATGATGAAAAAGATTAGAAATCTGATACTTTTCGTCCATATACTGATGGGTTGGGAAGGGTGAACATTATGAATATCAAATACTTATCAGTTCTTTTTCTGTTCGGAACGCTCGTTTTGACTGGTTGCTCTGATGCTGTCGTATCTGAGCCAGCAGGCTCACTACAAAAAAAGGAGGCTCTCGGTAGAATTGTCATGCAGGCATTTTCTGAGCACCAGGAGTTGGAAGCTGAAGCGATTGGGCAAGCAGTTCACCTGGGAAAAGCTGGCACCTATTCAGTGCTGTTTGACCAGGGACCATCTACCGGAGAATTAAATACCTGTCTGGCCAGCTGGTCACATACCTGGAATATCGCCGACCAGTTTTCACTGGATGAAGCCAGAACCATTTCCGCTATTCGCATCTTTACCTGTAAACCACCTCGACCAGGCAGGCAAGTCCATGTAAAGATCCTGAGTGACGAGGATGACATCCCGGACGAATTCCTGTATGAAGAATTCAAGGAACCTGAGAGCTGGGAATATGATCCTGAGTTTGATATTTATGAGGTCACGACGTCCCTAACAACTCCATTTCAAGCATCAGCTCATACAAAATACTGGACGAGTGTCTCTGGTGATTATATCGAACTGGGTCAGTATTCCATCTTCTCTCCCACTGATGGTATTTTGGCCGGGTTTAGAGGCAAAACCTATCTGGGACAGACCAGTTCCTTTGGTGATATGTGTTTTCAGTTGCTGGGTGAGGACAGGCCCCCTGAAATTTTCATGACTCTGGACACAGATAAACTGTGGCCGGCTAATCATAAGATGATTCGTGTCGCTCAGGGTGTTTACGCAACGGATGATTATGATGAACCCAATCTCACAATTACAGTTTCAAGCAATGAAGCATTGAATGCTCCCGGTGACGGGAATACAGATGCGGACTGGCAGATCATTGAAAATGAAGACAGTAACCGCAATATTTACCTCCGTGCTGAGCGCGCAGGTAAAGGGGATGGTCGTGTCTATACGATCACCGCATTGGCTGTTGATGGTAGTGGAAATGAAACCGAATCAGTCGCCACAGTCGTGGTTCCAAAGAGTCAAAAGAAAAAACAAAAATAACAGACTATATTTTCTAGTGGAAACAAAAAAACCCGGGATAAACCCGGGTTTTTTAATTTGATCTAGCGTTGTGGCTTAGCTGCCGTAACGACGAGTCTGACGACTGCGTTTGGCGGCTTTAGCACGACGCAAACGGCGATCTTCTGAGGGCTTTAAATAGAAGGAGTTCTTTTTTACGTCCTTAAGAATGCCGGCTTTTTCGTATTTCTTCTTGAAACGCCGTAAGGCTTTCTCAAAAGGTTCATCCCGTTTAACGGTTACCATTACTGACATAGTGCGATCTCACCTCCCTTCAAATTAACCCAGATAGGTCTGCAGTTTGCGACTACGGGATTTATGCTGGAGACGCTTGATGGCCTTCTCCTTGATCTGACGAACACGTTCCCGTGTCAGATTAAATTCTTCACCGATCTCGTTCAGCGTCAGCGCATATTCTCGATCGATACCAAAATACATACGTATAACCTCACGCTCTCTGTCCTTCAAGGTGTCGAGAGCAGAGCGAATTTCTTTTTTAAGCGAATCAGACATGAGTTCAAAGTCAGGGCCTTCCTCATGCTCATCCTCGATCACATCCATGAGCGAGTTTTTCTCTTCTTCCTGAAATGGAGCATCCAGGGAATGGTGACGTTTTGAGATACGGATTGCATCAGCCACTTCTTCCGGTGCCATTTCAAGCTCCTTGGCGATCTCACGCTCGGTAGGCGTTCTCTCAAGTTTCTGCTCAAGCCTGTCTGATGTCTTGGAGATCTTGGAGATCGTTCCAACCCGGTTCAGCGGGAGTCGAACAATTCTTGAGTGCTCGGCAAGTGCCTGGAGAATGGACTGACGGATCCACCATACAGCATAGGAGATGAATTTGAAACCACGGGTCTCATCAAATCTCTCAGCGGCCTTGATCAAACCCAGGTTACCCTCGTTTATCAGGTCAGTCAGCGGTAAGCCCTGTCCCTGATAATCTTTGGCCACAGAAACGACGAAACGAAGATTTGCTTCTGTTAGTTTTTTAAGTGCCAGGCGATCACCCTGCTTGACACGCTGTGCCAGTGAGATCTCATCCTTGGGGTCCAGAGGTTCGTATTGACCAATTTCCTCTAGATATTTACTGAGGCTGCGATTTGTGTCTCCACCGATCCGTTTTACTTTTTTTGCCATAAGCTCCTTTGCTGCTTTGCTCAAATGGATACAAAGCCAACGAAAATAATTTTCCAAGTAGCATCTGTCAAGCGAATACACCCGCTCTTTTCAAATTAAAAACATTGACTTAAGCGTGGAATTTCTACTCACCAAGCACCATAACTTGGAGTAAAAAAACCTTTAATGGTGACATGAAAGCACCCATTTTAACAGCCTGATTTTGAAAACAGCATTAAAGACTGAGACCCGGGCGAATAACCATTTCTATGATGGATGGGCCTATCAACGCTTCATTGATCCAGCCCTGGCTAGCATCAGAAAACGCGTTGCTGCTATTATCCCTGAGGGCAGCACGGTCTTGGATGTGGGCGGTGGCACGGGAAACCAGGTCCTCTTTATGGCTGAAAAGATCAAGTCGGCTATCTGTATTGAATTGTCCGAGACCATGGTCAACACAGCCAGGCGACAGGCTGACAGGCGCGGGATCGATAATTGTGATTTCCAGTTGGCTGACGCAACGGATCTTTCCCATCTGGCAGATAAAAGCTTTGATTATTCGATAAGCAGTATGGTCATCCATGAGATGCCAGAAGCAAAGCGACTGCCCGTTCTCAAGGAGATGAAACGCCTGGGAAACCAGATCATCCTGGTAGACTGGATCTACCCCCAGACCTCAACACCCAAATTGATAAGCACCCATATTGTTGAGTTCATGGCGGGCTGGCAGCACTATGCCGGATTTCGTTCCTTCATGCAAGGGGGTGGCATGCCTGCACTTCTCCAGGAAGTCGGTCTGGAAGTGATAGAAACACAGATCACGAACAAAGGGACTATCCAGCTCTGGGTTTGTCACCCAGCCTAAGTCACAACAAGTCCTGACATAAGACCTTTTTCCCGGGAATCTCCGATCAGGAGATTGGTTCATTGTATCCCTTAAAAATGTGCTGGAACGCAGCGCAGCAATTCCGACCATAAGGTATACCAAAACGGCAATCATATATATCATAATGATATAATCCCGACGCTTCAAATCTCGGGAAATGAGGCTGTATACCATTATGGGAGTTGGCCTGGACTTTGAACGTATATCCTGCTGACACTCATAAGGGGAATAATAATGAACACGTTTTTGAAGTTTTTGTTGACCGGAAAAGCAAGACTCATTCACAGCGCCACGATGCTGGTGGTCCTTGGCGGCAATTTGCTTTTCGCACAGCCACTTACTCAGACGATCAAAGGAACGATTTTAGACCAGGAAACGCAGACGCCACTGTTTGGAGCAAATGTTGTCGTTCTGAATTTCGAACCGGCCACAGGTGCCATGAGCAATTCTGAAGGAGCCTTCTGGATAGATCGATTGCCAGTAGGCCGCTATGATATAATGATCACCTACATTGGTTATGAATCCTTCGTGGCGCGGGAAATTTTGCTGAGTTCCGCGAAAGAGGTTGTTTTAAACATTCAGCTCCAGGCATCCAGTATTTCTGTCGATGAGGTCGTGGTTGAAGGAACGAAAGGAAAAGAGATCCCAAGAAATTCCATGGCAACGGTAAGTGCCAGAACCTTTACTGTGGAGGAGGCTCGTCGCTATGCCGGTGGGATGGATGATCCTGCCCGTCTGGCAGCATCATTTGCTGGTGTTACAACTGGCGCCCCACAAGACAATGCTATTATAGTAAGGGGAAATTCTGGCAAAGGTTTGTTGTGGCAGATCGAAGGTGTACGGATTCCGAGTCCCAACCATTTTCCTGATGTGAATGTTGCCGGTGGAGGTTTTGTCTCTGTTCTGAGCAGTCATGTTCTGGACAATTCTGACTTCTACACAGGTGCCTTTCCTGCTGAATATGGAAATGCACTGGCAGGTGTATTCGATATGCGCATACGAGAAGGCAATCGGGAGAAACAGGAATACACCTTTCAGGCGGGGATCCTGGGCCTGGATATGGCAGCGGAGGGTCCAATTCGCGGGCTGGAAAATGCTTCTTATATCTTCAACTATCGCTATTCCACCTTTGCCCTGATCAAACCGCTCATCCCCTCTGAACAAGTTCCCGAGTACTCAGACCTGGCCTTCAAGATAACGGTCCCTACCCGCAGCTATGGCAAGTTCTCACTGTGGGGCATTGGAGCCAGAGACCGGAATGAAGAGTATGAACAAGCAGACTCAAGCAAGTGGGAGACAGCCTGGGACCGCATTGCTTATGATCTTGAAATGGGTATGAATGCCATCGGGTTCAACCACAAATATTTGCTTAATACAAACGCATACATCAAATCAAGCCTCGCCAGTACCCGGCAGCTATCATCGATGAACATGTATCGCCTGGATGATGATCTCATACTGCAGGATAACTATATCGCTGAAAACAATTCAGGTGAATTGACATTTTCTACATTTCTGAATACACGCCTCCAGCGCAGACATACCAATCGAACGGGTCTGGTTTTCAACCGCTTGAATTTTCAATTTGATCAGCAAGCCGCCATTGCCAATAGCCTGCCTCTTACAACCCTGGTCGATCAGGAGGAGAGCGCAAACCTGGTGCAGGTCTATTCACAGTCCAGATTCGATCTGAGTCCCTCGCTGAAGTTGAATGCCGGCGTACATGCTCAATATTTTAGTACGAATTCAGATGTGTCAATTGAACCCAGGCTGGGATTTGACTGGAAAGTGGATCCAATTCGCAGCTTCAGTTTAGGATATGGAAACCATAGTCAGCTTGAAGAACTGAGGATCTATTTTATTGAACACCAGGTGACTGGAGAACGAAGCCAGCCGAATAGGGATCTGGAATTATCACGGGCACATCATCTTGTTTTTGGTTACCAGCAACAGCTATCCACCATCTTGAGGCTGAAGGTCGAGCCCTATCTGCAAATGGCATACAATGTCCCGGTTATCCAGGATAGTTCCTTTTCAATGCTGAGTTTCAAGCAGGACCTTACCTTTAATAATCCCCTGGTGAATAAGGGTACCGGGAAAAATTATGGCCTGGACATCACCCTGGAAAGATTTCTGAACAGAGGGATGTACTATTTGGTCACGGCTTCGATCTTTGAATCAAAAGCAGTTGGAGGTGATGGGATTGAAAGAGATAGTCGCTATGCATCCGCTTATGTGGTCAATGGTCTGTTGGGGACAGAGTTTCGGACGGGGAAAAGGCGACAAAACATTTTGGGTCTTAATGTCAAGTTGAAAGCCAGTGGGGGTGAACGAAGAAGTCCTGTCAATGTGGCAGCAACGATTGCCTCGCAAGCGGCTGTCCTTGATGAATCAAGAGCTTTTGAGGAGCGGGAAGCAGATAAGATCACACTGGACATGAGTGTGACCTACAGGAAGAATACGAAGGCATATTCAAGTGTCTGGGCGCTGCAGGTTATGAATGTTTTAGGAAGCACAAGCTTCTCATATTACGATTATGACTATAAATCAGGCGATGTCAAATTGGTGGAAGAAGCAATTGTTGTTCCTTCTTTAAGTTATAAGATTCAGTTTTAATTGACCCACAGTATCAGACCATTTACGTGAGTGTATAGCTGGAAATTGAGACTTTATTAGTAACAGTTTCTGATTAGAATAGGGTGAATGAATTATCTCGCCCATCTTTACCTCTCTCCTGACGATGACCTGTCCCGACTGGGAAACATCATGGGTGATTTCGTCAGGGACGTGGAACCCGAACACCTGCCTTTCCCTGTCCAGGAAGGTATTCGCCTGCATCAGGCAATCGATGTCTATACAGACTCGCATCCGATCATTCGGGAACTTAGAGCTAAATTCACGAAGGAACGCAGACGTTTTTCTGGAATCGCTCTGGATGTTGTATTTGACCACTTTCTGATACGGAATTGGTCCCACATTCATCATGATCCTAATATAGACGCTTATGTGAGTGAGTGTTACGATGCCCTCTGGCGACATCGTGATCTCATGCCGGAGCGCATGGAAATGGTGGTGAGCTGGATGATCAGCCGAAACTGGATCAAAAGCTATACAGAGCTTGAAGGTGTCGGCAGGGCTTTGGATGGCCTGGCAGGTCGGCTACGCATGCAGCATAAGTTTCATGGCATCGTAGAAGAGATTGATCGGATGTATGCTGATATTGAAAAAGGATTTTTAGCGTTCTTTCCACAACTACAAAAACATGCCGAAAACATAATATCCGACGCTACTGAAAATTCTGCCTGATATTCGGTCATTTCTAGCCTATAATCTCGGGTCAAAAAATGGAGTGACTTTATGCGCTTAAAAATATTAATGATTCTCGTGCTTGCTCTCATGGTTTTGGTCGCTTGCGACTCCAAAGAACGAGTGGAAGCAACGGATGCAGGCCAACCTGCTGCAAAAGAAGCCGCCATGGCAGCTGGTCACAAGATCCATGTGGAAGAAGTGGTCATGGCTCCCTCTTACATGTACCTCAGGGTGACAGAAGATGGAAAAGAGTACTGGATCGCTACGACCAATCAACCTGTTGAAGTGGGGATGACTCTCTACTTTGACGAGGGAATGGAGATGAAGGACTTTGAAGTAAAAGAGCTGGACCGCACATTCGAATCCTTGTGGTTTGTTGGTCTCTTGAAGTCTGAAAATAGTACTATGACCAGGACAGGACATTCAGTTTCACCCTATGGTGGTGAAGATATCCAGCAGCAATCCAATATCGCTGTGGACAAACTATCTGACGGTGTAACCGTTGCTGAACTCTTTGCTTCTCCTGGCAAGTATGCCGGCAAAACCGTGAGCATTAGAGCCAAGGTGACCAAGTTTAACGCCAATATCATGGGTAGAAACTGGGTGCACCTACAGGATGGTACCAAACACGGCGACAATTTCGATGTTACCCTGACAACCAAGGAAACGGTAAAAGTGGGTGATGAGGTCGTTTTCATGGGTACCGTGGTTTTGAATAAAGATTTTGGAGCCGGCTATCAATACGATGTTATCCTGGAAGAAGGAACACTGGCCACCAAGAGTTGATCAGATTCATTTGAATTCACAGGCTCTGTTTTTAACAGAGCCTTTTTTATTTATGCAGTTCTTTTCTGCTACGCTTAGATTGTAACATGGCAGACCAATCAAAGATCAAGCGGGTGGATCTGAAGCGCATCTTCATCATCCATGGACCCAACCTGAACCTTTTAGGCAATCGGGATCCTGAACAATACGGTACACTCACCCTGGACAAGGTCAATTCAGCCATTCGCAAAAAGGCCAGGGAGTTGGGTCTGGAAATCCGGATCATACAGACCAATTACGAAGGTCGGATCATTGATACACTCCATCGACGCCGTAAATGGGCTGATGCTTTCATTATCAACCCCGGTGCGTTAACCCACTATTCCTATGCTATCCGGGATGCTATCGACGGGATTCAGGTTCCTGTCGTTGAGGTGCATCTCTCAGACATATATGCACGGGAGGATTTCCGCAAGACCTCTGTGACCAAGGAGGTCTGCCTCGCCCAGTTCCTGGGAAAAAAGGTGGATTCATATAGGGAAGCCCTTGAATATTTAGAAAAATATTTGAAGGCTTCCAGCTAGCCACACTCTCTGATGTGGCAACCAAAAAATTGAGTGCAGAACGATTGAGGCGGCAGAGAAACAAAGCTGTTTGCTCAGGTTAAATACAAAAACTATTGACGTGTGTTGGATGAAAAGAGGAGGTTGTTGTGGAGAATAGTGGTTTTCAGGCACTGGATGTTTTCATCGTTGTTGGCTACCTGATGGTCATCGCGATTATTGGAAGTTTCTCCGGTGGTAAACAACGGAGTATCAAAGACTATTTCATGGGCGGGTCGAATATCCCCTGGTGGGCCGTGACCTTTGCCATTGTTGCCGCCGAAACCAGCACATTGACATTTATCAGCATCCCCGGCCTGGCCTATATGACTAACTTGACCTTTCTGCAGTTGACCATCGGCTACCTGATCGCTCGCGTCATTGTGAGTTTCATATTTCTGCCAGCATATAAAACGGGCAATCTGAGTACTGCATATCAATTGTTGGAAAACAGATTCGGACACCAGACCCGCAGCTACGCCTCCACCGTGTTTCTCTTCACCCGTGTTGCAGCTGATGGTGTACGCTTGTTTGCTACTGCTATTCCGATCGCCGTTATTTTTAAAACATCGGCCTACTTTGCTAATTGGTCGAACATGGAGATATACGTACTTTCGATCATTATCATTGCTATCGTCACGCTGATCTATACCTACACAGGCGGTGTAAAGGGTATCATCTGGGTGGATTTTATTCAGATGATCATTTACATCGGTGGCGCTCTCCTGGCTGGTATTTTGATCCTCAGAGCCCTGCCGAATGGGTGGAGTACCGTTATCGAGGTGGCTGGACCCGTCAATAAATTCAAAGTGTTCAATTTAGATCTGGGTGCCAGTATCGGTGAATTCTTCCGACAGCCCTACACGCTGATCAATTCGCTTATCGGAGGGACTTTCCTATCCATGGCCTCGCATGGAACCGACCAGCTGATCGTCCAGCGGCTCTTGACAACCAGAAATTTGAAAGACAGCAAAAAAGCCCTCATCGGTAGTGGTGTGATCGTCATGTTCCAGTTCGCACTTTTCTTGACCGTAGGCGTACTCTTATATGTCTTTTTTCAGATCAAAGGTATGGACATGGCGGCTGGAACAGCACCATTCCATAAAGCAGATGAAATATTCCCCTTCTTCATCATCAATTACATGCCCACCGGTGTCAAAGGGTTTATCATTGCCGGCTTATTTGCGGCCGCCATGTCAACCCTGGCAGGTAGCATGAGTTCCCTGTCATCCTCGGCCATGATGGATCTATACAAACCCTATTTTGGCAAGAACACCAGCGAAACAAAGGATCTATGGGTTTCCAGAATGCTAACCATTTTCTGGGCCGTTGTCCTGTCGTCGGTGGCCCTACTGTTCATCAATGTGCTGGCTTCAGTCGTGGAGATCGCGCTGGGGATCGCCAGCATTACCTACGGTGGATTACTGGGGACCTTCCTGCTGGGTGTGCTCTTTAAAGGTCCCAAGCAGACCAGTGCCATTGTTGGATTTACAGCTGGGATCGTTGTAATGCTAATGATCATTCTGATTCCCATGTTTCTGGGGAAACCAGCCTTGGTTAATTGGACCTGGTATACGCTGATCGGAACCACCGTGACATTGATTGTAGGAAATGTCTGGCACAAGGTAACTGGCGAATAGCTCCCGCTTTCAGTAGCGGGTCAATCAACAGAGATATTGCAGCTGATCCTACAATCAGCTGCACCAAGTATCGTCTAGGCTGTGATTATTCTGAGGTTCCCCGGCCGCTTTGGACTTAGTGGTCGGTGATGATCAGTATCAGAATGATAGCAATGGTCATCAACCAAACATTGTAGAAGCGCTGAAGATTCAACCCCAACAGCAGTAGCACATCTCTTTCCAGAGCTGAGAGGTCTTTTGATTTATCCTCAATCAGTCCAGATCGATGCATGAGACCATCAACACGGAAGATGAATTGTTCAAGTTGGGAGTCCTCGCCCACCCAACTCCAGGCACCCCGGAAAAGATCATAGGACTTGAAGTAGTACACTTTGCCATCTTCAAATTCCAGCCGGTTTCGCTGAAAATCTTTCCAGTACACGCGGATCCTGGCCAGGGTCTTTTCTGATTTCGCATCATAGATGCGCAGGTAGCGCTTATTCAAATGATCACGCTTGATCACGATCTCCCGATTACCAATCGTACCGGTACACTCTGTGCTCCAGAGACCTTTTTGTTTAATGATACCTTCAATTTTTGAGCTGTACTTGAAACCAAAGGTTCTGGTTTTCCCCTTAATTTTCTCCCAGATAATTGTGGCTTGTACAGGCATATTTCCTCCTAGCCCTTTGTCATCCATTTCATGATATTTGAAAACTTAAGTGGTACACCTTGCATGAGAATAGCCGTCCTGAAAATGCGGGCGCCACCCCACATGACCAGAAGCGTGAAAAGAATAACACCTATCAGACCGACCCAGGGTTGCCAGGCTGGGATGGTAACTGGTGTGGATAATCGAAGGGTCATGACCATGGGTGTAAATGGCGGAATGAGAGACAGCCAGGTGGAAAAACTGGATAGGGGTTCCTTCATGACTGGCACGAGGGTGAACATGGGGATCATCATGGGCAGTAAGGCCGGGAATGAGAGTGACTGTGCGTCTTTGGCGTCATTGGCAACTGATCCCAGAGCCGTCATCATGGATCCCAGCATGAAGATCAGAAAAACAGCATTAGCCAAAAACCAGGGCAGGACATCATAGGGAATATAGCTGGATAGTCCACGCCATTCCATGAAGAGGATACCGCCGCCCACATAAACAAGAATGCTTGTCAGGGCAACAGCCAGCCCTCCAAGTACCTTGCCGGCCATGAACTGAAAGGGTGATATGGAGCCAAGCAGGACTTCCGCAATTCTCTGGGTCTTCTCTTCCATAACCGCACTTAATTGGGGGATCGCTCCCATCATGGCCATCATAAACATGAACATGACCAGGATAAGTGGGGCCGCAATCGCCTGTGCCTCATTGGTCTCTTCAGCATCGATGATGTTGCCTTCCTCATCCATGCCGAGCAGACCAGTGGCATTGACACTGACCCAGAAAAAGAGGTCAGGGATATCGCTTTCTTCAACCCCGGCTTCTTTTAGCCTAAGCCGTCGCAGCTCATTATTGATCGGCCAGCGCAACCAGCCCCTGATATCGTCCAGGGCGGCGCTTTCTGCGTGATAATTGATCTGGGCATTTTCCGGATCCTCATTGGGATGCACCACACTTGGTTCAATAAGCAAGAAGGCATGCAACGCTCCTTCCCGCACCTGGTTGGAGAGATCGCTGAGCTGGGCTTGAAGATCAGCTTCAGTTTCCAATTGCTGGATGAGGTATTCTGGTTGTATCTGTTCACCCGTTTCCTCATCAAAGATCTCGTTCTGGTTTCTGTGCTCCGCTGCTTCAACGATAACCTGGACGAGTTGTCCCGACTGATCAATGACAGCAATATTCCGGGCACGGGTATCCACATGATCTTTTAACAAAGCCATGGCAATAATACTTCCGCTCATGAAAACGGGGGCCAAAAGTAATCCGATGATGAAGCCTTTTGTCTTTACCGCAGCCACATACTCGCGTAAGGTGAGTCTCAGTACCTTATACATTTGCCACCTCCGGAGCCTTGGCAATTCGCACAAAAATATCGTGTAGTGATGGCTTCATAAGCTCAAAGCTGATGAGTTTGTTTGACTTCATCAACTCCTTGAGAATGTCCTGATGGTCCACCCCCTGTCTCATCCTGAGCTCCTGTTGCTGGCCGAAATTGTGAACTTTTTCAATACCATCAATGGACTCCAGGCTGCGCGCTTCCTGCTCACAGCGTATCCGTAGGGTGTCGTTTCCATATTTGTCCTGGATCTCATTGAGGGTCCCGTCCAGGACCTTCTTACCCTTATGGATCATGAATATATAGTCACACACCTTCTCTGCCGTGGCCATGTCATGGGTGCTAAAAATGACGGTTTTGCCGTTTTTTTGTAGGTCCAGCATGGCTTCCAGGAGCGTATTGGTATTCACTGGATCCAACCCACTGAAGGGCTCATCCAGGATAACCAGGTCCGGGTTGGCGATGACGGTAGCGATAAATTGAACCTTCTGGCTCATGCCTTTGCTTAAGGCCTCAACCTTCTTATCGCCCCACTCACTCAACTCCAGTTTTTCGAGCCACAGGTCTACCTCGCTGGCGACAGAACGTCCCATCTTGAGCTGCCCATAGAATTTGAGCAGCTCCCGCACTTTCATTTTCTTATACAGCCCGCGTTCTTCAGGCAGGTATCCGATGCGGTCAGAGTGGCTCTTTTTGCGGGGTTCACCAAAGATCTGAATAGTTCCAGAGTCGGGATAGAAGATATTCATGATCATACGGATCGTCGTCGTTTTACCAGATCCATTGGGGCCAATAAATCCATAGATACTCCCCGTTGGCACCTGCAGTGAGAGCGCATCCACGGCCGTAAATCCATCGAAGGATTTTGTGATGCTGTCAAGATTGATTGCATTCATATGGAAGACCCCTTATGCCTGGTTTTATATGTGGACAGAAGGCAATTTAGTTGGCGAGTAAGATTAAAGTTGGACTTTCGTTTAGGGGCAACTGTCTGCGCTGAACGGTGTCATACTTCGATTTGTATACTACGGTAGCCATTTTCCAAAAAGCGTGGCATACATAACACGATAGATATCTGTGTTGTCAACATTATTGGGTAGGCGGGATGCATTGAGACCGTGGGCTTTCGCAATGACGCCCCCATACACATCGTGGCTGGTTGACCAGCAGACACTGAATTCAAACTCAGTTCCGTATTGATCAGGTTTAGCAGTAAAGGGCAGGGAGCCTGTCCCGTCTTTCCCATCCAGGGCTGACCCACTCGAGGTGTTTGCAGCTAGAGGTTTCCCATAATTTTTTTCTTTAATGAAATCGATCTGCAATCCCCCGGCATCACTATCGGAAGCGACCACGAGCAGTGTGTTGGGGTTAGCCTCGATATGCTCAAGAACCACACCGATGGCGTCATCGGCTCGACCCAGGGCTTCGAAAACCCCGGTAGCGTTCAGGTGATTGCCAAAGTTATCAGTGCCCTCTTCTTCCATGACGATCAGGAAGGGTTCGGGACGCGAAGATAAGATCCGCAGGCTTACCTCCATCATCTCCACCAGACTGGGAGCATTGGGTGAATACATGGGGGAATTGTCAGCGGCAAGCGCTTCTTCACTACGGTCGTCAAAGGTGTGAATATGCGCGAAAACACCAAGGACCTTTTCCACATTGGTGGGTAGTGCCAGAAAGTCAGTGCGATTATAAACGACGGTGTAGCCATTCGCCTGGGCGACCTCGATCAGGTTCAAACTGTCTTGCCTGCCACCTGGTCCGAACTGTCCTTCCACACCTTCAGGGAGCAGAAATTTTTCACCACCACTGAGAAGAATGTCGGCGCCAGAGCGAATGATCTTCTCTGCGATCTCATCATTGTATTTACGATATTTGGCGCTGGCCAGATAAACACCACTGCCCGGTTCGTTGATGTGACCCGTATTGATTGCTGCAACTGACATACCCGCAGCCATCGCTTCTTGCATAAGACTCAGGGGCTTTCCAGAAAGGGCATTGATCGGTCGATCCGGGTCGATCCCATAGTCGTCGTATTCTGCCTTAACGCCAAAGGCATGGGCAGTTGCACCGGCATTGGAGCTGGTACCGAGAACATCCAGCTGGTGGCTGCGGTAGACACCCATCTTTTCCATGCGGTCCCAGTTCAGCATGGCATCCGGTCCGACCTTGAATGCGCGGAGCGCGTTCCAGGTGTTTGCGCCGACGCCATCGGGATGAATGAAGATCACGCTTCCTGTTTTTAGTTGGTTGCCCTCAGCAGGCGTTGGCTGTGGTTTATTTTGAACACAGGATATTAGTAATAGGCTTATCCCGGTGATCATGGTCAGGGTTTTGGGTGACATGAAACTGTGCTCCTTTCAGTGATAATACATGTAAACAGGCATGTATTTTAACGCCTTTATCCAAAGAAGCCATCTTTTGTTGGATGGGATCCCGCCGCCTGGCGCGGGCCTAACTGACAAAATCACTCACCATTCTTATGGTGACCGGCAGGTCAGAATTATAAGCCTTTACCAGGAAGGGTTGAGGGGGGAATGTTGATAACTTTTCCTGCCGGACCATTAGCGCTTCTCAACAAGTAAGGAGTAAATATTTCTTCCATGCAGGGCCTTTAAAAGATATCTTCAAAGTTTGAATTGAGGAATCCATGCGAAGTGAAAAATTAGTGGTTCATGGCGCTCGTGAACACAACCTGAAAAATGTCAACCTGGAACTGCCCCGGGATAAATTCATCGTCATCACAGGCCTGTCTGGATCAGGGAAAACCTCCCTGGCTTTTGATACCATCTATGCTGAGGGACAACGACGCTACGTCGAATCACTGTCGGCGTATGCCCGTCAGTTCCTGGGTCTCATGGAAAAACCCGATGTGGATTACATCGATGGCCTCTCGCCAGCAATTTCTATTGAGCAGAAAACTGCCAGTCGGAACCCACGCTCAACAGTGGGGACAGTTACCGAGATCCATGATTATTTGAGACTTCTCTTTGCCAGGATCGGTCGCCCCGTCTGTTATAGTTGTGGCCGTCCTATTACCCGACAGACCGTTCAACAGATCGTTGATTCTATTCTGAATTTAAAACACAATGCAAATATTCAGATCCTCTCCCCTATTGTAAGCAGTAGAAAGGGTGAGTTTAAAGAAACGTTTAAAGAAATAAAGCGAGAGGGGTTCGTTCGCGTTCGGGTAGATGGTAAGATCCAAGAAGTTTCTAAAACTGTATCCTTAGAAAAAAAGAAGAAACATAAAATTGAGATAGTTATTGATAGACTTGTTATTAACGACGAATACAAAGAGCGCTTAACAGATTCTGTTGAGTTAGCTTTAAAACATGGATCTGGCATGGTGATCGTGGATGTGGTTGGTGAATCCGAACATATATTCTCGGAACATTATGCCTGTCCTTATTGCGAGATCAGCTATCCTGATCTGGAGCCAAGACTCTTTTCGTTTAATGGACCATTTGGCGCCTGTCCGGACTGTGATGGCCTGGGATTAAAAACGAGCATGGATGTAAATCTGATCATTCCAGATAAACGAAGGTCTCTACTTCAGGGTGCCATTGTTCCCTTGGGTGAGCAACCACGCGGAAACTGGTATGCAGCCATCCTGAAAAGCCTGGCAAAACACTATAAATTCAAGTTTACCCAACCCTGGAGCAGTATCAGCGAGGAGGCCCGGGAAGCGGTCATTTACGGGACTGGTGACAAAAAAATAAAAATGGAATATGAATCGGATCGCTGGAAAGGTGAGTATGAAGGCGGCTTCGAGGGTGTGATCCCAAATCTGGAAAGACGCTACAAACAAACGACCTCTCCTGGTGTTAGAAAATGGGTCGAAGGATTCATGAGCAGCCTGCCCTGTGAGTCGTGCAGTGGCTCACGCTTACGGATAGAGGCTAACCATGTCCTCATCGGTGGTAAAAGTATAACTGAGCTAAGTCAAATGCCGATCAAGGAACTCCAGGTGTTCTTCGAAAAATTAAAACTTACGGCAACTGAAGATGCCATCGGTAAACAAATCCTAAAAGAGGTGCGGGAGCGACTTAGTTTTCTGGTTAATGTTGGCCTGGATTATTTAAACTTATCCCGAACCGCAGGAACATTATCGGGAGGCGAGGCACAGCGTATTCGACTAGCGACGCAGATCGGTTCACAGCTGGTGGGAGTTTTATATATCCTGGATGAACCATCGATTGGATTGCACCAGCGCGACAACCGCCGATTGATCGACACTTTAAAACATTTACGTGATCTGGGAAATACTGTCCTGGTCATTGAACATGATCAGGAGACCATGGAAGAGGCCGACCTTATTGTTGATGTGGGGCCTGGTGCCGGCGAACACGGCGGAGAGATCGTCGCCGTAGGAACCCTGAAGCAGATCTTAAAAAATAAAGATTCGTTGACAGCAAAGTATCTTTCCGGCAAGCTAAGTATCCCTGTTCCTAAACAGAGAAGAGAAGGCCGCAACAGTAGGATCACTATATTCGGTGCCCGGGGGAATAACCTGCAAAAACTCACCGTCGATTTTCCCTTGGGGAAATTCATCTGTATCACAGGCGTTTCTGGCTCAGGAAAGTCCTCCCTGATCAATCAGACCCTTTACCCGGCTATGGCCAGGTCCATCTATAGCACCAAGATCACCTCCCTGAAATACGAACGCGTGGAAGGACTGGCCTACGTTGACAAGGTGGTCAATATCGACCAATCCCCTATTGGACGAACCCCTCGTTCAAACCCAGCCACCTACACAGGCTCTTTTACCTTCATCCGCGATCTGTTCTCACAACTCCCGGAATCGAAACTGAGAGGCTACAAGCCGGGACGATTCTCCTTCAACGTAAAAGGCGGTCGCTGCGAATCCTGCCAGGGTGATGGTATCCGTAAGATCGAAATGCACTTCCTGCCAGATGTCTATGTCCAGTGTGAAGACTGTAAGGGGAAACGTTATAATCGTGAGACTCTGCAAATTCAGTACAAGCGGAAGACCATTGCCGATGTTTTGGATATGTCCGTCGAAGAGGGCTACCAATTTTTCAAAGCCATACCAGGGCTCAAGCGCAAACTTAAAACACTGGTCGATGTCGGTCTGGGATACATCAAACTCGGGCAACAAGCCACGACACTTTCGGGCGGAGAAGCCCAGCGTGTGAAGCTGGCCAGTGAGTTGAGTCGGGTAGGTACCGGACGTACCTTCTATATCCTGGACGAGCCCACCACAGGTCTGCATTTTGCAGATGTGAATATGCTATTGACCGTGTTGAACCGTCTCGTGGATAAGGGTAATACCGTGCTGGTCATTGAGCATAACCTGGATGTCATTAAATCAGCGGATCATGTCATTGATCTGGGGCCTGAGGGTGGTGATGGTGGTGGACAGATCCTGGCCGAAGGTACACCTGAAGAGGTGACCAAAGTGAAGCGATCCTACACAGGGAAATATCTAAAAGAAATGCTTGATGTCTAGGCTAAGGGATTGTTACGACTCTGCTTGGAAAGGGGTACCCCCGCCGACTATATTTGCCGGCATCTTTCGCATCATTAGGATACCCGAGAGAAATAACAATTAAATATGATATGTATCGATAAATGAGTGATTTAACCCAACCGCAACAACTGACCGAAGAGCAGGAATTTGATCGGGCACTCCGGCCGCAGAGTCTGGACGATTTCGTCGGCCAGGAAGATACAGTGGCGCAGCTGAAGGTCTTTATCGAGGCAACCAAACAACGCATGGAAGCCCTGGATCACGTGCTGCTTTTTGGACCACCCGGATTAGGTAAAACCACGCTGGCCATGTTGGTGGCAAAAGAGCTGGAAGTTAATATCAAGATCACCTCTGGTCCGGTCATGGACAAGGCGGCTGATCTGGCTGGCCTGCTCACCAATCTGGACACCCGGGACGTCTTCTTTATCGATGAGGTCCATCGCCTGAACCATGTTGTGGAAGAGTATCTTTATTCCGCCATGGAAGACTATCGGATCGATATCATGATCGACAAAGGGCCCAGTGCCCGCAGTGTCCAATTGAGTCTGGAACCCTTCACGCTGATCGGTGCCACGACAAGGGCTGGACTGCTGACGCCGCCCATGCGGGCTCGCTTTGGTGTTGTGCTGCGGCTGGACTTTTATGAACCAGAACAATTGCAGAAGATCATCAAACGATCAGCAAATATTCTGAATGTCCCGATTGATGATGAGGGGTCTCTGGAGTTGGCACAGCGCAGCCGGGGAACACCCAGGATAGCCAACAGACTCTTACGCAGAGTGAGAGATTTTGCCCAGGTCAAAAGCGACGGAACGATCAATAAGACCCTGGCAGATGAAGCACTCAGAATGTTGAATGTAGATGAGTATGGCCTGGATGATATGGATAAGCGGATCCTCAGCGCATTGATCGAAAAATTTGACGGGGGACCCGTTGGTCTCAATTCCCTTTCCGTTGCAGTTGGAGAAGAGGCCAACACCTTAGAAGAAGTATATGAGCCCTTTCTAATTATGGAAGGATTTTTAATTAGAACTGCCCGAGGTCGTATGGCTACACCTCAGGCTTATCGTCATTTAGGGTTTGTGCTCAAGAATGAGATACCACAGACCGATTTATTTAAAGGAGAGAAAGACTAAGATATGCTGTTTGATCGCGCCAAAGCCTTAACCTTATCAGATTTTGATTATGAGCTACCAGAAGACCTGATCGCTCAGCATCCCACATCAAAGCGGGATGGCTCAAAATTGTTATTATTAGATGCCCAATCAGGAAATGTAGAGCACAGTAAATTCTCAAATGTTGTGGATGCTCTTGAAAAAGGAGATGTGCTGATCCTGAATAATACCAAAGTGTTTCCTTCCCGGCTTTTTGCCCACAAGGATAAAACAGATACAGAGATTGAACTCTTCCTGCTCAGGGAGCTGGGAAATAATCTGTGGGAAACCCTGGTCAAACCTGCCCGTAAAGTCAGGGTTGGCAACAAACTGGTCATTGGTGACAAGATCACCTGTGATGTCGTGGACAATACTGTCTCCGGTGGACGAGTGGTTCGCTTTGACAAGAATGGCGGTGATTTCTACTCCATCCTGGATGAAGTTGGACACTGGCCCCTACCGCCTTACATCGAGCGAGAAGCCAACGACAAGGATAAAGAACGCTATCAGACCGTTTATGCGGAACATCGGGGTGCCGTGGCTGCTCCCACAGCGGGACTGCACTTTACCGACGCCCTGCTGAAGAAAGCCAAAGCCAAGGGAGTGAAGATCCACACCGTCATCCTGCATGTAGGACTGGGCACCTTCCGTCCGGTGAATGTGGAAGATATCACCAAGCATCAGATGGATGCCGAGTACTTCAATGTCCCGGAGGAAACGGTCAGCGCCATCAAAGAAGCGAAAGCAAACGGAAATCGCATCATCGGTGTGGGAACCACAGTAGTACGTGCACTGGAATCAGCGGTTATGTACCCGCGGGAACTGGAAGCTGGCGATGGCTGGACCAACAAGTTCATCTATCCACCCTATGAGTTTAGGGTTGTTGATGGTATGATCACAAACTTTCACCAGCCCAAGTCCACATTGCTCATGCTGGTGTCTGCCTTTTCATCCAGGGAAAAGATCCTGAAGGCTTACCATGAAGCTATTGAGAAAAAGTATCGCTTCTTCAGTTATGGCGATGCCATGTTTATTCGATAGCCAGGTAAAACGACGGAGAGCGTAGAGGACACTGAGAAAAACCAATGTCAGAAAAACCAAAAATGAAGATCGGGACCGGGTATGATGTCCACCAGCTCGTGGAAGATCGGAAGTTGGTTCTGGGCGGCGTTGAGGTTCCTTTTGAGAAAGGAACGCTGGGTCACTCAGATGGGGATGCTTTGACCCACGCGATCTGTGATGCCCTGCTGGGTGCACTGGCCATGGGCGATATCGGACAACACTTTCCTGATACGGACCCTGATTATGAAGGCGCCTATTCCATTAATCTGCTGAAACACGTGAGCGATCTTGTTGCCGGCGAGGGCTATGCCGTGGGGAATGTGGATGCAACAGTGGTGCTGCAGCAACCCAAGCTGAAAAGCTATATCACGGGTATGCGTAAGAAACTTTCAGAGACCATGGGCATCTCAATGGAACAGGTCTCCGTCAAGGCGACCACGACTGAGGGACTGGGGATGACAGGCAGCGGAGCTGCTGTTGAAGCACAAGCCGTCTGCTTACTCGTGAAAAACTAAAGGGTTGAATTATAAATTGGGACCCATCAGTGGTGAAGACATCCAGAAATATCTTATGTAAGCCCCCACGATCTCTATGGTCAGAGTGCTTGAACGAGGCAAGCTGGTGCTAGAGTCCCTCTTCGAATTTATCGGACAGTCACCGGCCTGGCTGGTTTTCGTGACCATTTTCCTGGCATCCTATATTGAGAATATTTTTCCACCAATACCGGGTGATACCATCCTGCTTTTTGGTGCCTACATGGTGGGCAGGGGAGAGATGTCCTTTGGGATGGCGCTGACAACAACCCTGTTCGGCTCTGTCCTGGGCTTTATGACCCTATATCTGGCTGGCTATAAGTATGGCAGAGGCGTGATGTACTCAACCCAGCAAACCTGGTTCTCGCCCAGCAGCCTTGAGCGAGTCGAAAAATTGTTTGAGACATACGGATATGGCGTTGTTCTCATCAATCGTTTCCTGGCTGGATTAAGAAGTGTCGTTGGATTGTTCTCCGGAATCGGGAGACTGAATGTCTGGAAGGTGGCCGGTCTTTCCCTCGTTTCCAGCTTATTCTGGAATGGTGCCTTGATCTGGCTGGGTGGCTCCATTGGTGAGAATTGGGAACAGATCACGATCTATCTGAAACGATATAACCTGATCGTTTCCTTGTTATTGGTTCTCATTATCGGGGGATTTCTGTTTCATCGATTCGTCATTGTCCGGAAGAACCTGGCAAGCAAACAAGGAGGCTCGGAGGAACCGAAATAAAAGGTGTCATCCTGAGCCGAAGGCGAAGGATCTCCCTTTTGAGGTTTCGAATTGATCAAGCTGGATCAAGATTCTTCGCCTTCGGCTCAGGATGGCAAATGGATATCATATCTTAAATCTTCACTCTTCAAACAGAAATCATAACTTGATCGCATGAGTCAACACTTTACACCCTTCTCTCTGGATGCCCACACCAAGGTGAACCTGGGGCTGCGGGTTCTGGGTAAACGCCCGGATGGCTACCACGAATTGGATACGGTCTTTCTCCAGCTGGACTGGGGCGATACACTCCACTTCGCGCCATCTGACACCTTTCGTTTCGCCACCACCGGGGTAAATCTTGAGATCGGGGGTCAGAATATCTGTGAGGCAGCCTACCACAGTTTCACAGAAGCTGCAGGTATTGAGCTGCCGCTTACGATCGCCCTGGACAAAATAGTTCCACCGGGATCTGGACTGGGCGGTGGATCGGCTGATGCGGCTGCGGTCCTCAGAGGTCTCAACCAGATCGTAGAGGCCCCCCTGGATCCTAAACAGTTGGAATCTATCGCTTTGAAGCTGGGGGCAGATGTGCCTTTCTTCCTGAAAGGCGGACTCCAGCATGGGACAGGTATTGGCGAAAGGCTGGAACCCAAAGCGCTTGATTTTGAGGGCGTTTTTCTGCTGGTCATTCCCCCCATTCATATCTCGACAAAACAAGCATTTGAAGCATTAAAAATACCATTGACAGCCCACCCCCCCCCGATTACTTTTGGCCGCCTTTTAGACAAGGCGACTTTGGTACGGTTTTTTGAAAACGAATTTGAATCTGTTGTTTTTCATATGCATCCAGAAATTGGCACAATAAAACAAGAGCTCCTGAAGCAAGGAGCATATTTCGCCAGTTTGTCGGGTAGTGGCTCGACTGTGTATGGGATCTTTGACAGCTTGGAGTCCGCTCAAGCTGCCCAATTACGCTTTATAAACCGTTACCATACTCTGACAACACACCCACGCATATAAAAATTTTTCATTCCGGGATCGTTCAATGGTAGGACCCCAGCTTTTGGAGCTGGTTATGGGGGTTCGAATCCTCCTCCCGGAACATGTTTATTAAAAGAAAAATGCAACCAATGAACACGAAAAGAACGGGAAAAGCGCTCATGAAGCCAAAACTGTTTGTTGGTCGGTCCAACCCCGAATTTGGACAGGCTGTTGCCGATTATCTGGGTATAGAACTGGGAAAAATGACGATCAAGCCCTTTAGTGATGGTGAACTGTGGGTTCGCTTTGACGAGAACATCCGAGGCGAGGATGTCTTTATCATACAAAGCACCAACCCACCAAGCACCAACATGATGGAACTGCTCCTGGCTCTTGATGCGGCCAAACGTGCGTCCGCGCGACGGGTGACAGCTGTTGTCCCTTATTATGGTTATGCCCGTCAGGATCGTAAGGATCAGCCGCGTGTACCGATCAGTGCAAAACTTTTCGCTGACCTGTTCCAGACCGCCGGTGCCGATCGGGTGGTCTCCATGGACCTCCACAGTAGTCAGATCCAGGGATATTTTAACATCCCCTTCGATCACCTCTACTCCAAGAAGGTGCTGGTGAAAGCGATCAAGGATCTGGGATTGGATAATCTGGTGGTGCTGGCTCCTGATATTGGCTCGGTACCCATGTCCCGATCTTATGCAAAACTTCTGGATGCCACCCTGGCCATCATCGATAAACGTCGACCAGGGCACAATGTGGCAGAGGTCATGCATCTTATTGGTAAGGTAGGCGCTAAGAATGTGCTCATCATGGATGACATGGTTGACACAGCAGGCACTCTGGTTGCTGCTGCCCACAAGGCAAAAGAAATGGGGGCGCTGTCAGTGAACGCAGCGGTAACGCATGGCGTTCTGTCAGGTCCTGCCATCGATCGGATCAAAGATTCCAAGATCGATCGCATGCTGATCACAGATACCATTCACATTCCAGAGGATAAGTGGATGGACAAGATGATGCACGTGAGTGTGGCATCAGTCTTTGGGGAAGCGATCAAGCGGATCCATGACGAAGAATCCATAAGTATACTATTTGACGTATAGAAATAGAGAAGTAAAGGAAAGAGAAAATGGCTCAAGCAAAAGTTTCAAAACGTTTTGAATTGCAGATTGAGCAGAGAAGTGAGTTTGGACGGCGCGCAGCGAAAACACTGCGCAAGGAAGGTTTCATTCCTGTGAATTTTTATTCACGCGGGGAAGATGCTCTATCCTATGTCATGACCGAATCACATTTCCGCGAAGCCATGCATTCAGGTGACAAGGTTTTTAACATCGAGATCGATGGAGAGCAACGTCGTGCCATGGTCAAGGAGATCCAGTATCATCCGGTAACCGACCAGGTCATACACGTCGATTTTCTTGGTATCCGTCTTAGAGATATCATTGAGATCCCTGTTCCTGTGATCATGATTGGTGATGCTCCAGGAGTAAAAGAAGGGGGTCTTCTCCAGCAGACGATCCACGAGGTTTTGGTTCGCTGTAAAGGTGCAGATGTACCGGATGCGGTCGAAGTTGATGTGTCAGAGCTCATGGTTGGTGACGCGATCCACGCCAGTGATCTGCCAACTGAAACTTATGAAGTTCTCCTAGCCGACGATGCAACCCTGGCCTCAGTGGTCCTTCCACAGAAATTCGAAGAGCCCGTTGTCGAGACTGAAGACGATGAGTTGGAATTCGAAGATGAAGAAGGCGCTGAAGGCGAAGGTGAAGGCAACGGTGAAGGCTCTGAAGAGAAATCTGAAGGCAAAGAAGAATAATCTGGTCTGAAACAAGAGACGACGTATGCTGCATGCAATCATTGGACTGGGAAACCCTGGCGACCGATATGCCAAAACAAGGCATAATGCCGGCTTTCTGGTCATTGATGAACTTGCCAGACGGTGGCAGGCTGATTTCCGTCCGGGAAAAGGCAGCTACATCTTCGCAAAATGCAACCAGCAGGATGCAATCCTCATGAAGCCGACGACCTATATGAATAATAGTGGTCAGGCTGTCCGGCACCTTATGGACTATTTCAAGGTGGCGGAGGAGCAAAGCATGCTGGTCTTTGATGACCTGGATATTGACTTTCCTGAGATCCGACTGCGAAAGCAGGGGGGAGCAGGCACCCATAATGGGGTACGGTCCGTTATCCAGCATCTTGGCACCCACGACTTCCCCAGATTGAGAATGGGAATCGGTGGTGAGCAGGGGAAACGTCTCGCTGAAGATTTCGTATTGGAAAATTATTCAAAAAGTGATTTAAATATCCTTCCTGAGCAGGTTGATAAAGCTGCTGATGCGATCGAGTATTGGCTGAAAGATGGCATGGACCAGGCGATGAACCGCTACAATGTCAATCTGAAGAAGCTGGCTCATGCTGAAGCAAAAGACCTTGACCAGGCCAAGGATATAAAGGAGGAAAATTGATATGAGTGACATGATGATCTGGGTTCCAGTCAGTGGGTTTATTGCCCTGGTGTTTGCATTTTGGAAAACAGGTTGGATCAACAAGCAGGATGAAGGTTCTGATACCATGAAGCGTATCGGCAAGCATATTGCTGATGGTGCCATGGCATTTTTGAAAGCTGAATATCGGGTGCTGGCTATTTTTATCGTCGCAGTAGCAATTCTTTTAGGTGTTGCTAATAGTGGCGAAGGGAAAAGCCCGCTCGTAGCTGCTTCATTTGTTGTGGGTGCTCTGGCTTCGGGCCTGGCCGGTTTCCTGGGCATGCGCGTTGCAACCAAAGCAAACTATCGCACTTCACAAGCAGCCCGTACAGGTCTTGCCAAAGCTCTGGGCGTTGCCTTTGCTGGTGGATCCGTCATGGGCTTGAGCGTTGTTGGACTGGGTGTCATTGGTCTGGGTAGTCTGTTTCTGATCTATAGAGAGATCTTTTCAGACATGAGCATGGTTATGGCTGTGCTTTCTGGATTTTCACTGGGTGCAAGCTCTATCGCTCTGTTCGCCCGTGTTGGTGGTGGTATCTATACCAAAGCTGCTGACGTCGGTGCTGACCTTGTGGGTAAGGTTGAAGCCGGTATCCCTGAGGATCATCCGCTGAATCCTGCCACCATCGCTGATAACGTTGGTGACAATGTGGGTGATGTGGCTGGAATGGGTGCTGATCTGTTCGAATCCTATGTTGGATCTATTATTGGTTCCATGGTTCTAGGTGCCACCATTATGGTGAGTGGTGCTTTAGCTCCTGAATTCGTTTTCCTCCCATTACTGATTGCAGCTGCTGGAATCATTATTTCAATCCTGGGTACCTTTATGGTGTCAGTGAAAGAAGGTGGTGATCCACAGAAGGGTCTCAATATTGGTGAATTCGGCTCATCTGGAATCATGGTAATCGTCATGTTTTTCATGATCACCATGTTGCTACCGGCCACGTTCACACTGGGTGGCGTTGAATATACCAGTTATGGCGTGTTCTGGGCCAGCACCATTGGACTGGCTGCTGGTCTTGGTATTGGTTTCATTACGGAGCATTATACAGGAACCAATACTGGACCTGTGACTTCTATTGTGAATCAGTCCGCCACAGGTGCTGCTACAAATCTAATTGCCGGTCTAGGTGTAGGAATGCAGTCAACTGCCATTCCTGTACTGATCATCGCAGCCAGTATTATGGGTGCCTTTGAGTTAGCCGGTCTCTATGGAATCGCCATGGCTGCTCTAGGAATGTTAGCGAATACAGGAATGCAGCTGGCTATTGATGCATATGGTCCTATTTCTGATAATGCCGGTGGTATTGCTGAAATGGCTCAAATGCCACCAGAGGTTCGTAAGCGTACTGATAAACTGGACGCCGTAGGTAATACGACAGCAGCTGTCGGTAAAGGCTTCGCAATTGGTTCTGCCGCGCTAACTGCCCTGGCTCTGTTTGCAGCTTTTCGTACCACAGTTGAAGTTATTCGTGGTGGTGGCGCAATGAGCATTAGCATTACAGACCCCACCGTTATGGCTGGTCTGTTTGTTGGTGGAATGTTGCCCTTTGTATTCTCGTCAATGGCCATGGGTGCTGTTGGCCGTGCTGCAATGGCCATGATCGAAGAAGTACGTCGTCAGTTCAAAACGATCCCTGAGCTCGCTGCAGCCCTGGTTGTAATGAATAAGTATGAAGAAGATCAGAAAATGTCAGCAGATGATCAGAAGATCTTTGATGCTGCTGATGGCAAAGCTGAATATGGAAAATGTGTGACCATTTCCACTGAAGCTGCTATTAAAGAAATGATGTTACCGGGTCTCTTGGCTATTCTGACACCCGTGGTGATTGGATACATATTTGGTGCTGAAGCTCTGGGCGGTTTGCTGGCTGGAGTAACGGTAACAGGTGTTCTCATGGCCATCTTCCAGTCCAATGCTGGTGGTGCCTGGGACAATGCAAAAAAAATGGTTGAGGACGGAGTTGAAATTAACGGAACGAAATATGGTAAGGGTTCCGAAGTTCATAAAGCTGCCGTTGTTGGTGATACCGTTGGAGATCCCTTCAAGGATACTTCCGGTCCATCCCTGAACATATTAATCAAGTTAATGTCGGTTGTATCACTGGTCATCGCACCACTGATCGCAACCATAGGATTATAAGGAGGTTCGCTCTTGAAAAAGTATGAGTGCCTTTATATTGTAAATATCAATGTTGATAGTGAAGGGACCTCCGCAGTTTCTGCCCGAGTGGAGGGTCTCTTGAAAAATGTAGGTGCTGAGTTGGTAAACACCCAGCCCTGGGGCAAAAGAAAACTGGCATATGCCATCGATAAAGAACGCTATGGTGACTATGTTCTGATCCATTTTCAGGGCGAAAATCCTGACCTGGCAGATTTCCATAGAGAGCTTGAGATCGAAAAAGCTATTTTGCACTACATGACCATCCGACTGGATGAGTTTCCTGATTTTGATTCTCTGTCTGTCCCCCAGGCTATCGATACTGATCGTAAACGCAGTAGTGGTCCCAGTGGACGTAGACCTCGTTATGAGGATCGTGACGCTGCACCCACGCCAGCTGCAGATGCAGCATCGGCGGAAAAGACAGCAGACGCTGAGGCCCCAGAAGGTGAAGCCGAGCCCGTTGAGGACGCCGATGCTAAGCCTGCCGAAGCGCCTGAGTCTAGTGAAGAAGTCACTGAAGAAGAGGTCAGCGAAGTAGCTCCTGCTGAAGAGGAAGCAACGGAGGAGACTGAACCAGTCGCCGAAGAAGCCCCTGCTGAAGAGGTGAAAGAAGAAGATACTGATAAGCCTGCTGAAGAAGCAGGTGAAAAAGAAAAACCTGCCGACTCAGAGTAAGCAGACGGATATAGAGAAAGAGAGTATTCATAATGAGAATGTTCGCATACAGAAAGAAGATCTGCAAGTTCTGTGAGAACAAGGGCATGGAGATCGATTATAAGAACCCGGCCATGTTGCGTCGTTTTGTCACCGAGCAGGGCAAGATCCTGCCCCGTCGCATCACAGGGACCTGTTCCAGACATCAGAGAATCCTGGTGACCGCGATCAAGCGTGCTCGCAACATCGCCCTGTTGCCTTACACGAATGATGTAAAGAACGCCTAGGAGGACTGAATCATGAAAATCATTTTACGTGAAGATGTTGAAACCCTGGGTACCGCAGGCGAGACCGTTAATGTAAAAGACGGGTTTGCCCGCAATTACCTCATCCCCAAGAAAATGGCTTATCCTGCCACCCGCAGCTTCAGCAAGGTTTTCGAGGAAGAGAAAAAGCTGAAAGACAACCGGGATGCCCGGGCCACGGTCCAGGCGGAACAGACGGCTGCCAAGCTCAGCAACCTCTCTCTGGAAGCTTCCGTGAAGGTGGGAGAAGAGGACAAGGTCTTTGGAGCCGTCACAGCGGCTGATATCGCTGCTCTGTTGGCAGACAAAGGCTATGAGATCGACAAGCGGGATATCCTGCTTGAAGAGCCTCTCAAGGCACTGGGTATCTATAATATCCCTGTCAAGGTCGCATCTGAGATCAAGGCAGAGGTTAAGGTCTGGGTCATTAAAGAGTAATCAACTCAGGCTGATGCTTTAAGGGTGGAAATGGTGGCGAATAGCTCTCATCTCCACCCTTTTTAATTGATGTAAATCATGAGGTAGGCTTGATGGAACATTGGTAGAGGCATAGCATTCTACGCCTCTACTATGTGCCACCACAAGACAAGAAGGCGAGATGAGACCACTCCACATATTCACCAAACGGGAAGCTTACCTCATGGTGGCTGGCGCCATGTTCCTGGGCTTTTTCCTCAGTCTCGTCATGCAGAGTTTTCTGCCTGAAGACGGTGGGATGGTGCTGGCTGAACGCTTATTCATCCTGTTGGGTGAGCTCGCTTTTCTGGTTGCCCCCCTTTTTATTTTGAGGCAGCGTGGAATAAAGATCCTGGATGTGGTGCCCCTGCAGCCCGTTTCTCCGACCACCCATCTCATGGCCCTGCTTATGGTCATTGGAGTCATCGGTGTGGTCTCCATCTATGAAGTATTGATCCTGCCCTATTTTCCTATGCCGCAGTTCCTGCAGCAGTTCGAATCAGAGCTGGCAGAGGGTGGGACGGGGAGCCTGCTCCTGCTCATCCTGGCAGGGACCATCGCCGCACCCCTGGTGGAGGAATTCCTGTTCAGGGGTATGCTTCAACAGAGTCTGTTCTATCGATACGGATCGAGCTTACCGGCCATCCTGGTACCCACTGCAATATTTGCTCTCTTCCACATCGCCTATTTGTTCTACCTGCCTGCTTTTCTTGAATTATTAGCCCTGGCCATTCTGCTGGGCTGGCTCACCGTAAAGACCGGGAATATCCTCATCCCCATGCTGGTTCACGCCATCTTCAACCTGTCCTCATTCAGCTCACTTCTGTTCCCTGAGCTGGAAGCAGTGGAGACAGTCGGTGATCTGGGACTCGCCTGGATCACGGTTTCCCTGGTGCTCTTTGTTTCGGGGTGGATCTATTTCAAATTCATGCCGGTGGCGGTTAATGAGGAGGTGTACCTCATCCGACCCCTGCGTAAGGAAGCTTGATTTGTTCCCGGTTGAACATACCTGTCATCCTGAGTGGACACTGAGGCTCTCGAAGTGGGAATCGAAGGATCTCCAGATCAGGTTTCGACCCGTTCAGTCTTCGCGAGCGAATGTAAATGAGCGTGGCGATCTCGGAATGTGGACAATTGGCAAAAGATTGGAGATTGCTTCGTCGCAAACGCCTCGCAAAGACGTATCCACTGGTTCTTTGGCTTTCGGGAATTGGTGGTTTGGAATATCATGGAACAACTAACCACGATCCTCAGTGTTGGCCTGGGCGGTTTTCTTGGCGCTGTCGGCCGCTACTGGCTCAGCGGTTGGGCCCAGCAGTTCGGGAATCGATTCCCACTGGGGACCCTGACAGTCAATCTGATCGGAAGCTTTATCCTGGGGCTGCTGGCCACACTGTTTCTGGAAAAGGTCATCGTCAGCCAGGAGCTCCGGCTATTCCTGCTCATCGGTGTTTTGGGCGCATTCACGACTTATTCTACCTTTTCCCTGGAGACCATCAATCTGATCCGCTCTGATGCCTGGATGATGGCGGGTTTGAATGTCTTGGCCAACGTACTGGGCACACTCATCGCGGTCTGGGCCGGGCTGAGCCTGGCCAAGCTCTGGTAAACCGTTAAAACGGTTATCGTTTTTAGGGGAATCTAATCACCGGGTTCCAGTCTCCGCCCCCTTGGGCTTCGCCGTGGCAGGAAAACCCGGTGCTATTAGAAATATGCCGTCAGGATATTTCGAGTAATGGCAGTCTACTTATAGCACCCGGTTTCAACCGGGTGGTGAAATACCTAATAATATGCACCAACCGTTTTAACGGTTTCTGAAATGATCCAATTATCAGGATTACCCCAATTGCTAAATACCTGAGATTCCTATACTTTGTCCCCTGTATGAGTTAATTTATCCCGGCTTCAAATCGAAAAGAGGCGCTCATGAAGGAAATTTACCAGGGACAGAAGCTGTGCGTATTTATCGGGGAGAATGATAAATATGAAGGCAGGGTGCTTTATGAACAGCTCCTGGAGATCGCTATGGAGTGTGGCCTGTCCGGAGGTACCGTTCTGCGTGGTCGGGAAGGCTTTGGCGCCCACGGTGAGATTCACACCGCCAAGATCCTCCGCCTGGCAGATGATCTTCCGATTATCTTGGAGTTTATTGGTCGCTCAACCAAGATCGATTGCTTTGTCTCACGTGTCAGTCCCATTGTTGATGAAGGCCTCATGACCCGTACCAACGTGGAGATCACCAAATTCCGGAAAGAATCCCAGGGCTGAAGTGGACATTGAGGCCTGTACTGAGCGATGTCGAAGTGCTCCCGAAATGCCACTGAAGCCTCACAGCGTTAACTTCGAGAACCTCAGCGTCCGCTGTGACTCTTCCAATACCGCTTGATATTGATTCCCCTCACATATATCATACTACGCTATGGTAAATTTTACACTGATGTGGATGAATAGATGTTAAGGAGCAACACCATGAAAAAATTTATGCTACTCACAATGATGCTGGCACTGGCAATCAGTGCCATGGGGCAGAGCTATGCCACGATCCGCCAGTCCGGAACCATCATGATCTCTGGTGCAGGAACCTATGAGACAGACCTGAGTGCTGACCTGAAGGAATCCGACTGGAATCTTGGTGTTGACGGCGCCCTGTTCTTTTTCCCCTGGTTAGCCGCCGGGCTGGAATTTGGCTACCAAAAACATTTTGAAGAGTTCGAGCGATTTGGCGAGACTGAACCGGGTGAACGTGAGAACATCGGTAAATATTTCGGCCCCCGTGCCTATATCTTTCTGGGCAGTAAAAGAAGTCAGCTAACACCCTTCATCAAAGGCGGCGCCAATTATCTGGTGAGAAACAGCCTGATCGATGGCGAAGAAACGCTGCTAAACAACCAGACGGAACTGGGACTTACTGCCAGTGCCGGTCTGCTTCTGAATCTTGCCAAGAATGTTGGTCTCACCATCGAGTCCGAATACAATTTTGAAAAGGGGACAGAAGTAGAGGATATTGACACGGAACAGCTGCTCATCAAGTTCGGTATCAAATCCTTTCTCACGGACTGATAAATATTTTTCCCAGACAGGGAGATCACTGAGCACACCGAGATGATCTTAAAGTTTCGGAACACTTAAAACCTATGGTCAAGGCATGCATATTGCAGGGCTGTCTGGTGTAAATTGGACAGCCCTGTATCATTTTTGCATTACCCGAGCGTGTCATACTGAGCCTGCCTGCCGAGGCGAAGTCTGAAAGACGTAGACTGGTCGAAGTACAACAGCGAGGGAGTAAGAGCACTTAAGCGATATGCGTTATTTTCCCGGGGGGAGCTAAAGATATGATCACAAACTTTGACGAACTACTAGCAGTTGTAAAAGAACGACCAGCCAAACGGGTGGCCATTGCAGCTGCCGAAGATCCCATGATCATCGAAGCAGCTAGTCGTGCCCAATCCATGGGTCTGGCTCATTTCATACTTGTTGGAGATGAAAACCGGATCGTGGAAATGGGTCAGTATCAGGATCAATCCTTTGAGATCATTCCCAGTGAATCCCCTGCTCAGGATGCAATTGCTCTGGTTCGTGAAGGCCAGGCCGACCTGCTCATGAAGGGTCGGGTGTCCACCGGTGAGCTTATCCGTGCCGTCCTGGATAAAGAAAACGGACTGCGGGAGGGGAAACTCCTGAACCATATCGCTGTGGTCCAATCCCCATCATACCACAAGTTTATCTGTATTTCCGATGGTGGTATCAACTTGAATCTGACTGCAGATGTCTTTGAGGGGATGGTACGCAATAATGCCCAGTTCCTGAAACGCCTGGGAATTGACAATCCCAAATTCGCCATGGCATCCCTGTTGGAGAAGGTGAACCCCAAAATGCCGGATACGGTCATGGCCAAGCAGGTTGCTGATAAGTTAAAAGGTGAGTTCCAGATCGAAGGGCCGATTGCTCCAGATGTGGCCCTGTTCACGGAAGCCCGCGACCGCAAGGGGCTAAGCTCAGAGATCTCAGGTGAAACCGATGTACTCCTCATGTCCCACACCTCAGCCGCTAATCACCTCATTAAGGGGCTGCGCTTCCTGGGTGGGTGTCTGATCGGTGGGCTTGTGGTGGGAGCCAGAGTACCCATCATCCTGCTCAGTCGCAGCGATGACGCAGACACCAGATTTCGTTCAATCCTCCTGGGTTTGATGTAATTCCTGATCTTGATGAGTGAGGAAGGAAAGCATCCTTCGTGTTCTCTACGCTTTGATCTGTCCAGCTCTATCCTTCCCTCAAAACAATTCTCTCAGGTTTGCCCGCAACAGGTTCCAGGGTCTGCAGATAGCGATAGATCGCTTTCAATTCTGTCTCCGTCATTTTAGAGTTAGCCCCCCACGGCATGGGTGAACCCTTATGGATGCGCCCCGCTTTGAGTCGTTTTACAAAGGTTTCTTCATCCCAATTAACAATATGCCCATCGGTGGGGTGAGGCGTCAGGTTTGGGGTAACGAAGGAGAGTCCCGGTATGTGAGGATCGGACTCCATGACAAACCCACCACCAAAATCCTCGCCAATAAATTTACCGGTGACCAAATCCAACTTTGTGTGACAACCATGACAATTACCCACACTTCGGGCAACATATTTTCCATAGGCTACAGACGTGTCCATTGGGACATGGGCGGGCGGTGGTTGGCTTGGGCCTGTAGGCTTCAACATTCCCAGTGCCACGAGAGCTTTTCCAATAAATGAATAACTGGTGGCCGGAACCTCATGCTTGACGGCTGGCTGGGAGCGTAGAAATGAGATGATGGCTTGTACATCTCTGTCACTGAGATTCTGGAATGCCATGAATGGCGGCAGGAGGGTCCCGTCTTTTTTGACCATATAACGCAATGCTCTGGCCAGTTCACCATCGGTATAATTGCCGATCCCGGTCTCTGGATCAGGTGTCAGATTCGGAGCGTTAAAGGTCCCCGGTGGAATGGTCAGACTCCAGCCCCCGATGAGGGGCATATCCAGACCATCCTCAACGGCTTCCATTTTATCCATGGGAACATGACAGGTGGCGCAATGTGCTGGACCAAAGGCCAGATATTTACCACGGGCGATGAGGGCTGAATCAGTTGAGGCGTGAATGTCAGGATAGGGTGCCTCAAAGATCTTTGGGTGTGAGAGATTAACGAAAATGGTGAAGACCAGGATGACGACCAGTAAGCCACCGCCACCCCATTTAAGGATTTGTTTCAATACGTTCATGGATAGATGCTCCTATGCTATTTAGCACCCCCCTGTTTTGCTTTAAGCGCAGAAGCGTGTCAGCACTTGAAGCAATTCTTATTGATTATTAAATGATACGTGATAATAGTTATCACAATAAAAAAGACAAGTAAAAATGATTACTTCCAACATTGAACCGCATGCATGGCTGCCGCTAACATTTTCGCCTCCGGACAGTGGATTCAAGCTTATCTTGGTCGAGAGATGAATCAGCATAAGAACGAAAAGAAGAACAGGGTCTACTGGGATGATGCCTGTTACATTTGCTCTTTTGAGGTTAATGTTCTGAAAAAGCAGAATCCGGACTGTGGTATCGATTTTGTAAAGATAAGTGACCTGCCTGAGCAGGCACCTTTCATGCAGGAGATGATCGGCGAGTTCAACGGGAAACGAACGTCTGGCCCGGACACCATCCGCTTTATCTACGAAGAATTGGGGCACCACAAACTGGTGAAATTTTCAAGAGTCCCAGTGATCAAGCAGCTTTTCGACCTGGGCTACCGCCTGTTTGCCTATGGGATTCGACCCTTCCTGCCCAAACGCAAGATAAGGCCCTAGGCGGAAAAATAATATGGTGGCACAATCCCACTAACACCTTCGCTCTTAACCGTCTTCGCGAACCCATAGAGTGTCATCCTGCCTGTCGGGCGTAGCCTACCGGGCGAAGCCTGAAGGCTCCCAAAATGCCAGCCGGGTGAAGCGATCTCGGATTTTGGACAATTGCGAAATTGAATGTGTCTTCTCCCTCGAGCCACGGATGAAACACAGCTGATTGGGATGGCAGGCATTGAAAGGGCGTTTCGCGAAACGCCCCTTTCAAACCTGCCACTATATAAACATTGAAATAAACATCTATCCAGCCTAATCTCATCCCATGAAACGAATCCTATCTGCACTCACTGGGCCCTTTGTTCTTTTGTAAGGAAACAATCCATCTACGCCCACTAGGCTTCGACGGGACTCAGACAGAATTTACTCGTGACCGCAGCCTTTGCTGGAAACTCGACACAATCACGCCCAAGCAGACCCGCACCCAACTCCGGCTGAAGTCATGGATTAGTAATGGCCTAGAGGTCTATCCTTAAGTATACATAATAAAAGTAACATCTTAGCAATCCTGAGCTGTCACACTGAGCCTGTCGAAGTGCGAAGGGTGGACGATCTCGGACTTTACCTGATTGGCAGGTCAATGGGAACGCAGCGCGCTGTGTTCCAGCCGAACTTGCCATCAAAACGGGAGTAAAGTGAGACCTGAACATCAGAGTCAATTGAAACAAGCCTATATGAGAGTTATATTGTCACATTTAAGTATTGCATTTCACTGACTTTAGTGACATGTTGCCCCCCAAGATTAGAAACAAAATGGGGACGATCATGAGCGAGCCTTCAGGCGCATTCACAAATTTCATTCAAGAATTACGCAACCGACGGGTATTCCGGGTCACTGCCGTGTATTTGGGAGCCGGTTTTGCCCTCCTGGAAGCGGCCGACATCGTGGTTGCCACTTACGATCTGCCCAGTATGGTGGTACGCACTTTCATGATCCTGTTGCTCATCGGTTTTCCCCTTGCCATCGGGCTGGCATGGAGCTTCCAGTTTACCCCAGAGGGGCTTCGTCGTTCACCCAGATCAGGGGAAAAACAGACCAGCAATGAAAAGCCCTTCACTGGTAACCCGGTCATCGTCTTGTTACTGGTGGTTATCATTGGCCTCCTGGTTTACCCCCGCTTTTCAAGTGGTGATGTCAGCAACAGAGCGACCACAGCGCTGGATCCCAAGGCTGTCGCCGTGCTCCCCTTTACCAATTTCTCTGCTGATGAAGATGATGCCTTTTTCGCTGATGGGATCCATGATGATATTCTGACCCAGCTATCCAAGATCCGCGACCTCCGCGTCATCTCCCGTACTACCATGTCCAAGTATAAGGAAACGAAGCTGGCCATGGGGGCTATTGCCGAAGAACTGGGTGCTGCCAACATTTTGGAAGGCAGTGTCCGCCGGGCGGGTGATCAGGTACGGATCGTGGCTCAGCTGATCAAGGCGGATAGCGACGAACACCTGTGGGCCGAGACCTATGACCGTGCCTATGCTGACATTTTCAGTGTTCAGACCGACGTGGCTCGGTCCATTGCCAATGCCCTGCAGTCGACACTGAGTCCAGAGGAAGAAGAACAGTTGGCTGAGGTCCCCACTGATAACATGGAAGCCTATGATTATTACCTGCGTGGAAATCAATACTGGTATACCAAGACCACCAAGGAAGGTAATCTGAAAGCTGCCGCCATGTATGAACGGGCCGTGGAACTGGATCCAGACTTTGGTCTGGCTTATGCCCGCTTGTCTGTTGTCCATTCGGTTCTCTATCAATCTCCTGATTGGGATCCTACTGAGGAACGCAAACAGCAGGCACGACGCACACTTCAGAAAGCGATCGGTCTTATCCCCGATCACGCCGAGACCCATTTTGCCAAAGGTGCCTATCATGAATGGTGTGAGAAAGATATGGATGCAGCTGTAGCAGAATTCGAGATCGCTTTCAAACTCAGGCCTAACCATGCGGAAACTGCCAACTCCCTGGGCCAGATCTATGCGGAACGAGGTGCCTGGTCGGAAGGCCGGCGGTATTTCAGAGCAGCTTACGAGCTGGAACCAGATGGATTGGGAAACACAACCTGGTGGGCCGGGATGAATCTCATCGACTGGAACTTTGAGAAAGCCGAGGAACTGTATCGGGAGGCGATCCAGTATTTTCCTGAGAACGAGCAGCTCTATCGCTGGTTGGCTGATACGCGGGCTTATGGCAGTGGTGATACTGAATCTGCATTAAAGATCCTGGAAGATGGTCAACTCAATGGCGAAAAGCCGCAAAGGATCTACTCAGATCTATTTTGGATCCTCATTGATCATCGGGACTACAAGCGCGCCCTGGAAGTGGCCGAAGGTAACCAAAGTCCGATGTACCGCCTGACCATGGAGGCACTCAGCCATTACCTGTTAGGGGATGCTGAAAACAGTGAGCTGAAGGCTGATTCAGCCCTACAGCGTATCGAAGCCAGGTTAAAAGAAGCTCCCGAGCAGTCCAGCCTCCATAGCAGAAAAGGTCTTTTACTGGCCATCACTGGTGATAAGGCTAACGCCATCGATTCAGGGGCAAAGGGTCTGGCCCTGTCAGAAGGGTCTGTTGGAGCTGTGTTTCAGCCCAATTATGCCTTATGGTATGCTGAAATTCTGACCCTGGTTGGTGAAGAGGACAGAGCGGTGGATCTCTTGATCGAGACTCTCCAACCACCATCTATTGTCACACCCTGGAAGGTACAGCTCGATCCGCTTCTGGATGCGTTGAAAGACCATCCCCGGCTCAAACCCCACCTCCCCAAAATGGCTATCTAAAACCGCCTAAATTATGTGTTGTAACCACCCAACTGCCGCCTACGCTCATCCCCCACCGTGGCTTGGTTCGAGCTACGCCAAGCCAGGAAAGTTGGGTGCTAGAAGTAACTTGCCATGGTTGAGTTTTGAATAGGGGCACAATTCTACCAGCACCGGGTTTTAACCCGGTGATCAAGAAAAATCTGTAAACGGATAACCGTTTCAACGGTTTATTCTTCCGTTCTTTTGTTTCGGCAATCAGCCTACGCTCATCCCCCGCCGTGGCGGGGTTCGAGCTACGGCTTCACAGGAAGAGCCAAAACCATTTGCGCTGGTTAAAGGAATGGGGAATCAAATTATCTCGTTTCGCTGAGGCTCAAAACTCACCCCCTGGGGGCTCAAACAGTTGAGCCTTTTACCGCTCCACTCCGATAGATATTCCAGCCATTCCTTTCACAGGCGCTTTTTTTAAACTCGACACAATCACTCCCAAGCAGACCCGCATCAATCCCCGGCTGAAGTCCAGGATTAGTAATGGTCTAGAGGTCTATCCTTAAGTACATAATAAAAGTAACATCTTAGCAATCCTGAGCTGTCACACTGCCTGTC
>JAIPJM010000044.1 GCA_021734255.1 Fidelibacterota bacterium | reverse complement strand
GGCGCTATCCTTTTTATGGCAACATGAAGTACCCCCGTTTTTAAACAAAAACAGCCTCCGCCACTTGCAGATTCCCGCAAACCCTTACTGCCTAACTATTCAATCGATTTTTAACTCAGTTTTCGGGGGATGTCCTGTTCCCTTCAGCCTTGAATCACGACTGAGTAACATCTACCTTTAAGGCCATGTTCATTATAAGACTGTTGCCCCTTTTTTTACTCCTGCTGCACCCGGGGCGGCTCTTGTATGCTGATTCTCTAGATGTGGAACAGCTGAATCGGGAGATCGGGCAGATGCTGATGGTGGGAGTACGCGGTGCGCAGTTGCAATCTGATAAAATGGACCAGGTCATTGCCCAGGTCAGTGCAGGCGAGATCGGTGGCATCATTTTCTTCAAACACAACATCAGGAATCGTGAACAGCTCCAGCAGTTAGTGGAAGACTTGAATAATCTACCCAGTGAGTATCCCCTGTTCCTGGCAGCTGATGAAGAGGGTGGAAAAGTAAGACGACTCAGGCAAAAGCAGGGCTTTAAGGAGTTTCCGTCAGCAGCCTACGTGGGGAAGAAATTAAGCCCTCTTGAAGCTTTTGATATCTACAAGGAACTGGCTACACAAATGCGCGATGCCGGACTGAACTTGAATCTGGGGCCAGTGGTCGATGTGAATGTAAACGGTAACTCCCCTGCCGTCGGGAAACTGAACCGCAGTTTTTCTACCGACCCTGAAAAAGTGTATCTCTACAGTAAAACATTCATCCGCGCTCACCATGAAGCTGGCGTACTGACAACACTGAAGCATTTCCCTGGCCATGGAAGCTCTAAACATGATACGCATAATGAGCTTACCGATATCACCCAAAGCTGGATTCCTACTGAGCAAATTCCTTTCCAACGCCTCATCGATTCGGATCTGGTAGATATGGTCATGGCTGGCCATTTGTTCGATAGAGAACTTGATGAAGCATATCCGGCTTCCCTTTCACAGGCCCATATCCAGGGTACCCTGAGAAGCAAGCTGGGTTTTGACGGTGTGGTCGTAACAGATGACCTGCAGATGGGCGCCATTATCAAGCGCTATACGCTGGAAGACATTATTATTGCTGCGGTAAACTCTGGGTCCGACATCCTGCAGTTCTCAGACCCGTTGAATCTGGATGATGATCTGCCTCTCAAAATGAGGAGTGCCATCATACAGGCTATCAGAGATGGAAAAATTTCAGAAGAAAGAATACACGAATCCTATCAGCGCATCGTTTCGCTAAAAAGGAAACTGATGCATAGACCCGATTAGTGAGGGAATAAGGGGATATTCATGGCTTTAACCTTTGCAACTGTTATTAACTGTATGGACGGGCGCGTTCAGGACCCCGTCAATGAGTGGATGAAGAAAGCCACCGGCGCTGATCACATTGATGTGATCACAGAAGCTGGTCCAGATAGAATTATGGCCTCAACTGCGACTGCATCCAGGCTGATCCTGCAGCGGATCCTTATTTCAAGAGACAAACACCATTCAAAAGAATTGGCTATCGTTGCGCATCATGACTGTGCCGGTAACCCCGTCACAAAGGATGTACATCTGGCACAGCTCAAGCGAGCTGCTAAAATAGTTACCACCTGGAATCTGGGTATGCGTATAATGATGTTGTGGGTGGATGAAAATTGGTCAGTTGAATTGGTTGAATCGATCAATCCCGCTTGAGCTGATTTCTCCTGAGCCCGGCTAAGCCAGGACGCTCAAGTGGTGTCTGGCCGAAATCCTTATTGAATCGCTCCTCATCCATTTGATGAAAATCAGGGCACTCTCCATCTGCAAAGCCAGCCACCGGTTGGAATGCATCTGCCTGAGATGCAGGTGCTGAACGATTCCACGGACATACGTCCTGGCAGATATCACAACCAAAGAACCACTCCTCCATATGCTCACGAATGTCACTCGGGATCTTCTCATTGGCATCTAATTCTATGGTTGCATAGGAAATGCAGCGTGAACCATCCAGCTCATAGGGTTTGATGATAGCGTTTGTGGGACAGGCGTCGATGCAGGCCGTACAGGTCCCGCAGTGATCCGCTACTGGCGTATCATACTCATCAAATGCTACCGTGGTGATGATCTCACCAAGGAAACCCCAACTTCCCAGATCCGTTGTAATAATATTGGTATGCTTTCCCTGCCAGCCGATCCCAGCTTGTATCGCCCAGTGCTTCTCCATGACTGGAGCAGAATCCACAAAGACGCGGTAGACCTTCGCGCGCTCCTTTCGTGACATCCCGGTTACTTCTGGTTCCAACAGTTTGGCTGCCAGCTTATGCAGCAGGTCTTTCACAGTCACATGGTAATCAATACTTCTGGCATAGCGGGAGATCCTTCCGTCCAGATCTGGTTGCGCTTCTTTCTGATGATAATTAATAAATGCAGAGATCACGGATTGCGCACCAGTCATGAGGACTGTTGGATCCTGTCGTTTTTCCCGGTTATTCTCCATATAGCCCATTTGTCCATGGTAGCCCTTGTTCAACCAGGCAGTCAAGTCGTGATCACGAATAGCTTCAGCTCTGGCGACCCCGAGCTTATCGATTCCCAATTGCTCGCCTAGCTTGACCAGGTCTTTATGTTTCAGCATTGAATTCCGTGATATCTGCACCACCGATAATCCCCTTTTCACCTGCAACAAGACCGCAGCAAGCAGTGGATGGATCGTGTTCGAAAAAGATCATCGCATCTTTTTCGAGTAGCTGGGGGAGCAGCCGTGACTTCTCTTCCATACTTCTGAGTGGTTCATTGTCGTATGCCATGACCCAGGGGATCGGGATATGAGGTTTCATCGGGAACAGGTCAGCCCCATAAATGAGCGTCCGGGATTCATCATAAATAACGGGAAGCTGTTGTCCCAAAGTGTGACCATTCACGATCTCCAGACGAATATTATCGAACAGTTCACGTTCCGACTTCATTATCTCCAACATCCCATTTTCGGCCAGCACCTGCCAGTTCTCATTTCGATAACTCGCACGATCCTTGGATGTGGGTTGATTTGCCAGCTTCCAATTTTCCTCCTGCACCCAATACCTGGCATGAGGAAAGGTTGGGACCACTTCATCTTCGTAGAGCCTGGTATTCCCGCCCACATGGTCAAAATGCAAGTGAGTGCAGATCACATCGGTGATATCTTCAACTTGGAGACCATGCTCCCTCAGGCTTTGAGGCAATATGTAACCATTTGTATCAATTTTGAACATATCCCGCAGCTTGGGCTGCCATTTATCACCATTCCCGGTGTCGATCAGGATCTTACGGTCTTCACTCTCCAAGAGCAGGGTTCGTGTCACCATGCTGATCCGATTTAACTCATCCACCTCAACCTGTTTACTCCACAACGTCTTGGGGACAACACCGAACATGGCACCTCCATCAAGGGCGAAGGTGGATGTCGTGAGGGCAGTTAATTTGTATGGTCCTATCTGCATGAAATATCCCTACTTAAACCTCAGCAGGGGCAAAAGTAGGTTTGAATTTAAGTGCCACATTGACCAGTGCAATGAGGACAGGCACCTCGATAAGAGGACCGATGACGGCTGCGAAAGCCTCCCCGGACCCTATTCCGAAGACCGCTACCGCTACTGCAATAGCCAACTCAAAATTATTGCTGGCTGCTGTAAATGATTGGGACACGGATTTCCCATAGGGGATACGGAGCTGTCTTGCAGTGAAAAATGTGATGAAAAACATAATGAGAAAGTAGAGCATAAGTGGAATTGCGATCCGCACAACATCCAGGGGTATCTGGATGATCATTTCGCCTTTCAATGAGAACATAACGAATATTGTAAATAACAGAGCCACCAGAGTGAGCGGACTGATCTTTGGTACAAAACTGCGGTTGAACCACTTTTCACCCTTCCAGCCTATGAGCGTGTATCTGGACACCAATCCGGCCAGAAATGGTATTCCCAGATATATTCCCACACTTTTGGCGATCTCCGCCATTGAGATAGAAGCGACCACGGAATGGAGACCAAACCAGGCCGGGAAAACAGCCAAATAAAGGTAGGCAAAGAGTGAAAAGAACAGGATCTGGAATATTGAATTTAAGGCAACCAATCCTGCTGTGTATTCTCGATCACCGCCTGCCAGGTCACTCCAGACGATCACCATGGCGATGCAACGAGCAAGTCCAATAAGTATCAGACCCGTCATATATGCAGGATGATCACGGAGGAACAGAACAGCAAGTAAAAACATGAGCAGAGGCCCTATGATCCAATTCATGATCAGGGAGAAGCTGAGTGCGGGTATATCTTTGAAAAGTTTTCCTAAACGTTCGTAGCGAACCTTGGCCAGGGGCGGATACATCATAATGATCAGCCCAATGGCTATTGGTATATTCGTTGTACCAACCTGCATGCTATTCCAGAAGCTACTCACCCCTGGAAAGAAATATCCGATCCCGACTCCAAATACCATAAATGCCAGGATCCAAACCGTTAAAAATCTATCTAAAAAATTGAGGCGCTTTTTCACGTCCCCTCCTTTATTTTCTGGTTCTCCCAATAGTTTAACAGGAAAATTTGTTCAAAAAGATACAATTCTAAATTCAGATAGAGCTGTCCTTTGCGGAGGTCGCAGACGCATATTATCAGGCATGGAAAATGCCCTTGATTCAGATTGGCTCTTGTGTAACATGATCACCATGGAAAAACGTGTAGGAGACTCATATGTACAAACCAACTGATTTCATTCCAAGCGATCTGAAGATCAAATCGTGGAATGACCTGAAACCCTACTTTGACAGACTGATTCACTCTGAAATAAATAATGCTGACGACCTGAACGATTTGATCCTCAATTATAGTGAAACACTCAGTGTGTTTCATGAGCAGAACGCATGGTCCTATATCAACATGAGCTGCGAGACAGACAACCAGGACTATGTGAAGCGGTATCAACTTTTTTCAACCAAGATATCTCCCGAATTGGAGAAAGCATCCAACGCGGTCGAGAAAAAGATCTACAATCACCCGGAATTCGAAAATCTGCCAGATGACCGATTTGGTCAATTAAAACAGAAATTACAGAGAGAGCTGGAGTTGTTCAGAGAGGCGAATGTTGAGCTATCAGCTGAGATCTCCAAGCTGAGCACCAAATATGACCAGCTGAGTGGCGGGTTGACTGTCACTCTGGACGGTGAAGAAATGCCACTTCCGAAAGCTGCGGTCAGACTTCAGTCCTCAGACAGAGAAAAACGAAAAGCAGCCTGGTTAGCGATCAACGAGAAGCGCTTCTCTGTGAAAGATGAAGCAGACAACATCTACAATGATATGCTGAAACTCAGGGTCCAGACTGCAAAGAATGCAGGCTACGCCAATTTCAGGGATTTTCGCCATGACCTGCTTCAGCGCTTCGATTATACGCCCCAGGATGCAATCAATTTCCAGCTTGCCGTTGAAGAATTTATCGTCCCCCTGGCACGGGAAATCGATGCCAGCCGACGGGACAAACTAGGGCTCACTGATGATTATCGCCCCTGGGATACTGCCGGCGAACCCGCTGGACAGGAGGCTCTTAAACCATTTGAAACAAGCGAAGAACTACTTGAAAAGACCATCAATATCTTCAAGGATCTGCACCAGCAGTTTGGTAAGAATCTGGAAGCCATGAAGGATGCTGGCCTATTTGATCTCGAATCCAGAAAAGGAAAAGCGCCGGGTGGATATAATTATGGTCTGGAAACCACTGGTATGCCCTTCATTTTCATGAACGCGGCAGGTACACACAGAAATGTGACCACGCTCTGCCATGAAGGGGGACATGCCATGCATACGTTCCTCACCAATGAGGAGCCATTGATCCACTACCGTCATGCCCCCATGGAAATGGCAGAAACAGCTTCAATGAGTATGGAACTGTTCACGGCAGGTCGGTGGAATGAGTTCTATGATCACGATGATCATATCAGAGCGCGGCGTGAGCATCTGGAGGATATCATTAGCTTCTTTCCCTGGTGCGCCACTGTTGACGCTTTTCAGCACTGGGTGTATTTGAATCCTGAACATACTGTGAACGAAAGAGATGATTACTTCGATGAATTAACCCGTCGTTTCACGTCAGGCTTAGTGAATTGGGAAGGTTACGATCATTTCAGACGGAATCGTTGGCAGCAACAGCTCCATATCTTTGGGATGCCATTCTATTACATCGAATATGGTATCGCCCAACTGGGGGCTCTGCAAATGTATCGTCTGTTCAAGCAGGATCCACAAAAGGCTCTGGATGGCTATATCAAAGGATTGAGACTCGGGAGCTCAGAACCACTCCCAGAGGTCTGGAAAACCATGGGTATCAAATTTGATTTCTCTACAAACACATTGAAAGATCTTGTCCAGTTTGTACAGGAGGAATTAAAGGAATTACAGGGGTAAATGACACATGTCAAACAAATCGATTCAGTATGTGAATGAGAACAGTGAGCGCCACGAGCAAGAGCTCATCGAGATCCTGAAAGTCCCTAGCGTTAGCTCCGACCCTGAGCGTAAAGCCGATCTGCTTGTTATGGCTGAACAGCTCAAGGAAGAGATGATCAAGATCGGTCTGGAAAACACCCAGATCATTCCTACAGCAGGCCATCCCTCCGTTTATGCAGAGTGGTTGGGAGCTCCTGGAAAACCAACGCTCCTCATCTATGGTCACTATGATGTTCAGCCGGTTGACCCCGTGGACCTGTGGGACTCCCCTCCTTTCGAGCCAGTCATTAAAAACGGAAAGATATTTGCCCGGGGCTCAGCAGATGATAAGGGCCAGATTTTCATCCATCTAAAAGCGATAGAGGCTGTTCTGGCTGCAGAAAAGGAACTTCCTGTCAATGTAAAGTTGATCTTTGAAGGTGAGGAAGAAGTCGGTTCAGAACATCTCACAGACCTTATTAAGGAACATGCGGAGCTACTTTCCTGTGATTATGTCATCATCTCCGACACGCCCATGTTCAGAGAAGGGTTTCCTGGGATCACATACGGACTTCGCGGACTTACCTATCTTCAGGTTGATATACGTGGTACTGACACTGATCTTCATTCAGGTACATTTGGTGGTCTCGTGAAAAATCCAATCCACGCTCTGGTGGATATCCTGGCTAAGATGAAAGATGAGGACGGCAAGATCCTGATACCTGGCTTCTATGATGACGTTCTCCCTATTTCAGAAAATGAACACGACAAACTTTCCAAGCTCCCCTTCGATCCAAAAGCCTTTGCAGACGGGATCGGTGCACCAACCCTCTATGGAGAAGCTGGCTTTGATCACCTGGAACGCTTGTGGGCACGACCGACATTCGATGTAAATGGTATCTGGGGTGGGTTTCAGGGCGAGGGCGCTAAAACTGTCATTCCTGCAGAAGCACATGCAAAGGTTTCCATGCGCCTGGTAGCCAATCAGGACCCTGATGATATTGCAGAAAAATTCACAGCCTATGCCCAGTCGCTGGCCCCTGATACAGTTGATATTAAGGTCCGAAACATGCATGGGGGCTTTGGTTATCTCACCGATCTAGAAAACCCCGGTCTTTTAGCAGGTGTGCGAGCGCTTGAAAAAGCTTTTGGAAAAGAGGTGGACTTTATCCGTGAGGGTGGATCCATCCCCATAGTTAAGGTTTTCGCTGACATTCTAAAGGCACCAGTACTTCTCATGGGCTACGGTCTTCCTGATCAGAATGCCCATGCACCCAATGAGAATTTCAGTCTCTATAATTTCCATAAAGGGATAGAAAGTATCGTATACTTCCTTGACGAAATGGGTCAGCTATGAGTAGAAAACTCGCGATCTATGAGGAAGTAGCTAATACGATCACTCATGCGATCGGTGTTGGACTCAGTATTGCTGGACTTGTTCTCCTGGTCGTAAGGGCAGCACTTTATGGTGATATCTGGCAGGTGGTGAGTTTTAGCATCTATGGGACCAGTTTGATCCTGCTCTACCTTGCCTCCACGCTGTACCATGGGATCCGCTCCAAGCGCATCAAGCAGATCTTCCGAATCTTAGATCATTCCGCCATCTATCTACTGATCGCCGGCACCTACACGCCATTCGTCCTGGTCACCTTGCGAGGCCCCTGGGGGTGGACGCTTTTCGGGATCATCTGGGGGTTGGCATTTCTGGGAATCACCTTCAAGATCACGCTGGGAACAAAATATGAGTTTGTCAGCACCGCGTTTTATGTCGCTATGGGCTGGGTGGTCATCATTGCCATCAAACCACTGATTGCAGCACTACCCCTTACTGGATTGATGTGGTTGGTTGCCGGTGGACTGGCATATACGGGAGGTGTCGTATTCTATGTTTGGGAAAAGTTACCCTTCAACCACGCCATTTGGCATGGATTCGTTTTAGCAGGTAGCTTACTTCATTTCTTTACGGTTTGGTTGTATTTAACACCGGCTGCAATTAGCATTTAACTCAGTTCAGCGAGCATAGCTAGAAATCTGTCCACCTCTTCAGAAGTATTATAGTAATGTGGCGCAAATCGTAGACCGCCACCTCTCAGCGCGATATTAACCTTTTGAGCAGTCAGTCGTTTAAAAACTTCCTCATTTTGCTCCTGATTCTTATGCTTGAAAAGGCAAATACCTGCACGCTCCTCCTTTGAGAAGGTGTAAACAGGTTCAAAGGCTGTGTTCTTGAGGCCTGATAAAAACTGCTCGGTTAGACCACTTACATGCTTCTGGATGTTGTCAATCCCACACGCCAGCAAAAGATCCAGGGCTTTTCTAGCGCCAGCCACACCGGGTGCCGGGAATGCACCAACCTCAAAACGGCGGGCGTCAGGGTGGAGCTCCTGATCAAATTCATCGTAGCGCTCCGGGTTTTCATTGCCCATGTAACCGAGACCGGTCACCTGAAGCTTTTCCTGCAAAGCCTCAGTAAGATAGAGGAAGCCTGTTCCAATAGGAGCCATCATCCACTTGTAGGCACCTGCTGATAGAAAATCAATCCCCATATCCACCACATCCATTGGGATAACACCCAATGACTGAATGGCGTCTACGCAGAATATGATACCATTTTCATGACACAGGTCTGAAAATGGCTTCAAGTTCGCTCTATAGCCTGTGAGGTACTGAACACTGCTTAGACTAATCAATCGTGTTTGGGGACGAAGCTTAGAGGCGAACTGCTCTGGTGTAAGTCGACCATCAACATCTTGAACCAGTTCGACGTCCACACCCAATCGTTTTAAATTGTAAAACGGGGTAACATTTGCAGGGAATTCGTGAGCATAGAGTAAGATATGGTCACCGGTTTGCCAATTCATACCATTCGCCAGGGCGATAAGTCCACTTCCCGTGTTGCCGGTCAATGCAATCCGGTCGGCTGTGGTGTTGATCAGCGCAGCATAATTCGATCGGAGTGTCTCCAAGTGATCCACCGCCAGGGTCCAGGTATCAGAACTGCCTTCCATGCGGACATCCAGATAGTATTTGATCGTTTCTGCAACGGGTCGCGACATCGGTGAGTAAGCTGCGTGATTGAAGTAGAGGCGATCTCCCAGTGAATCAAAATGGGAGCGAAATTCCTGCTGTGAGATCATGCTTGTGTATCCTCCTCTGGTTCAAGGCAGCAGGATGGTAAACGCTTCCTGGCGGCTTTATTCCCGCTTGTCCCATCCACAGTGAATCCAAATTCCAGCAAGTGGGTAGTAATGGCATCCAGACTGACCTTATCGCTCAAAAAACTGATCTCAGCCTGTTTATCGTTCATATTCACACTGACCGATTTAATGCCCTCCAATGCCAGGACTCTTCCTTCAAAGATGCGCACACCATCATCGCAGATCAATTCTTCTACTACGAACCGGGAAGATGCTATTTTCGGTTCCTTACTGGTACAGCTGATCAGAAAGAGCAGTGAGATCAGAGCGAACCAGGTCGAAAGTGACTTATTTTTTCTCAGTTTCGATCTCCTGCAGACGTTTTTCCATGCCTGCTAATTTCTCGTTTAATTCATCAAGTTGTTTCTGAAGCTTTTTCGCATCCGTCCCTTGCCCTGATGCTGAAATAGCCTGAATTTGCCTGATGATACCGGGATGGTGCTGTTCCGGCAAGCGCTTCAGTAAGGCTCGCAGATAAGTTACCCCTTCTGATATCTTTCGTGATCCCAACTGACGAGCAGCTGTCAGTTGGACGAAAAAGCTGGGGTCACGGGTCTGATCACAGATCGCCTGGGCTGCCTGCTTGCGTAAGTGGGTGGGGAGCCAATCCAGCAATTTTCCAAGGCCCGTTAAGCGGCTCATCTTCTCTTCAAAGAAATCTACCGGGGCATCAATACCCTGCAGCATCGTTTCAAGGGCATCCTCATGGTGGCTCGCTCCTAGACCGGCATAGGCCCCTGCTTTCGCCAGGTTTCTCCAACTTTGCTTTTGGGTATACCTGGACAGTAATTCTAGATCTTCCTTGTCCTGCTGTTTTCCCAGGCTCTCCAGAAGTGCCATTTCTCCACGGTAGGGCAAGTTCTTCTCTTTCAGCTTCTTCAGGATAGCGGTTCTCAGGAGGGGATGTCTTTGACCACCACATACTCGGGCTGCTTCTTCAACGACCATGGGGTCCCGTTCTTTGACCAACAGCTCGGCGAGATGCTCAAGGGCATACTCATTCCCGACGGTGGCAAGTTCCCTGTAGGCATGGATACGCAAACCCCAACGCGTTTCTGTTTCCATGAATTTTTTGATCGCATTCAAGTTCTTACGTTTGCCCGTTTTTGCCAGTTCACTGACAGCCTGCATCAATTCGCGTACTGTTCTTCCGTTCTCAAGAAGATGTATCAGCTTATCATCGCCAGGGTTGAATTCTGCCTCGAACAGAGCATTCATATTTGGGTCGAGACTCAAATGCTTTGGTTCGTCCATTGATAGCTGGAAGATCTGAGTCGCTTTGGACAGATGGATAAATTCAGAGTGATCTATCCCCTTTCCATCTTGCCAGGCGATCTCCAGATCTATTTCAAACAGATCTATACCCTTTTCCTTATCGACCTGTTTCTGATCGATAGTGAATTTTCCTCGCTTTTTGTCTTTGTCATACTCAAAGCAAACCTTCAGAAGGGGATAGCCTTTTGAATGAAACCACGTGTCAAAGAAATTGTCCAGATTCTGTCCAGACCTCTTCTCAATGCAGCGCTGAAAATCCAGGGACTTTACGGTTTTACCTGCATAGTCTTTCACATAGTCCTGAACACCAGCCCAGAAATTATCATCTCCCACATACTTGCGAAGCATATGAAGTCTCCATGCCCCACCTGGATAGAGATGCATATCAAACATGCTCCAACTGTGATCATATTCTCGGGTAATGATCGGCCGGGCATAGCGGTTTTTGACTTCGCCCATATAACTGCGCGCTTCTTCAGCCATCTGCCAGTCCATGGCATCTTTGCCCTCTGAATCCTCCAACCAGATTGATTCGATATAGGTCGCCCAACTCTCTTTCAGCCAGACATGGGCAAAATCGTAGGCAACGACAGCATCTCCAAAATAAGAGTGGGCCATTTCGTGGACATTGATAAGATCCATAATGTACTGCCATTCCTTAGCCATGGTCTCATCCAGAACAAATTTGTCATCCCAGGTAACCAGAGAAATATTCTCCATGGCGCCACCTACCTCACGGCCTGCCAGCTGGAAATATTTAGGATAGGGAAAATCCATTCCCAATTTCTTTTCCATCCATATCAGCATATCTCGGGTGGCATGGAAGGTTCTCTGCAACTGCTCCGGTGTATAAGATTTGTCCGCATAATAAGCAATCGGTATGTCTCTGAGTGGCTTATCCTGAAATTCGGAGAATTCCCCTATGCCAAAACAGGCAAGATAACTGGGACATGGGTAATCCAGTTTCCAGTGCGCCGTTTTTACTCCTTCTCTAATGTCTTCGGAGACCAGGGCCCCATTGGCCAGAATAGTCAGATTTTCTGGTGCACTGAGATAATATTCCATGCTTGAACGCACGGTGAGGAAATCAACACAGGGGAACCAATACCTGGCTCGTTCAGTCTCATTGTCCGTGATTGCATAGTATGGAAAGTCAGGACGATGTTCATCGGGTTTTGAAAACTTAAGCCCTGAAATAGGATCCTGGACAGTATAATCAATACGAACAATCTTCTTTTCTTCACTCTTTAGAGCTTTGCTGAACTCCAGGCGTAGTTTTTTGCCATCGTATTGATGTTTCAGGTCTCTATCGTCCTCGGAAACAACTTGCAGGTGTTCAAAATCGACCGCATCAAGTTCAAGGAATTTGCATCCATCCACATTCGCCTTTATGGTAATAAGGGCAAATCCTAACATAGAGCTGTTATCAATATCAACGGAAAGGTGCAGTTCTGTGTGAACGGGTTCCAGTTGAAGATCTGGCGCATATTTCTTACCTGCTCCCGGCAGGGCAAAATCACTGAAGCGTGAATTGCCATTTCGAATCATTTGATCAATTCTCATAAGAACCTCTAAATGCTTTTATTTGTTAAATTTTGACAGGGGTATTTCGAACCAGCCGCGTTGCTCATTGGTCACGATGATGGTTTCCTGGTCCTTGAAGCAAACCGCCTCGGCCTGTAGCGCATTCGCTAAAGTAAAATGTCTGGGTCGCTGGGACAGAAAGTTGTCCCCCTTTTTTGGTCGTGGGAAATACCAGATCGTGGCAGTCAGGGGGTTCAGGGCAATGAAGACAAGTCCTGATTCATCTGGTGCGATGTCAGCGGCAGTTACCCATCCACCAAGGTCGTCCCGACTGCCTACCTTTTTCAGGACATTCGAGCTGCTCGTATGGCGTGTATTCATCACATACAGGTTGGTCGAGGGATGGGGTTTATTGATATTTCCATCAGCTCTGTGTTTGCTAAGAAAGTATAACTTCCCCTGGAATGTGAAAATAGCCTCGCAATCAAATTCCCACTCTTCAGGTGGAAATTTATTCTGGTCTTCGTAGTGTAAAGGATGCCAACTGAGGGCCCTTGTTTTAGGTGTTTCATGGGGATTCGGCTCCAGAACCATATAAACTCCCAGATCCCTCCGTGCATTGCCATTGTTACCGACATCCCCGATGATGATCGTGTCACCCAATGTTGCCATGGACTCCCAATCGAGGTTAATGGCTCCCAGGATCTCTATCCCCGGGTAAGGCTCTGCATTTTTCTTAGAATAATGGTTTCTCATGAAGTTAGGGATGATCACCTCCCCCTTTTTATCAAGAGGAAAAATGCGGGGCCCATCTCCAGAATCGTTGGCTACCCAGTACACATTCTTGTAGCTTGGGCTTTTAATGAGGGCACTTTGCTCATCTATGGGCGGATGCTCAATACTCATGATCTTTTCCTGTGGTATCACGCTGCCACTTATGAGCAGGAGGGCAATCATTTGTAACAACCTCAAACCGTGTCGCGGGAAAAGATTATCGACTTTGGACGAAAAATGATTAAATATCATCATGAGTGCAAATTCGACCATGGATAGTGGAAATCAAGCGAAATTCTGGCATACCCATCGCTACAACAATTATAACTTCTACTTACAGAACACCTACGGGGAAAAGATCCGAAAACTCTCCATCGATGGTGGTTTTACCTGTCCAAACCGCGATGGCAGTAAAGGACATGGTGGATGTATATACTGTAACAATGATAGTTTCGTACCAAAATATATTGACAAAGAAATGTCACTCGCTGAGCAGATGGAAGCTTCCATTCCTTTCATGCAGGAACGCTACGATGCCCAAAAATATATTGCCTACTTCCAGGCCTATTCTAACACCTACGATGATCTGGAGGAGCTGAAGAAGCTCTACGAGGAAGCCCTGTCCTACCCAGGAGTCATCGGGCTGGATATTGGTACCCGCAGCGACTGTGTGGATGAAGCGCTTCTGGACTACCTGGCTGGGTTGAATGAAAGGGTAGATGTAACCCTGGAATATGGTATTGAATCCATCCATGATGATACGCTTGAATGGATGAATCGGGGTCATGATTATGCCTCAGTCATCAAAGCAGTTGAAATGACTAAACAGTATGGTATCAAAACCGCTGGCCATATCATCATGGGCTTTCCAGTGGAGACACGGGAAATGATGATAGCAACCGGATTGGCAGCGAATGATCTGGATTTGGATTTTTTAAAGATCCATCAGCTGCATGTCGTAAAGGGAACCGTCCTTGCTCATCGATATGAAAAAGAACCTTTTCCTCTCTTTCAGCCAGATGAATATGTGGAGCTTGCTGCTGATATTCTTGAGCGATTAAATCCAGATATTGTGATTCAGCGCCTGTTCGGGGAGGCACCTGAAGAGATACTAATTGCACCCAAATGGGGCTTAAATACGCCCAAGCTCACTCACCTCATGCATCTTGAGCTGAAACACAGAGACACGTGGCAGGGCAAGTTATACAAATTATAGATTCGAAATTAAAATTTGATTGCGGCTAGCAAAGCATCGCGGTTTGTGAGCCACACTTCTTCAGTAAATAGACCGGGCGGCAATTCCAGTGTAATGGTGGGGATATTACGTTCTTTACCTGCGTAGGTACCAAAAGACCCCGGCGTCGCATAGCCGATATCTGAATCCACTGGATAGTGATTGTATTCAGCCATTTTTCGTGAAACAGCAGCAGCCGGACCATCGTAATTCACCACTCTTAGAGGTGCATGAACTGAAATGATACGATCAGGCATATAGATTTCCAGCAGCTCCATGGCGATCTGGGTCTCTGGTTCTGATCCCGGTATGGTTCCGTGACTGTTTCGCCCGGAGCCCATGCTTGCATCCCAATTCTCAGTTGGAAAATTGCGATTAATATCAATGCCATTGGCGTTCTGACGCCTGGCCACGACCAGTCCGTCAGGATTTAACACCGGAACGATCACCACCCTTGATGTGATGGCTCCAATATTTTCAGCATATAGATGTTCGGCAAACTGATGCACGAGTTGAACACCGGAGATCTCACTTCCATGGAAACCACCGAAGATGAGTGTTAGACTATCTCCCTGGCCCATCTCTGTGAGATAGATATCTCTGCCCTCAACTGACTGGGTGAGGATTCTCCATGGTATCTCACTTTCCCTGATCTGTTCATAAACTGAAGCACCCAGCTTTTGCCTTTCGCGATGTGCCCACTCTTTTTTTACCGCGGTACAACTTGATATTAACACAAAAATGATAAGTATGAAAAGTGTGGAGATCAGGTGTTTAGGCGTATTCATATTAAGTATTTATCTCTTTGATTATATTCTGTTTGTATTCTTGTTCTCTCAGGATAATCGCAACCGGCAAACTGATCATATCGGGGATTTCACTTATATCAGTTGTGCTAAATTTCAAATGATCCTCGCAATATCATCCAGGGATTTCCGCTGTTTTGGTCTCTGGCTATTATAACTCTCGTGAGGGTACCCAAGTGGGGTGATACACCCAATGACCTCATTTTCCTGCAGCTCAATAGCCTCAGCGAGCATCTGGGGATCATAGGCTGCGATCCAGCAGGTCCCCACGTCCTCTGAGGTTGCTGCCAGAATGATGTGGTCCATGGCGATAGCCAGGTCGGTTTCCAGCGAATTATACCCATCATGGGTACGCACCCAGGATTTGTCTTTATGACCAATGATAATGAGGATGTGGGGAGCATTCTGGAACCATTCTTTTTGATAACAGGGACGTACCCTGGCAAGCATCTCGTCAGAGGAGATCAGAAGAAATGTCCAGGGTTGTCGATTATAGGCCGAGGGTGCTAATCTTCCTGCGTCCAAAATACGTTCAAGGGTTCCCTCCTCAACAGGCAGTGCGGGATCATAATCCCTTATACTGACTCTTGATCGTATGAGCTCATAAATACTCATTCTGACTCAACTCCCTCCTTGGCTAAACATATTAAATACCGCCTCAACCGCCTGATTCACCGCTCCATTGCCCCTTTACCAGCTAATATCTTGTCGTGAAATTTAATGATCCGGGCTATCCGTGTCTCAGCTTTTTTTGCTGAATTCAGGTTAATGACATAACTCTTCTGGCGACCCGGGGTCAGATTATGAAACGCCTCTGCCAGTTCTGGATCCGCATCCATAGCATCTACCAATTCATCTGGCAATTCAAGTTCATACACTTCTTCAGGGGGCTTTACCCCAGCCTCAGCATAAGCCATAGCCTCTTCCAAATAGGAAGTAATGATCGACTCCATTTTCCGCACCTGGGCGCTGTCTGTAAAACGAAACATATTGGGATGGCGAGTATTCGGACCTTGTTTTTCTAGTACACCCTGTGGATTCTTCATGAGAGCGGCATTGAAAAAGCTGAGCCTGAAGTCATCTCGGAAGGCACCTATAATGACAATATTACGTTTTCCGTGCATGTAACAGGGGTGGCCCCATTTTACGGTTTCCACCATTCCGGTTTCCTGACAGATCCGACGCAGATCGGTCAATCCCTGGATCCACCGGCGTGTCGAGCAATCCGCAGTAGCAAACCGCTCACAACGCCCGCAGCCCTGGGAGAAATAATCCTCAATATTTGAAATCACGCTTTACTCCTCCTTGAGGTTGAAAATAGAGTGCAAGGGTGTAGCCAATAAGTTATGGTATATCATGACCATAAGCATCCTGAATAATTTACTTTCCATCGGATGAGTCCAATCTATATTCATCGTCGCAGCGTAAGATCGTGAATATAAAGGAGACGGATATGCAGAAATGGGCACTCATTCTTGGGGCTTCCAGTGGATTCGGAGGAGCGATCTCCCGAAAACTAGCAGCGAATGGATACAATATTTTTGGTGTGCATATGGATCGGAAGGCAACCCTGCCCAATGTCCATGCCATCGTTTCAGACATAGAGGCAGCTGGCGCAAAAGCTGTGTTCTACAATATCAATGCAGCTGACACGCGTGCCCGAAAAGAATCTATTCGATTAATGCAGGAAGAAGTGGGCGCTGCCGGGACAATACAGGTCATGGTTCACTCCCTGGCATTCGGTACGCTTCTACCGGTTGTCTATAATTCCGGTGCTGGTGGTGTTGTTCATAAAAATCAGATGGACATGACTCTGGATGTCATGGCTCACTCCTATGTGTACTGGGCACAAGACCTGGTGGGGCATAAACTCATGGAAGCTGGCAGTCATATTTTCTGCATGACCAGTTCTGGTGGGCACACCGTTTGGCCTAATTATGGTGCTGTTTCTGCTGCAAAAGCAGCCTTAGAAGCCCATACCCGCCAAATCGCATTTGAATTGGCACCCAGACAGATCGCTGCAAATGCGATCCGCGCTGGTGTAACCGACACACCTGCTCTGCGCAAGATCCCTGGTAACGAACAGATGATCGCTCGGGCATTGCAGGCTAATCCTGGTGGACGCCTGACCACACCTAATGATGTGGCCGAAGCCGTCCTTACTTTTGCAGGAATGAGCACCTGGATCACAGGGAATGTCATCGGTGTAGATGGAGGCGAAGACAACGCTGGATAAGTGATCTTTTTTTTAAATTTTCAGTATACAAGTTTTGTTAAGAAACCCTGCCAGCTTATAATTGGCAGGGTTTCTTAATTATAGAGGTATTTAGTGGACAGTACATTGGTGATTGCTCTCGGGGCGTTTTTTATCGTCGCACTTGCGGCTAAGCAGATCGGTGGCTGGGTAAGCAAGATTAATCTCCCCCTCATCACCGGGTTTCTTTTCACAGGGATCATTGTCGGACCATATGTCCTTAATCTTGTTCCTGCTCAATCCCTGCCCTTTTTCAAATTTATTGATGAAACCGCCCTGGCCTTCATTGCCTTTGCCGCTGGTGGTGAGTTCATTCTCAAAGAGTTCAGAGCCAGGATCAAGAGCATGCTCTATGTCTCTGCCGGCCTCATATTCCTGATCTTCCCATTGACAAGTGGGGTCTTAGTACTGTTTGGGGACCTTATCCCATTCATGGCGGATTTCCCACTCCAATCCCGAATTGGTATTGGCGTTATGGCAGGTTCTATCCTGGTGGCGATTTCCCCCTCTTCAGCCATCGCCATCGTACGAGAACTTCATGCGAAAGGATCATTCACCCGAACGGTACTTGGTGTAACTGTCATCATTGATGTGGCGGTCATTATCCTTTTCACTATCAATTTGGAAGTAGCCAGTAACCTGCTCACGGGTAAATCCATGAGTTTACTTGTACACATCAAGCTACTCCTGGAACTATCGCTAGCAGTAATCCTGGGAAGAGGAATGAGCTATCTGCTCGGCTTATTACTCGCACGGAATTGGTCTCCAGCCCTTAAATCTTTCGGCATTTTGACAACAGGTTACCTCATCTTTCAGGTGAGTGAATGGGTGCTCCATTATTCAACTGTTAGCTGGGGTTTTGACTTCCACATGGAACCCCTACTGATCGCCGTAACGGCAAGTTTCTGGATCGTTAACCGAACCCCATACCGAGACGAATGGCTCAAGCTGTTGCATGATATTGGTCCTAGTGTCTATATCGCCTTCTTCACGCTAACAGGAATCTCTCTGTCCCTTGACGTTCTGCTGAAAACCTGGATGATCACAGTCATACTTTTCGCTGCTCGTTTTGTGGGGATTTTTCTTGGGTCCTATTTGGGAGGCAAGTTCGCCAAGGATGCTCCTGAGCATTATCGTATTCATTGGGCAGCTTTTATCACACAGGCTGGTGTAGGATTGGGTTTGGCGAAGGGGGTAGCAGTAAGCAATCCCGGATTCGGAGCCGAGTTTGCTACTATTATCATCTCTGTCATTGTTCTGAATCAGCTGGTAGGTCCACCCTTATTCAAATGGGCCCTGAAACGGGTGGGTGAGACGCATGTTCGTGGGACCTCTGTAGATCACCCTGACCACGATGTGATTATTTTTGGTGTAGATAACCAGGGGGTCACCCTGGCTCACCAGTTAACTCAGCATGGATGGAATGTCCAACTTCTGTGCACTCAGCAACCGGCCCAGACAATTGATGTAGAAATTCGGGTTACTGATCCGGATGATTTGGAGGCCCTGAAAGCAGCGAAAGCCGCTCAAGCAGATGTTGTTGTTCTCCTCCTTTCCGACGAAGAGAATCTAGCCCTCTGTCGAACGTTCTATGAAAAATTCGGTACAGAGACCATTGTCGTCCGCTTGAGCAGCCCTGATTATTATGAAGCATTCCATGAGATGGGTGCCTTGATCGTGGAGCCGAAAACAGCCATGGTCAGCCTTATGGAACAATTCGTCAGATCACCGTCCTCTGCTTCCCTCCTGCTTGGTAAATCGTCGGATCAGATCATCACCGATGTTGAAGTCCGTGATCCCTATTATTATGGAATGGCAGTCAGAGACCTGCGTCTACCTGGTGACGTCCTCATTCTTTCCATGCACAGGCATGGTCGTGATTTCATTTCTCATGGGTATAATCACTTTCGTGCAGGTGATAAGTTGACCCTCATGGGTTCCAATGAGAGCCTGGAGGATGTTCGGATCCAATTCGAGGAAACGTCCACCTAGGAACTGTGTATGTCTTTATTGAACAAATTAAAAGAGGCTGTCCCAAAAGGGTGGCCTCTTTTTTTGTTATATTTATGTCATAATCAGCAGAATAATCTTGCATATATAACTGTTAATATTATAGTTGTATATGAAGAAGACATTACATCCCAAAGTTAGTTTTAAAGC
>JAIPJM010000043.1 GCA_021734255.1 Fidelibacterota bacterium | reverse complement strand
CAAATAAACTTTTGTGAGTGTGTAGCATCTGTACCTCCGGGTTAAATCAAAACGGCTTCCGGTTACCCATTCACAATTTAGGTACCCGAAAGCCGCTTCGCAGGACGAACCTACCGGAAGTACTTCCTTATTTCAGATAGAGCATCTTGTTGGTGGCTGAGAATTCACCAGCTTCCATGCGGTAAATATACAGACCTGAACCAACAGCGTTTCCATTCGCATCTGCACCATTCCATGTCACGTTGTAGATACCCTGGGAATAAGTTGCGTTAGCAAGATCAACAACTTTCTGTCCCAGCATATTGTATACGGACACAACAACATTGCTTGCATGTGGTACTGCAAAGCTGATAGTTGTGCTTGGGTTAAATGGATTTGGATAAGCGTTATTCAGTGCAAACTCGGTTACGAGCTGTGCATTGTCCCTATCAACTGTAACATCAAAGACGTTACCGGATTCTGGTCCAATGATACCTTCTACACCAGCTGGTACAGCGGCGTCATCAAAGTAATCCAGAATAGCAAGACCTAAGTTAGATGCAGTCGTTGAATCAAAACCACTCATGTACAATGGCAGGAATACAGCTTTGTGTGTTCCGCTATTGTAAGCAGTTCCATACCAGGCACTCTGAATGATCTCAAGCGTATCTACTGTACCAGTTCCACCACCGGAACCGCTACCTTCATAGATACTGAAATCACCTACGTTAGCCTGATCTCTATAATCGGGCTGACCCAGTGGGGGTGTGTAGGAAAGCGTAAGGCCTTCAGTAAGAGTTCCTGCGACTGGTGTTGGGTCATTATAATCCCATGCATCACTCCAGGCTCCTGAGAGACCGAAATAGTCATACATGGCATCGCCTGCTGCAAACCAGATCGGACCTGGCCATCCATAGCCATAAGCAAGGGCTTCATCACCCGTCAGAACAACGTTTCCGCCAGCTGCAACAAAAGCTGCCAGTTCATGACCAGCACTTTCAGGCCAGAACCAGCCTGCTGCGTACTCTGCATTCCAAACAATGGTGCTGTAGTTTGCTGCGTCAAATACTGATGCATCAGGCATACCATAGTCATAGAAATCGTAATAGTCCATGGCACCGAATGCATCGAAGTGAGCAGGTGCAAAGTAACTTGCATAGCCATCTGTAGCATCTACGTACAGAATGTCTTCAGTAGGCATTATATAGTAGAACCAGAGTGCAGCTGAATTTGCATCTGGATACTCAGTGACTGAACCACCAGCATCAGTTGCCTCAACGTAATAAACAACGTAGCCTTCTGCAGTCAGAGCTGGTATATCAGCACTGTAAACATCGCCTGAAGCTGTCATGGCTACTTCTACCCAGGTTGCTCCATCATCGAGGGAGTATACCAGGTTAGCAGTGATCGCTTCTTCGTCAAAATCAACAATCGTTGCTTCGACTGTACGTGCAGCTGCATCAGCAGAGGAATAAAACTCTGTAACATCGGTTACGAGAGGTGGTGAGCTTACGCCCAGATACTCCAGTGCACCTGTAAAGAAAGCATCAAACTGCGTTGAGGTCAAAGAACCGTCAGCAGCTGTATCAACAGCGGCATCTGGCATGAAACCGAAGTAAGCAGTTTTGAATGTGCCATTATCGTAGGCAACACCATAGCTCAGACCATCATTGGCACCTGAGAATAATGTTGTGGCCGTTGATGGAACGACAGGGTCTCCCCAGTTTGTGGATCCATAGATCCAGTGATTAAGCGTCATTGGAGTGACAGCAAATGGCGTGTCCATCGATGTTCCACCGACACCGTAAAATGCAGTGTCAGCGTTTGAGTCACCATCGTCGTTCACAGGATCATTTGAGCCAGAACCGATACCGAAGTAATCATAGGCAAAATCGCCAGCTGCAAATGTGATCTCAGCCGGCAGGCCATGGCCAAAATACCAGTCCTGATCTGCAAGGAGCAAGTTTCCACCAGCATCCAGGAAGGCTGCGTAACCAGGATCTTCTTCACCAGCGACAGCCGGAACAGTTGAGTTGCCCCAGCCGTACACAACGATGTTGCTCCAGCCAGCATTGATAACAGAAGCATCAATACCACCCTCGTCACTGATATTCCATACCTCGAAAACGATTCCAAGGTCTGCAGCAACAGATTCGTAGAGCATATTATCTAGCTGAAAATCATTTGCACCATCCTGAATGAACAGAAGGTCAGCAGATGGATTGCTTGGTGTTTTGATCTCAAACGTGAGATGCACGGATTCTGATGGGAGAGCATCGTTATCAACCATGCTTACCCAGTATTCGATCACATCACCAGCAGCAAAACTACCAGCGATGTCGAAAGTATAGATACCATTACCATCTGCACCAATATCCCCAGCAGTCAGGGTCCCTGTATTCTCTGCACCACCATTCAATGTCCAATGATAATTCAGTACATCATTGCCATCGATAGCTGCACCGTCTTTTACGTCATCAAGGAGATCAGCTTCAACTGTAAAAGGACCGGTAAGGTCATAGGTGTTATTTACCTGGCTCAGGCTCTGAATGGAAATAGGAGCACCCCAGGGGTAGGTAACTTTAACCAGCATCATCAGGTCAATTGCACCACTGTAGCGACCCCAGGCACCTTCCGTCCAAGGACCACTGAACCATGTGTAGGAGATATTTCCCTGGTCATCAGTAGCATCAGCCAGTGGTTTTGGATCATCGCCACCTTTTACCCAGCCGATTACGAAAGGAGGAACATTGCTTAGATCTGTTGAGTCACCAACAACGAATGTGCCACCAATATCCAGCTGTGTACTCCAACTGTCATCATAGGCATCGATGGTGTTGGGTGTAATGGTTGTCTTGAATTCGCCGATAGGTCTGGGATATCCTGCGCCATCATTATCAGCTCTGGAACGATCCTGAGACTGACCATCTGGTTCAATCGCGGCTAATGCAGGATTGTAGGATGCACCGAAGGCATTCACGTTACCAGCTGTGAACCACTGATGCCAGACTTCCTGCACGATGGCAGGAGCGGCAGGTGTGAACACAACAGCGAATGTATCATTGGCTGCACCTGAACCCAGGTAGTACTCAGCATTATCATCGACGTGTTTGAGCGGCCACAACTGATCACTCAGCTGATTCAACTCATCCATGCCCTTAATGCTAGCACTTGGTTTAATTCTGACGATCTCAAGATCATCTGAATTTTTGTTAGATGTACGAACTTCCAATAAGTTCGCCGGGACCTGACGAGCAGAACCAGGGACCAAGAACTGTGTCTTGTTATCCTTTGGTACTAGCTGTCTCCCGTCACTTTTTGCAAATACTGCCGGTACCATCATTAATAGTACCAGTGAGATTGCAAGTAGCTTCTTTGTCATACAACATCCTCCTTCTTGGGATTATTAGGTAGTTCTTTTATATGTTGTTTACCATATCTACTAGGTTTGATAGAAATTCTCCAAAGTTATCTGTGTAATAATAATCGACAGAAACACGATGTCCAGCAGTAAAAACTGGGTTGCCAAATACCTGGAATTGCGTATTTCCAGCATTGATCTCTGTTATTTCATAGTTCGATCCACTTCCTCCTGGTTGCGCCACTGTATTTACAGCGATCAACTGACGGCCAGCATAGATATTTACATCGATGCGTCCCACCAGATCAGCGTCAGTAGTTTCAGCAACAAGACCCGTACCTTCATGGAACTCGCTTCCCGTCGCTGACAGGGATGTTACCAGTGCCTTCTCAGCATTGCTAAGACTGGTCAACAGAAATGAATCTGTATCTACAACGTGCTGGACAGCAAACCCTGCACCGCTTGTGATCTTGCCTACCAGATCGGTCAGTGAAGCATCGCCACCGTCTGTCAGACCCGTCAATACTACGTAATCACCAAGGGAAAGGCTATGACCTGGCGCACTTACCTTCAGCCAGGCCGACTTGAGCTCCTCGGAACCGACGGTCGTGCCAGAATCTGCAACTGCAAATGCTGTTACATCACCACCTGCGGGCATTTCATGGAGTACATTCGGCAGGCTAAGCCCTTTGTCCATAACCTCATTGAATGCAGCCGTATACTCACCCAGATAGAATGAAGAGAGCATGCGGATCCGCTTAAGCGCATCGGCATCCACGCCAGAATCATAAGTAAATACATAGCTAGCATCTTCAGCCAGCACTTCATCAACATAAGAAACGGCGTCCTCGTAGTTGTGTTCTGCCAGAGCAATACCTGCAAGCCCTGCTTTCACATCCCGGGTGATCGTCTCACTATTTACGGAATCCAGAAATGCAAATGCACTGGCTGAACCAAGATAAATACGTCCTTCTTCCAGGTTCAACGCTCTGATATTTGCCCAGCCCAGTCCAAGATAAACACCTGGTAGGGTTGCATTTCTTTCGGCAGCTACAGAAAAAGCGGTAATTGCAGCATCGTAATCTTCATTTTCAAAAGCTGTCCACCCCTGGAGCATGAGATCATCATATGATTCTGGTGCTTCCGTCAGATAGTCAGCATTGTCACTAAATTCGTTCGCGCATCCGATCATGAGTGCAGCGAGAATAACTGATAAGAATATTTTCATTTTCATCTCTACACCCCTTATTTCAGTATAAGCATTTTTTTGACCAGACGCATGTCGCCACTCTCGATGGCGTAGAAGTAAACGCCAGAGGCGACCCTCACAGCATTTCTGTCATGCGCATTCCACATCAGCTCATGACGACCTTCCTGGAAGTAACCATCAGCAAGGGTGGCAACTTCCTGTCCAAGCATATTAAATACTTTTAACTGGACTGAAGCATCATCAGGCAGACTGAATGCTATTGTGGTTGTCGGATTGAATGGATTTGGAAAATTCTGTTCCAGGCTCAATACATCTGGAAGATTCAATTCTTCCTCGGGATGATCGCCAAGGGCAATAACGAATTTACCCAGTTGATCGGTATTTACCTGGAGGGTCATCGATTCGGCATCAACCGTGCCACCAATATATGTCCATTCATCTCCCTGGAGTAAATAAACCCCCAGGTGATCCGATTGATTTGCGTAATCCGCTTTATATGTCAATGACAGACTTGCTTCTCTATTCAGACCTATTTCAGCATGTCCAATGGTGATGACATCTGATACAGCCTGAATGCCTTCAGGTAATGCCGCAGTGCCATCACCTGAGTGCTGGTGCATGGACCGCTTACCGGCTACGATGTATCGTGCTGTACTTACAGCTCTAGCCGGAACATTGAGTTTACCCATTCCATCCGGTAGCTCCATACTCAGAGCTTGAGCAGGCTTTGCCATCCCAATGGAGATATTCTGCGTAACTGGATTGAATGAGATTCCATTTTGATCCTGGCCACTGAATACAAAGGAGTAGTTACCTTCCTCGGTGATCGTGTAGTTACCTGAGTAAACCGACACAACTGCATCGTAGGAGTCCAGAAGTGGCATTTCCAGCGAGCTTGTATCATCATCCATGATAACCTTTGCCGTTGCCCCTTCAATACCCTGAAGGTTGTAAATTGGTCTTTCAGAGACCACAAACAGATCCAGGTAGTTCTCTGCATTTGGATTCTGGATAGCATAGAAATCACCAAACTCTGGTTTTGTCGTTACATTTGTGATAACAAAATCATAGGAAGGCGGTGGGGGTGCATAGTCAGTCTTAGATACGACCATGGCTAGCAACTGCACACCTTTTGCCGTGTCAGGGAATGTTGCCCTGAATTCGAAATTGCTGTCGGTGGTCATTGGCAGCATACCACGACTGGTTTCATCATCAATATCGAAATCAACGACCTCAAAATCCTGCGTCATCGGATCCAGATATCCACTGTGGAGCAGAATCTTACTGGCTTTGAATTGGATGCCATCATACCCATCGAAGACCAGGGTGTCATTCCCATCAAGGTCAGGGGAAACGATGTTGAAATTTCCTGCTATATCGATGAAGTAGGACCTGGCTACGTAAAAATTGAATGACCAGGGCTGAATAAAGGCCTTTGGATAGGGTGCAGCTTTTCCTCCAGCAGCATCCCAGGGCAAATTACCCGCATTCTTTCCACCTGGAGCCCCATAGAGATCCAGCGCTTCAAAATTATAGAGGCCATTATACTTTCCTGTTTCAGTTGTACTGGCCTGGTTCATATCGAGGAAACATGCCACCGCATAATTCTGGAACGCTTGAGCCCCAGAGGCTTCGAAGCCCATGTCACTCAAAACAGAATCAATGGTTGCAGTTCCTATAACATCACTTTGTGCAATATTACTAATGATGTCAAATGAACTCGTCGTCCCCTGGTACTTCTCTGTCAGATAGGTGAAAAAATTGTACACATTGAACAGGTCATTTCTGGATTTCAGTAAGCTGGTTGCAATATACGTGAGTTCATTATTGGCTGTGGAAGCAGTTGAAACACCATCACCAAAGAATTTGATATCACCCACGGTCTGCTCCTGCATCTTAAGGGCAACACCGTAATTGATCCATCTTTCCTGATCAGGTTTGTTGACCGTTGCAGATAATAAGCTGTACTGATAGGTCAATGCATTCAGCATGGATTCATCCCACTCAGTATAGGGAGCGGTACCAATGATCTGAGGATCGACATCCAGATAGATTATATCCCCATTATTGGAATAGAATGAATCTGAGGTATCGACCATGGTGATGTAGCCATTTTCAAAATAGCTATTCTGTGTGTCGTTGCGACCCAGGTCATATTCATCAAGAATATCAGCCAGGAATATCACCACCTTACCATTGTCGTCAGTATCCAGAATACCACCATAAAGTTCATCAACGATGGCTTTAATACCCCTGCCTGCATCAACAGGAGTGGAGGATTCAAAGGCTTTCTGCAAGGAATCAAGATTGGCTGCAGTTACTTTACCTGCATCCCACATCTCATCATCGACATAAATATCGCAATCGTTACCGATAAGCTTCAATGCTCCAAACCTGGTAGCCGGTGGTGGTGCGAATGCCTCAAAACTTCTCAGGAAGAAGTTCCTACCCACTGCAACACCTGCAGAGGCTGACGCAGACGTAAGTCCTGAGATGTTCGTCAGGGCTGCTGCACTTGCCTCCAGCGTTGGATTGATTCTCACACTATCAGTTAAAGCATTGAAGGAGGTAAAGAAATTCTCATCCAACTCGAGATCGAACTCAGACGCATAATCAAGCTCATCGTCATTTATCAGAGCGCCACTAACTGCAATACCAGCAAGCGTAAAATCTGCCAGAGAAACATCTGCCAGATCAACCGGTTCATTTGTCCCCAGGGTCAGTGTCTCAGTAAACACATTTAATTGTGCACTGGTGATCTCAGGGGGAGTCACATCGTCTACCACATCAAAGGCAATTGCATCAGAGGCTCCGATGGCGGCATTACCATTAAGATAGAGGAACGCGTTAAAGATGTCTCTATCCAGATAAGTGGTCAGGCTTGCGAGATTTTCATAGGTCTCAAGTCTGATGGCATCTTCACTTGGTAACTCGATATAGGTATTCTTTTTACTTCCTGAAAAATACACCATACCATCACCCAAAGTGATGGTAGAGTCAGCAACCGAGTCATAGAGTTCAATACCATTCAAAGCCTGGCTAATGGCGTTGTCATAGACAGTCAGAGCTTCGCCATTGTAGAAACCAACACCCAGTATAAGATCCCAGGTGAGTGTCAATGTATGTGTGTCCACATCGTAAGAGGATGCGGTCAACACCGGTGGTTGTTCATTTGGAATCGCCGTGGAGGTGATATTCACCGGCACATCAACCATATCAGCATTTCCATTATCAAAATTGTCATATAATGCAAAAGAGCTGATAGCCAGGGTGACGTTGGAACCATCCAGCAGTTTTTCAACGCCGGCCTGATCTGGAATCGGCAGCTTGAATTTAAAAGCGGTATTGTCGTAACCCGCAATGTGTGACGGGTTACCTTCGACGCCATTTAGTATGTGGCTCCCTGCATCTGATGAGATCACCATTTTTGTATAAACAGGTGCTGGAGATAATGAAACTGTTCTACCAGCATCCATCAGATTGGAGAAATATATACTCAGGATGTTTTTTGATTGATCGTAGCTGGCAGAATCGGATACAAAATTCACGGAATCAGTTGTAACTGTGACCGCAGCATCACTTGCCAGGTTTGGATTATAGTTCGTATCAACGAAGGCCCATTCCCGAACATCCAGGTTCAAATTACTCAGCCCCACCTTTGATTCCAGTTTCTTGGCATCATTGGAGGTTAGCACAATATCCATGGTATCATTATCCATGGTCTGACGCAGGTCTTCGATATTCTCGAGTGTCATACGATCCAGACTGCCAACAAGACCGATCCTGAAGGGGTTGATATTCGATTCAAACTCAAGCACACCATTCCCATTACGGTCTTCACCAGGATCATTATTCCCGATGGGATTTTGCAGTATTCCATTCCCTGGGCCACCGTTTGTCGCACGATCCTCAGCTATCCGATCGAACTGTACGTCCTTGTCGAATACGATTGAAAGTGTGTTAATATTTGCATCATAGGCAGCAGATGTGATCTGTGGTTTCGTTGCATCAGCCGTCACCGCACAATCAATTGACTGCATGGCAGACATATCGCTTCCCGTAGAAATAAATGCACCTGCCTCCAGGTGAACGTCCAGCGTTGCAGAGGCCATAGCTTCCAAAGCCTGGACCTGGCTGACATTGGTTCCCCACAGGTCGAATACGTAGGCATTATCTCCATAGTAGGAGCCAGTAAAGCTATCGACAATGTCTCCATAAAGCAGATCAATGATCACCGTATCATTTGCCGTGAGTCCATTGGGGTTGTGAATACCACCATTCTCAAGTGTTAGATCAGCAACTGGACCACCATCATCATCATCGAATGAGATGAGTCCCAGCAGGACATTATCCAACTGAACATCTTCTGAGAACACGAGAACGAGCTGGTTGTCTGCCACATGATAGCTGGCAGAGCTTAGTTCAGGAGCCGCACCGAAAACAACTGCACTTAACAGCATTAGCGATAGAGCTACACTAATAGTTTTGTTCTTAAAAATCATAGCTAGTCCTATCCTTATCGTGAAATTGTCAGTGAAAACTGGTGAATGACGCCCAGTATATCGTATGAGGAAATGGCATAGTCAAAACGACCGATGGAAGCCACCTCAAACCCTACGCCACCAAAGAGGGACGCATACCCTGTTCCTGCAGGTGAAAGCCAGGTTCCCCCGCGCAGATGGATGGTGTTCATGAATCGATAATCCACACCGAGATTCAGGCGTTCTGCAGATTCATTGGGGTGTACGGCGTCTATAGCCACGGTCACAAAGTGATTCTTGGTATCCTCAAGGAAATCCATGGCCACACCGACCTGGAAGGTCAAGGGCATATGGAAGGCACGATATTCACTTTCTTCAGGGATGATCTCACCATTGTTATAATCTGTAAAACTGGTATTAAAATCCAGCTCGGGACCAAAGTTCCTAATGGTCATGCCCAATCGGAGTGATCGGTAGCCAGTCAGGTAAAAAGTTCCCAGATCCACGGACCAGGCACTGGCGCTGAGATCATAAGCTGAGATCGACTGACTCACATAGTTCAGGTTCATCCCAAAGCTAAAGCGGTCTGTAAAGGAGCGCGCAAAGCTCAAACCGATGGCAACATCCGTCCATTCAAACATATTCCCTGTGCCATCCTGGTGAATCACAGTGGTCTCTTCCATGGGACCGGAATTGAGTGAACGATAGGTAAGTGCAGCGGTACCAATGCCATCGATCCTATAGGCAGCTGCGCCACCACTTACAGATATGTCAGCAAAATAACTGACCATACCAAATGAGGCACTATAACTTGGGACATACACCAGGGTAGCCGGGTTATAGTGAACGGCAAAAGCATCCGTTTTCTTCTGGGCGGTAAGGGCATCCCCCATACCGCGTACACCAGCATCAACCGATACGTTCAGGAAGTGGGCACCTGCGGTCCCCACTTTCTCGAATATTTCCTGTCCTACTGCAGCTTGTCCGATGAGCAGAAAGGAAATAAGGATAATAACTCTAAATTTCATATTCATAATCTCTTACTCTACTTTCTTTACCGGAATAGTGCAAATTTGTCGACCTTCTTGACCATCTTGGTCGAGGTCTCCCCTACTGTATTCACATCGGGGGCTTCAACAACATATAGATACAATCCACTCACCGCAGACTGATTATTTCGACTGATCAGGTCCCAGAACTCATAATCGGTTCCGTTGGTATGATCGATCTCAATGACCATATCGCCTGCAAGCGTGAAAATGGTAATCTTGGCTACAGGAGGCAGACCTGAAAATTTCAGGCGATCCTCGTATTGTGCCTCCCAAAGGGCAGTTCCACGGTAAGGATTGGGAACCACCTTAACATTGTCAAGGCTTGGTACTGCATCGCCAACCTCATAAAGCCTGGATGGGTAAACCGGTACAGGTGCACCTGACAAAGTTTTCTTGTAATTGCTCAATGGTGAATAGGCTGTGGGCAGATCCTGGCCAGCTTCTGCCGCCGTTTTGATCGGATCATACGCACTCAGAGCATAATAATAGGGGATACTATTTAATGGGGCTATTTTCGTCTCACCCCAGGGTGTCGTCCCACCAATATCCTGGTAGGTCTGCTCAATATCCGGCAGATCAACTAAAACCCAAGTTCCAGTGGATTCAGCGTACCCCTCGTCACCGTAGAACAGGGTATCTCCGCCACTCAGTTTCGGGTTTAAGGTATCGCCCTGCATGTCAACGATATGAACGGCTCCGTTCACATTGTCCCAGGCCTGGATCATTTCCCAGCCCTGAGGATTGTAGGAAGCACGATACAGCTGATATCCCTGAAAATCGGTCTTACCAAGGTTTGGATCGATCTGGGTTTCTGCTGTTTTATCCCAGGCTAACTCTATTCCATTATCAATGGGTGAGTATGAAAGCGTGGGCACGGCTGGTGGAATTGGTAGAACCCAGTGTTTATCCTCATCCCAATTGCTGGGGTTATAAGGGTTACTGAATTCACTACCAGAATAATAGGCTTCCACCATGTTGTCAGCATTCTGGCGAAGCCCCTGAAGGCCCTGTCCAATAACTGAAACAAAAACCAGCTTGATCGATCCACCTTCGGGCAGGTCAAATGGACCTGATGTCAGCAGAAATCTGTAATCAAACTGAGGGAATCCCAATTCAAGCGGATTGTTTAAAAACTTTTTGGATTGACTCGATACATGCTGACCCATCATATAGTCCCATCTATCATCGTCGGTTTTGGGATCTGATTCCCAGTTCCACCATTGATGGGAAGAGGCAAGCATATATGACTGGCCATTGATCACCTGCTGTTCAGCGCCTGTTGCCAGGATCATACCGCCATACCAGCCATCGACCTGGGGAGACATATCCCTCTCACCATAATCATTGCTGGATGATACAGGATCATCGCCATCGTAGATATAAGATAGACTACGGGGAAAGATATATCCCTTAAGCGTATCGCCATCAACGATTGCTGGTTCACCAGCGACACGACCCAGATCAGCGACGTCGGACTGCCAGTGCAAAACTGGAGCAGAGGCATCGAATAGAATGCCCCACTCATCATAGAAGCCGTCAGCTTCAGCCAGACTTTCGTCGAAGTTTGGGTTGTGTCCACTGTCGCGCGTATATGGAACACCATATTCATCGTAGCCGGTCCAGCCATCACCATTCAGATCATATGGATCAACGACATCGAGTTCATCTGTATCTGAGTCGTTCCAGTCATAGCCATCATAATCAACCAGGTCATCAATATGCGCATTGGTTACATCAATTGTCGCAACATCCACATCATACCAGAAGGCGACATTGACCTCCTTCAGGTCTCCATTGAGTCCTGTATTGAAGATCTCATATTCGAAAGCAACAGCATCATCATAATCTGGAAGACTCCAGGTCATACCCCGTTGGAATACTCTTACACCCAGGGGAAGATGACTCGATTCAGAGTGCTCATCGATATCATCGAAGACCATATAACTGTCTTCCAAAGACTTAGATTTTGCATTATTAACGGTTGTACCAAGTTCTCCATTAAATCCTGTGGTTGGTAACCACTCGATATCTGGATTATAGAAGTATGATGTTACCGCAGGGTCACCACCGATCTTTGTACCAACCCAGATACCACCATCATAGAGGTAATCACTATTGGCACCACCCGGCCACTGCATGGAGGGCCTTCCGGCTGATGAAGCATTGGGGTCCCCTACACTTCCGTAGTTGGTAACCGACGTCCACAGGTTACCGGTAGAATGCACAAAGAATGCCTTCTCAGGACGTGCTGAAGGTTTTGCTAACTGATTGTCCGTGCTGCCAGTATTGGGATACTTGTTCTTTGCCTCCAGAATTTCTGGGACTGAAACGAGCATCAGGCTAACGAGCAGGACACTGAACCATTTGGATTTCGCCACTTTCATAGATAATAGACCTAACTTTTCACTTTTAGAAACCAAATGAGACACCGATCTGGAACCTGCGGCCATCTGCATAGACGGCTGGATTCAAATCTGATCCCATTTCTGGATGGAGCTTATTATAATCGGCTTTACCATCTTGATTGCCGTCAACTAATGCGAGATATTCTTCTTCGGTGAACCCACCGTCCTCGTATTTCTCGTTGATCGTCCGATATGTGTGATACCACTCAACATCAGCTACGCCTGTGAAATTCTTGGAATTGAACAGGTTTGTGACCATCATGAATACCTGACTATTGGTCCTGCCGAGCTTGTAACGATAGGACAACCTGAGATCCACATCAGAGGTTGGGGGCAGTACACCCTCATTCTCAACAATGAGGCGGCCCTGACCCGGTAGTGTGTAGCGGGTACCACTTCCGTAAGTGACAACCGTGCTGGCAAGAAAGCCGTTGTACTTCAGATTGATGTTTCCAGCCAGGGTGTGCGTCTGATCCCAATCCAGGAAAGACTCAAATGTGGGAATAATATTCCCTGACCATTCAGTAAGGTAGCCCTGTCCTGCGGCTGATGATTTACCTTTCGCAATGGAGTAAGTGTAGTTCACCTCTCCAGAAATCAGACCTGGAGGCATTTTGACCAGGGACATCTCGAAACCACGGACTGAGCCGTAATCAGCATTGAAGTAAGTCGTGTACCAGTCTGACACTGTCCAATAAATGGCCTTGGTATCGGTAAGACCAAAAATATCCTTATAAAAACCCTTGAATTCAAGCATCATATTATTTTTGAATTCATGGCGGACACCGATCTCGTAGGAGGTTGTCAGTTCCGGTTCCAGGTTGGGATCACCAACAATGGGAAACCCACCACCCATATTATAGGTAATGTTCCTGAAGAGGTAATCCAAGCGTGGTCGCTGGTAATAGCGTCCATAGTTGAAATACAACATGTCGTGGTCAGTTATTGGATGAGAAACACCTAAACGTGGTGCAAACCTTATTCGGGTTTTACCCGGCTGTGGGTCTTTCATCTCTCTGAGTACATGGACATAGGAATCTGTTTCGCTTTCCACGTAAGATTGCGGTTCGCCATCACCGTCCCAGTCGGCATAATCATCTGAGGTCCATGTAGGATCAGAGACATCGCCAGGATAATCCTGATCAGGATTGAATAATTCCCACCTGAGACCGATATTCATGATCAAGCCAGGGAATTCCATCTTATCCGTCGTATATAATGATAGATCCCACGGCGTCACACGGTACTTCTCACCGTAACCATAACGGTCGGGGTTACTATGGTTAAATAGATTGTAACCTTTATACTCCAGTCCTGAACTCACCTTGTTGTTTCTATTGAACTGTGAGACAAGATCGAATTTCACTGTGGTGGTCACCTTGTCGTCCGAGCCCCAGTGATCGCGGTTGTAGGTATTTGGGTTGTATGGGCCTACACCATAATAATCCATGAAGTGTTTGAAACCCTCATCAATGGGGAAATCAACCCAATCGATCGGATTGTCAGTACCTTCAGATTCATCAATAATATCATTGTCGTTCTCATCATGGAACATGTCCTGAGGGTCGTCAAAGCCCCACACCTCTTTATCGGCATCGTAATCATCAAGTATGCCGTTACCATTCAGGTCCTCACCGTCATCCAGAATGCCGTTATAATTGCGGTCTTCGTTGGCCTTCTCGATGATATTAATCTTGGAGCCAGTTTGATAGCGGGCGATCTTAACTTCGTAGTAGGTCTTGGGTGAAAGCGAATGTGTTAACCCACCAACAACCAGGTTACTACTTCTTTCAAACCAGGGAAGCCTCTCAGCCATATTGTAGGAAGTCAGCGCTTTGTTGCGATCGGCATCTTCAGACTGGAGGATTCCATCGCCATTCAGGTCTTCACCAGCATCCAGGACACCATTAAAGTTCAGGTCTTCAGTATCCAGCTGGCCATTTCCGTACCAGTGATCATAAATACCTTCTGAGTCTATCTTTCCGTTTCCATTGAAATCTTCACCATCATCCAGCTCACCGTTGCCATTCACATCTTCAGTCTGTAAACCGGCTGTGATCAGCCAGGCGGCATAGAAATCAGGCAGTTCGTCATCACTGATGACACCATCAGCGGTCATATCCTCAGCAGCAGGAACATCGTACTGTTCCAAGTACCGGGGCATATAGCTTCTCATCTTGTCTTCGAGAATGGTGTGACTATAGGCATGGCTATAGCCCCACTGTTGAATGGATTTGGTGTATAATGTGTTGATACTGAGCTTGATAGCATCACTCATTCTGTACGTGAGTTTTGCCGTATAATTATTTAGGTCTGAGTACTGGTTCGGAAGTCGTCCAGAGCTCTCATTCACCTCTCCCGATACAAAAAGGGTCAGCTTAGGGGTAAATAAAGGAAGATTACCACTGAACTCGACTTTATATCGGTCATGTGGATCCTCCCCGGTAAAAGCATCAGCTACAATAGCGGAGGTTGTATAGCGTACTTTACCGCTGATTCCCTGGCCACCATCGGCAGAGACAACGTTAATAACACCGGATTGAGCGTTTCCATATTCAGCTCCAAATCCTCCCGAGAGGATATTGGCTTCATCCACTGCCATAACCGGTACATCCGTATCATTCGGATTTCCCGTCAGAGGGTCATTCAATGCTATACCATCGAATAGATACACAACTTCGGATGAACGACCACCACGGAGGTGCATACCACCATCATTCACTGCACCCGCTGTAATGGAGACAGCGCCTTCAAGACTGGCCACCGGCATATCCTCAAGATCCTCAGAGCCAAGGGTTCGGCGACTTGCCGTCAGATCCTTCTGGACCAGTGCTCGGCTGGCAACGACGACCACTGATTCTGAACTTTCGATGATCTCGGATGTGAGTTCGATATCCAGCGGGGTTGTCAGGTCAGCATTGACCTTGACTTCCTGGACCTCGACCATGGTGTATCCAATATATTGTGCCTGAACTGTGTAGGCACCAACTGGCACATTAATAATGTAATATTGTCCGTCGCCATCAGTGGCGGCACCCATATTGGTACCCTTGATGAAGACGTTCACTCCGATCAGGGGCTCACCGGTTGACGTATCCGTCACCTTACCCATGATCTTACCAGTCGTACCCGCCCATATGAATTGCACGGCAAATAGCAAAGCTAACATGCTAAGCATGTTTAGTTTTTTTCTCATTGATGAAACCTCCACTAACGTTTCTTTAACGCATCGGCCGGAAGTTTAGCCCGAATCAAATCCTCACGCAAGATTTTTATCCCCCCAGGCAAACCCCTGTTTCCCAAGGGTTATCATCATATTTTAGAGCTTGAGCTCAATACTTGCTTGTGTTTATTATTTCTAAAATACTATCTGGAATAAAGAATGAGTATATTTCTGCCCTGGGGGGTTTCACTCAGTCTTGCGATATAGAGGTTCCCCTATATTGATAAAACAATACAATTATCAACTATTTGCATTGTAAATAAAAAAGGCCACTCCCGTGAAGGAGTGGCCTTTCAATTTATCTCTAGACTTAGCTAAGTCTTAGAAACCGAAGGTAAAAGCAATTACGCTCAGGTCATCAAGACCACCGATCGCAGTTGATTTGTACCCGTATTCAACTCCAAGATTGAAATTGGAGATGGGAATCATTACACCCGCACCGAAAGAGATCCCAAAGGGATTTTCAGTAATGGCATCATCCCAACCCTCAGTATCATCATCAACTGAATACATACTGGTACCACCACCAGCCCAGGCTGATAGCATATCAGTCTTCATGCTGTAGTCAGCACCAAGACGGTATTCATTGAATCCAAAGGAGTTGTTCTTAAACACGCCATGGATATTGATCATATTCATGACTGTGTAGGTTAATCCGATATCCAGAGAAGCTGGGATCTCAAAGCCCTGTGCTACTACAGCAAAGTTCTCCAGGATCGTTCCTTCTTCTGAATCTTCAGGCGCGAGCTTCTGTTCCAGATCGCTACCTGCGAATTTCATCTTCACACCAATATTCTTCAGCGTGACACCGATACTCAGTGGCATCGTTGCTGATTTGTATTGAACACCCATATCGAAGGCGACACCACTCGCCGATGTCTGGATGAATGTTTCGCTGATCATCTTGAACGTGGCACCAAAGCCGACACGATCGAAGAACATCCTAGCGAACGATCCAGAAAGCGTGATATACTTGGGTGAGAAGTATGATTCCTGATATCCATTGGGATCCTCAGCAGTGGTATGAAGAATATCACCAAAGTTCAGTGTCTTTGCAGACACTCCAACGGTATTATTCCCTACCTTTGCCACAAGGGCACCGTAAGAGACACCAATGTCAGCCAGGTAATTCAGGTTTGATAGCTGTGCTTCCATGTTCGTAGTCAGCTTGGCAATACCAGCTGGATTATAAAACATCGCATCTGCACCGGCTACTGTGGCCATGTTCGACCCACTTAAAGCAACCGACTTTGCACCGGTCGGGATCACCAGTTCAAGGGCACCATAGGTGCCAACTGATTTCCCAGTACCAGCGAATGCCGCAGAAACAACGAGAAGTGCTATCAAGAATAATGCAATTTTATTTGATTTCATCGCTCATTCTCCTTTCTAGTATACATCTAGTCGTTGCGCAGGCATGACGACTGCTAGTTTAAGTGCCTTATCACCTTCATCTGTTGAGACAACAGCGATATAGACACCGGAGGCTACCAGAACGTTAAAGCTGTTCTGTGCATCCCAGATTGCTTCCTGACCACCACTATGTTCAATGGTCCTTACCAGTTGACCCGCCAGCGAATAGATGTTGATCGTGGCAGTTTCCGGTAGATTGATGAAGTGGATGGAGTTTTGAAGAGGCGTTCTCTCTTCCGGATTATATCCGAAATAGGGATTTGGCCAGGCCTTGATCATATCCAGATCAGTTGCAAGCGCAGTCGGTGCTGTGGTGGTGAATTCGAATGAGTCAACACCCAGTTGCAGTGGATTCGCATACTTGAATGTTATCACATCACCTGTGGTAAAGGTTGATTGATAGAACACCCAGTTCCACGTGGCATTTTCAGCGACTGCCGCTGAACCAGGATCGAGGGGAGCAGAATCGTCGTATGCATTGCTCACACACCAGGCATACTGCCTGTTATCCGTGTTCCATGTCTTGCCACCATTTGCAGTAGGATCACCAGATCTATCCCAGTACAGCACGTTGACCTGCTGACCGTCGTCAAGATTCCATACTTCAAATGGAACTCTCAGCAAGAAAGCAGCCTCTGTGCCTGGGGATGGATTCATGGGATGATCAGCAAGATCATATCCACTGGCGCCAAAGATGGTCACCATCTGTCCACCAGACTGGGTAAACTCAAGGGTATCACCGGCGATAACAGTATCTGCTAATACACCCGTCCATCTGAGTTCATAATCCTTCTGCAACAGATCAATACTACTCGTACCAGTACCACTGGAGTAAGCACCCAATGACGATGCGGCTGTTCCATCATCATAGCCAAAGTACATGAAATCGGTGAACCTGAAATTATCATCGGTCCACTGGTTCCCTGCACCTCCACCTGATAATGAAGAGCCATTCAATTGAACGTCAGCATAGGTCAAAGGAGCATCATAGCTACCAACCAGATTAACCTGGAAACCATCGACGATCGGAAGTGTAGTTAAGCCCACATTCCCACCACCACTGTACAGTGCACCATTCATGATGTACTCGGACTGGTAACCATTTACGGTTGTCTGGTCTTCGATCAATACATCACCGTCGCCATTTTTCAGGTTCCAGTGTTTTATCGTCTTGAAGGCATATCCTTCTTCAGTAATGACAGCGGTGCCTGTCCCATGAACTATACCCGCTCCCAGTGTATCATAGGGAGCACCGTAATCGACAGCCCAACCATCATCAAATGCGAGAAAATCGACACTGAGAGGTAAGGTTGGTGTCTGCACATTAACTGTGAACACTTCTCCACCTGCAAATGAACCTGCTGTGGTTGTATCCATGGAACCCCAGGTCACAACCTGGCCAGCTATTGTCGGTGTCCAGGCATGCCCATCACCACTTCCCGTAGCAACTTCAGCACTATTAATGGTGATCCCAGCCGGGAAAGTCAATTCCAGACCGTCGCACCAATCATAATCGGGAGATGCAGAGATATCCAGGATGAACTTCAGGTCTCGTGTTCCTGCAGTCGGGCTGGTATAAGCAATACCTGTAAGCGTGGTGCCTGTCAGGTCCTTAGCCAAACCGAGAGCAGCTTTTCCAACTGAATCTGCATAATTGGTCGTTTTCCAGAGACCATCCAGGTCAACATAATAATGCTGTTGATCAAAATAGATCTCATAGTCATCACCGGTAAGGTCGTACGGATCAGCAACTATCAGGTCAACTGATGCGTCAGCCGTTCCAGTGTGTGAGACCGTATAGTCAGCTGCACCCGTCGAGGCAGTAGGTGCCTCTGTGACGTTCGTCTGTGGTCTCACAGCAAGGATCGGAGAACTTGATTCCAGCAGCTTAGGTGCTGAGAACCCATTGTAACCGTAAGCAGTGACAGAGAAATAGTAATTTCTGTCATCGATCAGTGGTATTCCACCCCGCAACACATCTGATTTGATAGAGATATATCTCTTAATACCAGAATCCGTTCCGGACTGAATGGGAAGGGTCACAACATCGCCATATTCCGTGCTGAATACGTCATCTTTGATAGTGGTGATGCCATTCTTCAGGTCATATGTGGCAACGATGGTCTTCTCACCAACGCCGATCCCAGTTTCGTACTGGTAAATATTGTATCCTTCGAAGTTATAATAGGAATTGTTACCTGCAACAAACGCAGAATAGTCTTCAGCGTTGTCTTCCCATTCGAGGATAATCTCACCAGCAGCTGTACTTACAGATAATTCAGGTACAGGGGGTGCATCAGGCAGGTCAAAATTTGCATCATAAGCTGCCTGGGCGTACTGATCGTTATATTTCAATAGAGAAACAGAACCAAGGGCACTGGTTCCCTGTGCATGCAGGATACCGAACACAACTTCTGCTGAATCACCAGCGGCGAAGTCGAACGGCCCCACATTCATCAAGAAACGACGGTCATCAGCTGGGTTGTCATCACCATCCACCCAAATGTTGTCCGTACCATCAATATTCAGGTTTGGATCATCAGGGTGCACGAACTTGGTCGCTTCACCGGTTGCAGAGTTGATGAAGGGAGACCCATCACGGAGGTATCCAGACATATAATTATACAGGACATCCCCCGAAAACTGAGTTAAAAATCGATTGAATAGTTAGGCAGTAAGGGTTTGCGGGAATCTGCAAGTGGCGGAGGCTGTTTTTGTTTAAAAACGGGGGTACTTCATGTTGCCATAAAAAGGATAGCGCC
>JAIPJM010000011.1 GCA_021734255.1 Fidelibacterota bacterium | reverse complement strand
TTATTAATCTGTTTCTCGGCCATTGGTTCTCTCCTTCTCTTGAAATGTTTTCCTTAACACCTCAAGATAATTTGGAGAAACCGTGGCCGACTCTTTTTCTACCCTAATCCAATTTTACAGAAATTTAAGGACATAACTACCACACCGTGCATTTTCCTGAATAAACTGGGTTGCCTGTCAATAGCTTCATGGTTGCTTAATAGGTAAATTCGGCTATTTTTTATCAATACTTGTCAAAAATGAACGGGGGAAATAACACCAATGAATGATTTATCATTGTTGGTCTATATCACAGCATCGCCATTCTAGTTGAGTTAGATTTCCCCGAATTTCGATGAAAGTGATGGTGTATTGATGGAAAGTATTGCCCCAGTAACAAACCTAATGGCCCAAGATCCAGTTGCACTGAAACAGGAGGCTTATAATTACACTTCCTGGCAATTGAATGAACGGCAGATCTGTGACCTGGAATTACTATTGAATGGTGGCTTCTCACCGCTTCATGGATTTCTGGATGAGAGGGACTACACCTCCGTTCTGGAAAATATGCGTCTGGCAGATGGTTCACTTTGGCCTATCCCCATTACTCTTGATGTGACCGAGGCCTTTGCAGGTGGTCTACAACTGGGACAGAAGATCACACTCCGTGATCATGAAGGTTTCGCATTGGCCGTTCTCACCATAAGTGATATCTATAAACCCGACCTGGAGCGAGAAGCAGAACTGGTTTACTTGACAAAAGCGGATTCTCATCCAGCAGTAGACTATCTTCTCAATCACGGTAATGAGGTTTACCTGGGCGGTTCTCTGGAAGGAATTGTACTTCCCCATCATTATGACTATCAGGATCTTCGTCATACCCCCGAAGAATTAAGAACGCATTTTGAGGAGAATGGCTGGAAGAAGATCGTGGCATTCCAGACCAGGAACCCTTTGCACAGGGCACATGTGGAAATGACGCTCCAAAGTCTGGATAATGGGAATTCCAAATTATTGCTTCATCCAGTTGTTGGATTGACCAAACCCGGTGATGTGGACCACTACACCAGAGTACGGTGCTACCGTCATGTAATGAATAAGTATCCAGAGAATACTGCAATGATGAGCCTACTTCCTCTCGCTATGCGCATGGGGGGACCGCGTGAAGCACTCTGGCATGCACTTATCCGCAAGAATTACGGTTGCACCCATCTTATTGTTGGTCGTAATCATGCTGACCCGGGGACGGATTATAACGGGAACGCCTATTATGGTCCTTACGATGCCCAGGAAATGCTGACCCAATATGAAGATGAGATCGGTATAAAGATGGTACCTTTCAAATTTATGGTCTATTTACCGAAAGAAAACCGCTATGAAGCCATCGATTCGCTTACCAATGGCGAAGAATATCAGACCATATCGGGTACACAGCTCAGAGAAATGCTGGATGACGGCAGGGGAATTCCTGAATGGTTTACCTACCCTGAGGTAGCCCATGAACTCGAACTTTCACGGCCACCGCTTCAGAAAAGAGGATTTACCATCTTTTTTACAGGCTTATCCGGTTCAGGGAAATCTACAATCGCAAATGGTCTGCTTATCAAATTGCTGGAGAATGGATCACGACCAGTCACTTTGCTGGATGGTGATGTGGTACGCAGTCACCTGTCCCGTGAGTTGGGCTTCTCCAAGAATCATCGCTCCTTGAATGTTCAGAGGATCGGCTATGTGGCCAGTGAGATCACCAAAAATGGCGGGATTGCCATTTGTGCACCCATTGCTCCCTACAAAAAGGATCGGAAGATCAATCGAGAGCTCATCTCAAAAGTTGGTGGTTACATTGAGATCTACGTCAGTACACCGCTGGCGAAATGTGAACAACGAGATTCCAAGGGTCTTTATAAAATGGCCCGAGAAGGTATTCTCAAGGAATTTACGGGAATCTCAGATCCTTACCAGGCACCAAAGAACCCTGATATCATTATCGATTCCAGTGAGACTGCACCTGAGATACTGGTCGATACCTTGTATAAGAAGATTCAGGAAATGGGTTACATTTAACCAGGACCTACTAAGCTCCTCTTCCTGGTAGTTATCTAATACGAGCTGGTTTCAAGCTGGATCAAGGCTATTATTTTGGCATGAATGAGTCCACTATTTAGTGAAAAAGGAATTACATATGTGTCCTTTGTATAAGCGTCTCCAATCCTTGACCCTGCTACTACTTTTTACCAGTACTGTTCTCCTCGCAAAAGGATCCAACGCCTACGACTACCATATTGATCTAAATGATATCCAGGATAATAGGTATCAGGTGGTGCTGTCCTGTGAGGACTTTGCTTCAGATACGCTTATGTTCCATTTCCCATGGATCATTCCTGGAACTTACAGTGAAGCTAACTACGGAAAATTTATTCATGATCTGGAGGTTTATGGCAAGGGTGGTGAGCCGATAGCGACTCAAAAACAAGGGAAGAACAGCTATCTGATCCCCGGTGCAAAGGACATTAAGCGAATCACCTACTGGGTTGCTGCAACCTGGGATGGTAAAAGGAGAAAAACGATCTGGCCAATGGCTGGTACGGGAATAATTGAAGATCATCTTTTCATTATCAATGCCGGGGGTGTTTTTGGGTATTTTGAAGGTGAAGAACTGAATCCCGTAAAAATGACCTATGATTATCCAAAACATCTTTACGCCATGACAGTACTGGATCAGCAGCCATCATCCCCGGGGCGCGTGACCATTCACACAAAGGACTATCATGAACTCATTGATAGCCCCATCATGTTTGCCCCTCCTGACACTGCCAGCTTTAGGATCCAGGATACTGAGGTTCTCATCGGTTTCGCTCATGAATCAGATGAGACTGAAAGAGCAGGTGAGCTTCTGGAAGCGCTTGAACCATCAATGGAGGCTATTGGCTCATATTTGGACTCTCTCCCAGCAGAGAAGTATGCCTATCTTATTTATTATGCGAATGAATACGAACTGGGGAGGATCCTGGATAATCCCCGTTTCATTGGTCTGAAATTCGCCTGGTACCTTTTGAGAAATGGGATGCCAATGGGAGGAGCCCTGGAACATAACAAGTCGTCCTTTTATTACCTTCCTGATCCTGGTTCTGGATACACTGAGATGATCCATAAAACTGTAGAAGATATCGCTATTCACGAATTCATGCATATCCTCACCCCGCTCAACCTGAGAAGCCAATATGTGGATCATTGGGATTACAATGAGCCACAACTCTCCAAACATCTCTGGCTATATGAGGGTGTGACCGAATATATGTCTAAGATCATTCAGGCAAATGGTGGCATCGAATCTCCCAAGGAATTCATCCTGAGCACCATGTATAAGAAGCTTCGGTCAGGCGAAAAAAATTACCCATTCAGCGAGGTGAGTTTTACAGAGATGTCCGCCAATGTCCTGGACAAACAGAATCAAAAAATCTATGTGCAGGTCTATGAGCGCGGTGCGGTTCTCGGTATGCTGCTGGATATTGAGATCATTCGCTTGACAAATGGTGAGAAACGTCTTATCGATGTCATGCTGGAATTGATCGATGAGTATGGACAGAAGCGCGCCATGGATGAAGTCACCCTTGTTGATGCTTTTGTTGAAAAAGTCCATCCAGACCTGAAAAGCTTTTTTCAGAACTATGTTGAAGGGCATGAGGCGATACCCTATGCAGACATTTTAAAGCATGTGGGTGTCTCCTACGTAGCTGACACAACCCTGCTCCTTCCCAGACATCCCACCAAGGACAATGATCTGAAAACGGCCCTGATGGCTGTAGGTGATTTCTATGTGATCAAGAAGGTGGGCAAAGATGAACCGATCGGGTTTAAAGCTGGAGATAGACTCAAGCATCGCGTCTATTCCGATGTGTACTTTGATGATTTTGGTGATCCCCTACCGGAAGGTATGGTCGTAACACTTCCAGTCGAACGAGATGGTCAAGATATTTTTCTCCAGGATTCGATAAGATATATAGAAAAATCGAGAGAACATTATATGACGATCATGAGAGACGCTTCTCCCAGCCAGGAACGATTTTTCAATATTTGGTTAGGGTTTGAAGATCCGGGATCAGGATCAGACGAAGAGTAACTTCAAGATCAGTACAAGAACGGAGAGTAGCGCCCCTACTGCAAGAGCCATATAACTTATGCTCAGTAGCTGATACTTCTTTTTCAGAACGGCACCGATTTGATACATATCCTTGATCATCATCTCTCGAGCTGCAGCATTGCTGTCCAGAGTCTCGACCATATAATCGGTATATTCTTTCTCAGAGAAGGATGAGAAGAAGCCAAAGAAGAGCGGATTTGGCATCTCTTCTGGTTTAGAAAAGGTGGCTTTTCGCTGAATGCGTGGCAAAACCACAAGAATGGCAAGAAAGAATGAGAAAAAGACGGTCAGTGACAGGGCGCTGAGTGGAATAAAATAGATCTTATCAGAGAATTCTTCAGAGAACATCTGGGACTGAATCACGGAAAAGAAGATCAGGGCAAAACCGATGATGATATTTGCCTTTTGGTCGGCGATCATACTTAAGGTCACCTGGTGCTGTTGCGCCGTACGTAGGGTATGGATGATGTCTTGGCGGGGGGGCGTAGGAAAAGTCCCGGTTTCTACGGCCGTTTCTTCTTTCGTCATGTAGTCCGTCCTTGGCAGTTAATAGTTCTTGCTCGACCAAAAAATAGCCCTGATTCACGCACTTCCAATGAAAGATAAGGCTAATTATAGCTCAAACTGGGTGGGAAGCAGTCTTTGAAAGGTCAGGTAACCCATCCTTTTGGAGTAGCGAATCCCTTATTATCACGCTTCCCGGGCATCGCTCTGCATATCTGTGCACTGCATCACAAAAGATGAGTGATATGGATGTATCTTCTACTTGAAAAATAACAAGGAGGTACTTATGAAAAAGGGAATATGGTATATAATCTTGGGTGTGGTGACAGCATTGTTTATCTCAACCTGTGAATCAACAGATGAGGATTCAGGTGCTGGTACGATTATGATCCAGACCTTCGACGCGCCCTTTCAGGGGGACGTTGAACATATTTACCTGAATATTGTTGGTGTAAGTGTGCACAGAGCTGTTGCAGATAGCTCTTCAGATACAACGGGGACCTGGATCACAATCAGTGAATCAGATACGACCATTGACTTCCTCGAACTGGTCAATGGGCAAATGGCTGTACTTTTAGAGGAAAGTCTGGCGACAGGACAGTATTCTCAGCTTCGCCTTTTACTGGGGGACAGCTCATCCATAGTGGTAGATGGTGTCTCACATGAATTGAAAGTTCCAAGTGGCAGTCAATCTGGTGTGAAGCTGAATCTTGGATTCTCAATTGAGGAAGATGAGATCGCTGAGATATATATGGACTTTGACGCTTCCCGGTCTATCCATAAGCACCCCAAGCAGGATCGCTATTCCATGCGGCCAACCTTCAAGGTCTTTAAAAGTGAACTTTCTGGAACCATTTCTGGGACAGTTACAGACACTGCAGGGACTGCGATCGAAGAAGCAGTTGTGATGGCGGTTCAAAATGGTGATACGACAGCAACACTATCCAGTGTAAGTGGTGAATATAAGTTTGTTTTGCTGGAAGGTACATACACACTTAGTTCGGAAGCCTTCGCCCTGGCAGCTGATACCAGTTATTCAGCTGTTTCCCTGACTGCAGGGTCCGATCTTACCGGATACGATTTCGTCTTGAACTAAGCAATTACTTGTAAGCTGAATGAACAAAAAACCCCGCTTAGTTGCGGGGTTTTTCACTTCTGGATGAATGAACGTCTTTAACTGTTCTCTACAGTACCCCATGTCGTAGAGGTCCAGCGACCGATCTGCTTTGGCCAGTCGTACTCATCAACAGCTCCAAAGCCAAGTGCCCAGCCATAAAATTGAGAATATTCGGTCTCTAACAAGTTAAGATCAGCATGAAGCGATATGGTCTTCCCAACAATAGGTCCGGTCAATGTGGAACCCTCGATTGAAATTTCACCGGCACAAAAGATGGCCCCCTCAATATGATCACCAGACGCCAGGTGGAGATTGGCATCAGGATTGGTAAATACGAGCGCTGGTAGAGCACTGGCAGAGTCTAAGGGTGCAGGTGCGGTAAGGGTATTGGAACCAGAAAAGAAGATGTTCTTGCCTGTGAACACAAGGGTACTGTTTGTAATATTGATATCTGTCAGCAAGAGGTTATTACCAGTAAATATATGTATCCCTTCCTGAGCCAGAAAATCCTCTTTCCAGGAGTTATAATTTCCATTATGTGTCTCTACTGAATGCGTTTCGAAATATTCGTAATCTGCTTGAGGAAGGAAAGTAAACACTCGGGATTGTTTCTGCTTTGTCAGCCCTGCGTCATAGCCATTAAATTCGATAAAATTGCTGGAAGCCAGGCTGTGGTCAAAATGAGTGTCATCAGAGAGATCGAGTTCTACCTCAGATTCATATTTACCATCGTTGACACTTACGGTGAGTACCAGATCGGTAGAGTCCCAAACACACAGGACACCATTCTCGTCAAGATTGACCAGTGAATCAACACCGCAGTTTATACGCCAGAGTGCCTCATTGACTGCAGTTTCCAGGGCAAATTGAAGTTTGATATTTTGAATCGTTTGATTTGATACGGTTCGACTGGTATTAGCCACTTCCAGAACAGCAACACCAGTGAAGGATAGAACGAGAAAAGACATGATGACCGCGACTAACATTGTGACCCCCTTGTGTAGTGTTTAGGCAGTCAAAAAGTACCAATAGGGATATTTTATTATATCGGGGGAGACCCTAATGAGGGATAGGGAATACCTAGATTGGGCCTGAGGATGGTAGGGGAATCACTGATCGTGGAAATGAGTTTGATCTGGATGTCTTAATTGAGGAGATCTTGATCGTCGCTGAACCAAGTGTGTGTGGCAGCATTGGAGCTTTTTTCATATAAAATTAGATGAAAACGGCAGTGAAGCTAAGGATCAGAACTCCACGACGGGGAAAAGGAGTGGTCAACTTGACCAGAGTGAATCCTGTTTGCTCGGCAAACCGAGTGATCATTTATTATCGTTGCTGCGGCTATCGTCAAATAGGTTGATCAAACTGATCACATCAGGTAGAAAGGTGATCGGATCTTTCCAGGTTTTACTCTCACACAGAGTTGTCTCGCGTAGAGCAAGCACCTCTGCTAACGATTGGGAGGAACTGCAGATGTTTAAACTGTTAAATTGTAAATTTGGGTTAAAAGTTTTCATAATTTCTCTCTTGAGGATTTTTGTCTGATTAATTTGGATGCCCTTCCCCGGACATCCAGATAAGCAAAGATGGTTCAACCACCAGCTGCGATACCAACACTTTTCATGACAAGATCAGATGATAACAGTTTCCCCGTTACGCAGGTAACCGTATATGATTCTGGCGTACTCTCGATGGTATAGGCATAATCAGAGAAATATTTACCGGTCAATTCACCGGCTTTAATTCCATGCCAATCACCACTGATCACATAACTCCCTTTGGACATGGTAGGATATTCACCCGCCATAGCTTTATAGATCCGAAGTTGAGTCTCTATTACTTTCAAACCAGCATCCGCTTCACTCATGATAGCGTTCGTTGTCGTATTGCTATTTAGGGGTACAGCCACAGCAGCAAGAACGCCGCTGATCACGATGACCACAACCAGTTCGACCACTGAAAAACCACTATTTTTTCTCATGACGTACTCCATTTCTTGGCAATTGTTACGCAGCTAAAGTACATAACCAGATGGTTACCCATATAGGGGGAACCCCTAACCTTTCATAGGAGCCACCCTGAAGATTTAGTATCTGATCCAAAAAAAGTAAAACGTGTATGGGAATAAGGGGCTGATTGATCTAATTGATTAGATCTCAAAATGGCGGATAATGATTCGTTGCAACAATCGGAATGACCGGGTTAGCCAAATAAATGTATGTGAACATGGCAAAATTTATTATTCTGCTGGGTGTGACAGAATCGCTTTAAGATAAAGGTATTACAATGATATATCGTAAGACATATAACCTGGTGAAAGAGAGAATTAAAGAGATCCAGGCAGAAATAAAGCAGAACAGTAAAGACATTAAGCGGGCAGCAGATTTTGGTGATCTGAAGGAAAATGCTGAATACCATGCAGCCAAGGACAACCAGGCGCTTCTCCACAATCAACTTCATCGTTTCGAACAACATTTAGGTAACGAGATAGCCGAACCATCAAATATCGATACCAAAGTAGTTTCCTTTGGTACGCAGGTGACCTACACAGATGGTGAAAATCCAGTGACCGTGGCCATTGCCGGATCTGCTGAATACGAGTTGGAACTGTATGAGAATATTGTGACAACAACATCACCGTTTGCTCAGAAGATCATCGGTAAGCAGGTAGGTGAAAAGATCACAATGGATCTACCCGGAGGTGTAAAAACCTTTGAGATAACCGATATTCAATTGTTGGGAGAGAGCAGTTGACCCGATAATGAACAAATGAGTACCGAACTTCAAAGCCCGTATTTTGAATGCGGGCTTTTTCTTTGCTCCTGAAAAAGTATTTCCCTGAGATTTCCTGTACATTAAGTTACCAATCTAATTCTTGGAAACAAACAGGAGACCAGCATGTCCGAAGCAATGAAGGGTGATTTCTATCAGAGGATGAGAAGTGAAATTCGGGAATGGCTTCTATCGAAGACGGGAAAGGGCTATAAATGGTCTGAATACCTGCTCCTGGCGCCAGACCTTTTTCATCTCCTGGTAAAACTGGCAATCGATAAAGACGTACCTTCGTCTGAGAAAGCCAAGATAGCTGGCGCCCTGGCCTATTTTGTCTCTCCCATCGATCTGGTCCCTGAAGCCTTGTTCGGTCCCATGGGATATCTGGACGATGTAGCTCTGGCTGCCTATGTAATTAACTCCACGATGAAGACCTGTGATCCTGCCGTAGTGACCAAACATTGGGCTGGTGAACAGGATGTATTAGATCTGGTCCAGCAGATCGTGGATGTCGCAGCAGAGATGCTTGGCAATAAGCTCTGGGACAAATTGAAGAAGATCGTTAACTGATACGGGTCCTAACATCCCATTACTACGACTAGACCGGGGTAGAATGTACCTCAAAAAGCTCATCTGGACTGCACTGTTTGCCTGTCTTATAATGACATCCTGCAGACCCTGGAGAGACCAATTTTCCCTCATCAGTCCCGACACACGAATAAATTTTACGCTGCAGGCTGATGATGGCATACCAAGCTGGTCCGTTCGAGTGGACGGAAAGCTGCTTGTGAATGAGTCAAGACTCGGGTTCGAATTTCGAAATGCGCCCCCGCTCACAGGACCATTTCAGCTTGTTTCAGCGGAAAGAGGAAAACTGGAAGAGACTTGGGAACCGGTCTGGGGTCAGGAAGACCAGATCCATTCAAACAGTTACTCCGGAAGTGTTCAACTAAAAGAAGTGGAGCGCCCCCATCGCTTGATGAATCTCCATGTCAGGGTTTTCAACGAGGGTATCGCCTTTCGATATGAGATCCCGGAGCAGAACGGAGTGGATTCTCTTTTCATCCGCAATGAATTGACGAGTTTTAATCTGGTGACAGATGGCGATGTCTGGTGGATCCCTGGCGATCCGAATAGCTTTGAGCAGAATTATACGAAGAGTCGTCTGTCTGAGATGCGAGATTCGGTTCACACACCGCTAACCATCAAAACCGATTCTGATCTGTACATCAGTATTCATGAAGCCAATTTAATAGATTATAGTTCAATGACCCTGAGACCTGCGAGATCTGATGCTCTCACCCTGGAGTGTAACCTTGTCCCATGGTCTGATGGTGATAAGGTGAAGACCAAGGCACCCCTGCTTTCACCTTGGCGAACCATCACTATCGCTAGGAAAGCTACGGATCTGTTGGCTTCACGCATGATCTTGAATCTTAACCCTCCCAGTAAGATCGAGGACACATCCTGGATCAGGCCAATGAAATACATTGGCATATGGTGGGGCATGCATATCAACAAATATTCCTGGACGCAGGGCGAGATCCACGGCGCCACGACGGAAAATGTAAAACGGTATATTGATTTTGCAGCCAGGAATAATATCCAGGGTGTGTTGGCAGAGGGCTGGAACCATGATTGGGAGCGCTACGGTCAGAAAAACGCATTTAAGTTTACCGAACCCTATGACGATTTTGATATCGAAGCAATTAGGCAATATGCCCAGTCGAAAGGGGTTGCCCTGATCGGCCATCATGAGACAGGTCGGGAGGCACCCTATTATGAAGAACAACTTGAGGATGCCTACAAATTTCTGAATCATCATGATATCCATGCTGTGAAAACGGGTTATGCAGGGGGAGAGAACATCTACCCCATCAATGAAACTCACCAGGGGCAATGGATGGTTGAGCACCATCAGCGGGTTGTAGAAATGGCAGCCAGATATAAGGTTTTAGTCAATATTCACGAGCCTGTGAAGTCAACAGGTCTTGAACGGTCATGGCCCAATCTCATGACCAGGGAAGGGACACGGGGGATGGAGTGGAATGCCTGGAGTGAGGGAAACCCCCCATCCCACACGACCATCCTTCCTTTCACGCGCCAGCTAGCTGGTCCCATCGACTACACCCCGGGGATCTTTGATCTCCATTTTGATCAGTACAAACCCGAGAACCGGGTGAAGACCACGTTGGCCAAGCAATTAGCCCTTATGGTGGTTATCTATAGTCCCATGCAAATGGCAGCTGATCTCATTGAGAATTATATGGACCAGCCGGCCTTTCAATTTATCCGAGATCTTCCGAATGACTGGGATGAAAGCCGATATTTATCTGGTGAGATCGCCGAGCATGTGACCATTGTCCGTAAATCTGGTGATGAGTGGTTTCTGGGGGCAATCACGAATGAGAGAGGCCGTAAGTTACGGGTGCCTTTAGCTGATTTCATTGATTCAGACATGATCGCTGAGTGTTACAGTGATGGAGCAGAGGCTGATTGGGAGTCCAATCCCTACGCCCTTCATATCGGGCAGTATCTTGCCTCGCCATCTGATACTTTGAATGCGCTCATCGCTCCGGGGGGCGGATTGGCAATTCGGTTTCTCCCGAAAAGTGATGGGGCGGCAAGCTATACGAACATATCAAAATTAATGATGAATCAATAAAACCCATTTTATGAAACAAAAGAGGGGATACCATGAGAAGAATTATCAGCCTTTTGAGCAGCGTCCTGCTTGGGATCATCTTGTATACATGTGCCTCCAGCAAGCCAGAGGAGACGTCTAACCCCATGCTAAACATCATACCCTCGCCTCAGAATGTGGAAATGGGAGCTGACATCTTCAGGCTTCCAGACAATCCGTCTATCAAAATTGATCAAAGCATTCATAATAGTCAGTTCCTATATGAATTTATCGCTTATCTGATCCCTGGACTGACCCTGGAAAACGCTGGACCTGGAACGATTGAGCTGATCAAAGACAAAGCACTTGATCTAGCGACTGAAGGCTATATTCTGGAGGTCGATGCAAGTCGCATCACGATCATGGCGAAGGATGATGCAGGCATTCTTTTTGGTATCCAGTCACTGCGTCAACTCCTTCCGGCTGATGCTGAAAGGGGGAATGCTGATTTATCTACTTATACAATCCCCACTATGAAGATCACTGATTTTCCTCGATTCGAATGGCGTGGTATGCACCTGGATGTCTCCAGGCATTTTTTCCCAGCGGATTTTGTAAAGCAGTATATCGACATGATCGCTTTCCACAAGATGAACACCTTTCATTGGCACTTGACTGACGACAATGGATGGCGATTGGAGATCAAGAAATATCCAGAGTTGACTAAGACCTCAGCCTGGCGAGTGGATCGAGAGCATGAGAAATGGAGGGAGTGGTCACCGATCAAAGAAGGGGAAAAGGCAACTTACGGTGGGTTCTACACCCAGGATGAAGTCCGAGAGATAGTCGCCTATGCCGCTGAGCGTAATATCAAAGTCATTCCTGAGATCGAAATGCCTGGGCATTCATCTGAAGTGTTCGCTGCATTCCCTGAGCTTTCCTGTCGCGGTGAAAGACTCAATGTCGTTCCAGGAAGCTATTGGCCAAATGTCGATATTCTCTGTGCCGGAAATGATTCCGTATTCACCTTTCTGGAAGATGTGATCGACGAAGTTGTGGAACTCTTCCCGGCTCAATACATCCACATTGGGGGTGACGAGGCTCAAAAAGTCCGCTGGGAAGCGTGTCCAAAATGTCAGACCAGGATCAAGGCAGAAGGGCTGGCTGATGAACATGAACTTCAGAGCTGGTTCATTCACAAAATGGAGAATTACATCCTGAGCAAGGGCAAACGAATAATTGGATGGGATGAGATCCTTGAAGGCGGTCTCGCACCGGAAGCGACGGTCATGTCCTGGCGAGGTGAAGCAGGTGGCGTTAAAGCGGCCAAAGCCGGACATGATGTGATCATGACACCGACGTCTCACTGCTATTTCGATTACTATCAGGGTGACCCCGAGACAGAACCAGAAGCGATCGGTGGTTATTTACCTCTCATGAAAGTGTACTCCTACGAGCCCATACCCTCTGAACTGGAACCAGATGAGTATAAATATGTGCTTGGTTCGCAGGCGAATCTATGGACAGAGTTCATAAAAACGACCGAGCATGCAGAATATATGGTGCTCCCCAGGATGTCTGCACTCTCGGAGGTTGTCTGGTCAGCTAAGGAAGCTCGTGATTGGAATAGTTTTCAATCACGGATCCCCACATTGTTTAGCCGGTTCGATGCCCTGGGGTGGAATTACAGCTTGGGTACCTTTTTGGTGGAGATCATACCTGGACGCTTGAAGACAGACCGCGTGAATGTCAGGATCAAGTCTGAACAGCCTCGTTTGGATATTCGGTATACGACAGATGGCTCGGAGCCAAGCATCGCTTCTGATATCTATGAGGATAAGATCTCCCTGACCAGGGATGCCAAGGTAAAAGCAGCATTATTTGATCAGCAGGAAAGAAAAGGGCGGGTCAGCGAACGAGCCTTTGTATTCCATCAGGCCCTGAAGAGCGACACAGAGTACCACACGCTGTATAATCCACGCTATACAGGCGGTGGAAAGGAGGGTCTGGTTGATGGGATATTGGGTTCTGAAAACTTCAGAGATGGCACTTGGCAGGGGTTTGAAGGAAATGATCTGGACCTCTTGATCGATCTGGGTGAGGAAAAAGATATTTTCAGAGTTGAGATGAATTTTTTACAGTCAATCAAATCGTGGATATTCATGCCAGATTACATTGATGTCAGTATCTCAGAGGACGGAGAGACGTGGGAACCGATCAAACAGGTGCTAAATGAAGTTCCTGAGAAACAGGAGGGTATCATCATTCAGCGTATGACTGCTGATTTTCCGACCCTTTCAACCCGCTACATCAAAGTGTTGGTGAAGAACAAGGGTGCCTGTCCTGATTGGCATGCCGGAGCAGGTGGACGCACCTGGCTATTTACAGATGAGGTGATCGTTCGCTAACTGGTAATACGACTCGGGATGTCAGGTCACTGACACCCCGAATATTTACTGAACTACGATCAATCTGACGCTTCAGGATGGAAGGTTTTGTTTCCTGTGGATAGGAAATATAAACCGATGAGGAGTACCAATAACTGAAACTCCATGCCGCCCATGGGGTGGCTTTCTGAAGCAACAAAACTCCACTGAGGCCAATGTACCATCATGATCGCACCAAACATGACCACGGCAAAAATTGCCCCGGCGATCCGTGTTAGTAATTCATTGAAGAGGGCTCCTGCTATGATAAAGATACCTCCAAGAATCTCCATGAGGGCCAGCACATAAACCACAAATGTGGGCATTCCCATCTGATCTGCCATCATCCCGGCCATTGGGAATTTTATAAATCCGTGAAAAATAAAGATGCCTGCAAGTGAGGCTCTAATAAACCAGTGAGCAATTTTTGAATAATTGTCGAGTAGCTGCATTTAAACTCCTTAGCAATGTTCACTTTGCAATTTGCAAAGTCTGGTTTCGGTAGCGATTGTAAACTAAGGAGTCAGGATCAAAGAATTGTCCTGGGAGCGACAATCCATTATTATGATTTTTTATTTGGATGCTTTTGGTAGACTGAAGGTTCCCACATCCTTGATCTTTAATACCTGGCTTGCATGAGGTGTATAAACAAACACCAGATCTAATTCAACAGCTGGAAGCCGTGGTCCAATTTCCAAACTAAAATATTTAGCCGGTGCCAGCATTCGCTTACTGGAAAAACCCAGTACGACGTTACCACTGGGCATCATTTCAAAATCGTCAAGGGTGATACGTCTGGGAGATTCAAGATTTGAGCCATCAAGTAGTAGCTTGACCGACAGGAAGCGTTCGCCCGGGGCATTCAGGAACTCTGCTTCCCTGTTCACTGAAAGTATTTGCACACGAATGTTGCTACTCATCCAGTCAATACCCTGGTGGGGTTGAGGTCGATCAAGGTGCAGGTTGGCCCAACTCAGTTCTTTTTGGAAAGCATCCAGGCGGTGGTTGGGTTCATTCATCCCATGTCCTTCTCGGGGATAAAGGATGAATCGATGGGGCACTTCCAGCGTTTTTAATGCACGGGCAAGTTCTCGTGAGTTAGAGGTAAATGTATTCTCATCATCGGCACCATGAAGGATCAAAGTAGGTGTTTTTGACTGTTTGATGAAGGAGGAGGGTGATCGTCTGCTATAGGCACTGGGATCCTCCCAATACGGTTTTCCAAGGTAGTCCAGCTCCCATTGGGCGTATATGGAGTTTGAGAAATCACTTTTCAGATCATAGATACCGTACAGACTGATGGCTGCTTTAAATTTATTTGTCTGGGTGCTTGCCCAATTTGTCATATACCCACCATAGGAACCGCCCATGATCACCAGGCTGTCTGGGTGGGCGATGCCGCGTCGTATCAATTCTTTTACACCCATCATGATATCATGATAGTCTCCACCGCCCAGGTCACGATAATTGGCAGTCTGGAATGTAGCACTATACCCCTCACTCCCACGAAAATTGGGTGAAAAAACAGCAAATCCCTGGCTGGCCCAGGCCTGTAAGAGGTGATATTGTTCCAGGGCAATATCGGTACGGCTGGCAGGCCCTCCGTGCACATGGACAATGAGGGGAAGTGGTTCGTGTCCTGAGAAATGGGGTAGGATGACCAAGCCTTCCAGCTTGAAACGATCATCACGACTTTTCCAGTAAAAATTCGTCTGTGGGTGTATGTTCAGATCATGAATCTCTGCGCTTTGATTACTGAGGACAAGCCAGGGGTGGCCTGCTCCTTTCGAGTATATGATCTCCCCAAGACTTGTCGCTGTTTCTCGAACTGCAACAATACTTTGTGCCTTGGGTCCGGAAACAACCCTGTGGAAATAGGCTGGACCAGCACTTACATCGGTTGTCCGGCCATTCAAGGCAGCGATATGGACATGGTTATTCATGCCCTGGTTGACTTCCAGCAGGAGGGATCGATCCGTATACCAACTGAATTTGCTCACATTCAGATCCAATGATCCTGTTAAGCGGTTTACATTTCCATTTTCAATGGAGATGATATCGATCTCTGTCTGGGAGAAGGGCTTTTTTGGATCTTGAGGCGTGCTATAAGCAACATACTTACCATCTGGAGAAAAGCGGGGATTGTCTTCCGCCCCTTTGTAAGCTGTCAATTGTTTTGTCTGGGCGCTATCGCTAATCGAGAAAAGGTAGAGATCAGATTCAACCCAATCGTTTTCATCACCGGTGTAGTTGGTTACGTACACCATGAGGTCATTATCGGGGTGAACATCAAAGTCATAGACCCCGGGGTCCCCAACAAATAATCGTTTCAGCTCAGCCGTGTTTTTGTCAATCCGCCATAGTTCGATCCTGGGCTTTTCCAGCGTTCGGTCATCACCGTCAAATCCATCCGCCTCAATGTTTTCCAGCCACTTTTTTGTCGCAGTTGGTTTGACCTGGGGTGTCAGATAATAAATAGAGTTCCCATCTGCACTCCAGTCATAAGTAAGGACGGTATGGTCTGAATTGGACAGGGGCTTGGCTTCACCGCCGGATAGGGGCATACCCCATATCCGTGTCTCTTTCTCACCCTCGGCGTCGGGACGGTCAGATAAAAAAGCGAGACAGGCGCCCGTTGGGCTGATCAAGGGGCTCCATTCGTTACCCGAGCTAAACGTCAGCTGGCGATTATTTGACCCATCCGTTTTCATTTGCCAAAGATGATGACGATAGGTGTTGTTCGAAAAGTCAGTTTCTCTCAATTCATAGATGATGGTCTTTGAGGGTTCATGTAGATCCACAGCGCGAATGCTGGAAAATGAGATGAGATCCCGGGCGCTGATATCCCTGGGTGGTTCTGTTGCCAGTGCGTGTGCTATCAACAGGATCAAAATGATTGATAGACGTCTCATGAATGCCTCATTTCTCTTCAGATTCGTATTGCAGGATGGGTTCTTCACCACAGGCAATTCGATAGCCAGCTTCCGCCAGGGCCTGTAATTCGTTCTCGCCTGCTTCGATATATATATTTGTCAGGTCTTTCACCCGCGAGATGATCTCAGCACACAGTTTTGTGGAGTTCGCCATTCCCCCAGTGAGGATAATGCCATTCAGGTTGAAGGATAAAACAGAAGCCATCGCTCCAATCTCCTTGGCGATCTGATACACCATGGCTTCATATACCAGTTTAGCCTCTTTATTGCCCTGTGTTATTTGCTCCTCGATCTGCTGCAAGTCAGTGGTACCCAGATAAGCTTTCAAACCGCTATTGCGGGACAGTTTTGTGGACAGGGACGCTTGGTCATATACCCCGGAAAACGCAAGCTCAAGGAGCCCTGCTATGGGAAGGGCTCCGGCACGTTCAGGACTAAAGGGTCCCATGCCAAGGAGAGCATCATTCACATCAACAAGTTTTCCGGACCTAACAGCTGCAATCGAGATTCCACCCCCCAAATGGCCGACCACCCACCTGCTCTTCTCAAATGCAATATTATTTGATAAGCATACTTTCCGGACACAGGCTTTAATGTTGAGCGCATGTGCCCGCGATTTTCTCTCGATCTCAGGTACTCCTGAAATTCTCGCCACCGGGTCAAATTCATCGGTCGTGATCGGATCTGAAACGTAAACAGGTGCGGAGAATTCATGGCTCAATTCTTTCCCAAGGAGGGCACCCAGGTTACTGGCGTGATTAGAATACTTTCCGCTTTGAAGATCTTCCAACATATCATTTGAAACGGCGTAGGTCCCTCCGATCATCGGTTTGAGAGGGCCACTTCTGGCCATGATCAGTTGAATATCGAAGGATTTACCTTTAAGAAATGCGTGTACCCCTTTGAGTCTGAGTGGCAGTTGATCAGTGATAGGACCGTCCTGATGAACAGAGTCCGCGCTGTGATCCAGATTTTCTGTCGCTGCCAACTTCAGATCTCTCAGACCTGAATCAAAAGTATAGATTGCGAGCTTTGTAGAGGTAGAACCAGGATTGATAACAAGTATATGACCACTATTCTTCATTGCAGAGCTCCGTATCAGAATCCTAGAAATTAAGGTGCACAGGAAATAATACACGATATAACTTATAGCTTAGGTCGAATCCATAGTGGACCTGGAAGGGTGAAACAATATATTGGTACATATGAATACACTAAAAAAACTCAACGATCTGATCAAGCCTGGCGCTCATCTTGTTACCAGTATTCTGATCTCAGCTCTGACAAGCGCTTTTGCATTCAGGACGGTCGAGATGGAAGAAAAAACCTTATTCACCTTTCTACTTTTCTACGTTTTTCTTGCTGGCATCATCCTGGTTTTCATCCTTCAAAATAAAATTCTTGATCCTCGCACCAGGCAACTCATGCAATTCAGTTTTCTGCTACTGGGATCTGTTTTGATGCTCACGGGTATCCTCTTCATGATTGGAAGGAGCTTGAGTATAGCCGCTGTCTTTATCTTAATTATCTTTCTGCCAGGATTGGCCATACTCAGGGCAGGTCTGCATCTTAAAAATAGCGAGGAATAAATGAGACGAAGAAAATTGATTCGACGGAGCACTATTCTAATTGCATTGATTGTGCTCAGTGCCTGTGCAGGGAACGGTATTGAAGAGAAAGCCATCACATCCCAATCGCTTAAAACTTCAAACCAATGGCCGGCACAGAATCTGGATCACCTTGCCGAAGGTAGTGAGATAAAGGTTTCCGGCCTACAGCTTATGGAACAACCGCTGGGCCTGGTTGAACTTACAACGGACGCTGGTCGCAATGACAGTGTATTGATAGTGGCAGTTCATGGATACCAGTCCAGTGGGTATGAATGGATCACAGGGCTCAAACATCTCGGTGCACACTACGGTTCACTCTATTTTTACAGATATGACTGGAATCGATGCCCTGAATCCATTGCTGAGGAACTCGCCTCACTGATCCTGAATGAAAAGCAAACCGCACCCTATAAGCGTGTAATTCTTTTCGGTCATTCCTATGGTGGCGTTGTCGTCGCCCAGGCAGCATCTCAAATAGGAGCTGTGCGTGCTGATGTACATGTGATCGCGGCACCACTGGCAGGTTTTCAGGGCTTAACTGACAATTGCGATGAGCTCCAGTATGATGAGTGGTCGAAGTCGGTCAATGTTCTCCAGCATAGAACTGTGAAAGCGCAGGACGGCGCTTTTCGAGAATTGGAAGATGACCCTCAAGAGATCGACCTGCCTTTCCATGAGGTGTATACACTTCCTCCTACGATGGATGGTCATCGACTGGGACATAACTGGTCAGTCACCTGGGTACTTGACCAGCACGTAGGGCGTGCACATCGCCTCTAAGCCCTGCCCTGAAATGAATGAGTGCTTGCGGAAATACAAGAATGTTATACCTTCATATCCTGAACAACTTCAAATCGCGTACCTTGTTTACTAACAGGAGGTTGCTATGAAAAAGATGAGTCTGAGATTGGGTATGATCGCACTCCTATCATTTGGAGCTGCTCATGCGCAAACCCTTGCGGTTTATTGGGGGCTTGAATGGTCCCTGTCGCCAACAGCTGTCGATTCTGTACTCCTGCCTGTTTCCAAGGTCAAAAAGATAGCAACCCAGACGAACTATGCTGATAGTGGTGAGCAGTCCGTGTACTCGGGTCACTCCTATCTGATAGAAGATAAAGGTATCTCAAAGATTTATGTCTGGTACAATTCGATAGGAGAAGAAAAGGTTTCCATTCACTCTGTTGAAGTTATTTACCAGTTTGACTACCCTTATGATGCACAAAGGTTTAAAGCAGCATATCTGGAGAAATATGGTAAGGAGTTTCAATCTGAGCCAGAGATCTTTCAGGTAACGGGAGGAGCAACCGTTTTACTGCGAACAGTAAAAGAACCTGCACCGGACAAGTTAGGTACAAGCATTTATCGTGTCAGTTTGTTCAGCCCCATCCCTTTTGAAGCGACTGATGATGAGGTTGAATTTCTTTATTAAGTCACATTATTAAAACTATTTAGAAGGGAGCAGGGGATGCTCCCTTTTTTTATCCCTACTTGCATGGAATGGGAAGTAGCGATTTGAGCTTATTGTCATCGGCATATTTTTTGCCACTTATTAGGACAGAGGATAAATAGAAAAATCAATGTCAGAACATATTAGGTTCAGCCTAGGTCTTATTATACTGATCGTCTCAGCGATCACTGGTGGTATTTTGATCTTTTCTCCAGGCTCCATCCGCTTGCAGCGTCCCGATTGTGGATGGCCTGGCTGGTTATTCAATATTCTGAATCTCGCTTTTTTTATAATCCTTATCCCACTGTGTGGGGTTATGATGATCGTGGACACCCATCCAGCTAGCTATGTATGCCTTCCAACGATGAATTCTACTCTTGTGGTTATCGGTAGGTCATTAGGACTTCTGATCTTTCTGGCAGGGAGCTCACTACTCTTATGGAGCAGGGTATCGCTACGTCGTAGCTTCCGCCTGGCAGGGGTCAAACCAAGCCAGTCTGACTATCTGACACTTCATGGACCGTACAAGCTCATGAGGCATCCTATGTATCTCGCTGCGCTTTTGGTACTCCTTGGCTTAGCACTGGTGTTGATCTCAGCTCTGCTGGCAGTCATGTTTGTTGTCATGTGGATGCTTATCATCAAGTTGATACCTGAAGAAGAAAATCAACTGGATCAGGCTTACCCTGTTGCCTATGCTGAGTACTGCAAAAGAGTACCCGGGTCTCTCATTCCAAAATAAATGCAATAAAAAAAGATTCTTCATTTTGAGAATTTACCGCTGATTTGGTGGTTATTTTATCAGTCATTGTAGTGCTTCTTGTTTGTTACAGTTTAAATTGAGCAATCAAAAGTTTGAAATGGGAGCAATTATGAAAGTATACATATCTGCTGATATCGAAGGTGTAACGGGAATTGGTCATTGGGACGAAACAAGCAAGCGTACACAAAGTGAGTATCAATGGTTTCAGAAGCAGATGACCCGAGAAGTGGCCGCAGCTGCTCAAAGTGCTCTTGCGGCAGGCGCAACTCGTATTGTAATAAAAGATGCTCATGATAGTGGTCGAAATCTCTTGCTGGAGGAGTTGCCGGAAGCGGTTGAATTGATACGTGGATGGGCAGGGCACCCCCTCTCTATGGTGCAGGAACTAGACACCAGTTTTGATGCTGTTATGTTCATCGGTTATCATTCACGTGCAGGCCAGGATACGAATCCACTGGCACACACCATGTCCTCTGCCCGAATCGCCCGGATGAGTTTGAACGGTAAAGATATGTCTGAGTTTTACCTGCACGGACTAGCTGCCAGTTATTACGGGGTCCCCTCAATTTTTGTGTCAGGTGATCAAGGTTTGTGTGACGAAGTTGCTGAACACAATGAGAATATTGAAACAGTTGCTACCATTCGAGGCGAGGGGAATTCGATAATTTCCCAGCATCCAGAGAAATCGCTGATACAGATACGTGATGGCGTGACGAAAGCTTTAAATAAGGATGTTTCAAAATGTCTTTTGGCTCTGCCAGATAAATATGATTTTCGAATAGAGTTTAAAAAACATCAAGATACCTATAGAGCCTCTTTCTATCCTGGTGCAAAAAAGTTATCTCCACTTATTGTTCAATATAAAACTGCCGATTTCTTTGAGGTGCTTAGATTTAATTTACTGGCTTATTAAAACTTAATCAGTGGATCACCCTATTAAACCTATCTACCTACTTGTTATTGTATTTTTAGTGTTTGCCTTATCCCTTGCGGCGAAATCACATGAGAACACCAGTCCTATTGAAGAGTACCTAACAGAGCTGGATGAAATGGGGCGCACGCTCTGTAGGTGGAAAGGGGAAGATCAGGTTTTGGAATCCTGGTTCTTTAGTTCTTATGCCATGCTCATTATGCAAAATTATGGTGCCGGTGATCTCAATCCATTTCCGACCATGGAGAGAATCGTCCCACCGCTCTGGAGTGACTTTAAAAACCTGAATCCACGCTATTTGATCGAACTTGCCGGTGGGGCACTTGCCTTTGGCGATGTGATGAGCGTTGGTGGCGTGGAAACCTTCAGTGACAAAAGAGCAGAAGAGCAATTTATTCTCGTTGTCAGTGGCTATAGTTATTTGCGCATGCTGCAGGGGACGGTAGGGGACAGCCTTTTTACTAAGATCGTAAGGACGGCTACAGCATCGAATACATCATTCGAGGATATTGAACAAAGCTTGGTTCACAGTATATCTACGCATTATGACCCTTGGGTCAGCCACCAATTTATGCAAGTATTAAGTTCTGGAGAATGGTTGGATGCTGAGATTGGTCACGTAAGACGAAAAGATGACTCGCTCGTGGTATCGGTGGACTTCAACGGCAGTTGGGCTTTCCCTGTCGATGTATTGGTAATTACTAAGTCCAATGATAGCACACTGGTCCAGTATATGCCTGAGGGACGCTCAGCACTGCGTATACCCTCGAAGGGTGTTGATCGCATCATCCTTGACCCGACCCACAAACTTGCAGAGTATTTCAGATACAACAACGAATGGCCTCAGTATAAGAAAAAGGTGTATATTCAACCATTCGCTGCGCTTCCGGATTGGGAGCACTATCGCATTACAGTAAGCCCAGTATCCTGGTCTGATTGGGACGGGGACAAGCGCTATGGATTAAAATTCACTTCTGGTTTTGGTGTTGACCTCTGGCCGGCCTATCCCAGTGATTATCGACATAGAGCGAGCTGGGAGTTTAATGTTCATGATAAATTGGATGAACCTAAATATTGGGGTGGGAGAGTTAGTTATGCTAACACAATTAATCGCAAGGAGAGACTGTTTTCTTTTGCAAGATTGCATAGCTATTCTGACTGGAGAGGTGGTTCAGTAGGTATAACCAAATATCTTGGTGACCAGAGTTTTCTCGTTCAGGGGACCAGATTAAAATATCATCGGATAAAACTGTCTATTGAATCTGATACATATCAGGACACGGCCATCTGGGAAAGAAACCAGCGAGTGAATTTGATCAATGCCGGATACTCAGGCCTCTCCATAACACGTTTTGGTGATCGCCTGCTTTTATCAATACAAACCGCTTTGGGAAAAAGCGAGAGCGGCACATTCTCTATCATTAAATCCAATGCAGATCTCTCAGCTGTGTTCTGGAAGAAAATTGTCACTGGAATTCAGATGGTGGCCGGTAGCCAGTCTCCTGGTACGTCTTCCCCATATCAATTTACTCACGATTATGTCTGGCAGGATAATCTGGCAGCTATTCCAAATTTTAGGGGGCAAACCAAGCTGACACATCCTACCAATAATTATATTGGCGTCAGTGTGGACGGTGGGTATTGGTATTCAGGGCTGCAAGTGAAAATTTTCGCCAGTTCTATGATATTCGATAGTGAAACATTACCTTTGAATGAATCGCGACCACATCATGCATTTGGATTTGGCTTCGAGCACAAGTCTTTCTTTACCATGGGGCTCTTTTTTCCTATCTGGCAATCTCACCCATTGGCGGGAGAGGAGCCCTGGGCATGGCGCTATCGGTGGCGACTCACCTGGAACCTGTAGCTAGGACATGAAACTTTCTAAAGTAAGATTGGAGTGATTATGGAATGGGTACTATCAATGCGGGCAGACTGGCTCACGCCGATCATGAAGTTTTTTACTTTTTTAGGAGATGAAGAATTCTTTTTGCTTTTCCTACCGCTGGCATATTGGCTTTGGCGAAAGGAAATAATGGGTCGAGCAGGTATGATCCTGTTGTTCACCTTCCTGCTGAATGCAATGATCAAGGGCTTTTTCCAGGTACCGCGGCCTGATTCAATAGAGCATCTCGTCCATGCTGATGACTGGTCCTTCCCCAGTGGTCATAGCCAGGGTGCTATGGTGTTGTGGGGTTGGCTGGCCTGGGAATTCAAAAATGTCAGGGGATACCTGCTGGCTGGGATTCTCGTTGGTCTCATTGGTTTTTCTCGCATATATCTTGGCGTTCACTATCCGGTTGATGTGTTGGGTGGCTTTGCCATTGGCCTGGTAACCCTGAGTGTCTATGCCTGGCTATTAAAACAACGACCAGCAGGCTGGATCGCTCTAGGGCCAACGAGGCAGAGTATGGTAATTTTCGTGTTGCTGATGGGGCTATTCATGATGCAGAGAGACTTATCTGAGGTATCCATAAAAGGGGGAGCGGCATTCATTGGCTTCCTTACCGGCTATCTGCACGAGAGAAAGTACCTGTCGTGTGGACTTAAACCGGGGATGAGTCTGCTCCTCTCTCGTTTGGTCCTGGGTCTAGTTGGTATCCTATTGATCTGGATGGGCTTGAAGCAGATCTTTGTTTCCATGGGTTACACCACCGATATGGCCATGTTTATCAGGTATGCTCTCCTGGGAGCGTGGATCAGTTATGGTGCCCCTTACCTGTTCTGCCGTTTTGGCTGGAATCTGGAGCAAATGGACTGATCGTTCCTTACAATCCACCCTGCGTGTCGCTCATTCTCTGCTGCGAAAATGGCTGAAGACTTTTTCTGTATTTAGCTGCGAAAGGGCAATATTAATTCAGCATTTTGGCACGGTTCATGAAGCTTCTTGGATGTGGCGAGTCAATCGGTTATAATCTAAGTCTGATGTCAAAAAATTTACCAGTTCAGAATCATAAATTTCCAATCCAAAATTTGTATTAGAGGTAAACCATGAAAATGTTGAAACAATTCGCATTGATCACAGCAGTAAGCAGTTTGGCCTTTGGCCAGCTCTTTATCAACGAGGTAGACTACGACCAGGAGGGAACGGATGCAGCTGAGTATTTTGAGTTGGCTGGACCTGCCGGAACATACAATACCGTTACGGTTGATTTGATCAATGGAAACGGCGGTACAAGCTACCGGACAGTTGACCTGGGGAATATCACCCTGGCGAATGAAAGCAGTGGGTATGGTTTTTATGTTGTTGGTAGGGCTTCTATTCCCAACGTGGATACAACACCCTCGGGGTGGCCTGATGAGAATGCCATTCAGAATGGTGCTCCAGACGGTATCGTCCTAAAAGTTGGTGGTAGTATTGTCGATGCAGTTGCCTATGAAGGTGACATGAACGATGCGGATGGAAATCCAATGGAAAGTGCCGACGGTGATTATGCCGGAGCAGACTCCTCCATGTACCGGGTAGGCCTTGATGGCTCCAACTGGGTTTATGGGGCTAATTCACCTGGCACTATCAATACAGGTCAGACGTTTGTTCCTGCACCTGTCTTTGGCACATTAACACAAACCCCTGCGACACCCAATGAGACAGAGTCTGCTAATATTTGTGTAGTCGTCACAGATCCAGACGGAACCGTGAGTTCAGTGGTACTTTCTTACACAGTGGATGGAGGTTCTGCTGTTGAGGTCACATTTGGACCGGTTTACTGTGGAGAGAATACCTGGGGTGGTGTGATCCCCGCCCAGCCAGCAGGAAGCGTGGTAGCATATACCATTACTGCAACTGACAATGATTCCAATACGACCCAGCTAAGCTCAGGCTATACGGTAATGAGTTCTGCTGGACAGACCATTTATGATATTCAATACACGAGTACAGCAGCTGGTGAGTGTTATGATTCACCCCTTTTTGGTCAGACCGTCACCTTCAGTGGTATCATTACAGCTTCAGGTTCCGGCAATTATTATATTCAGGATGGAAGTGGGGCCTGGAATGGTGTCTATGTTTACGACAGTGGGAATTCAGTTGCTCGGGGTGATAGCGTCACATTGGTGGCTGAGGTCGATGAATATTATGGTATGACAGAGATCAAGGGTGTTAGCTCATTCACGGTCACCAGCTCTGAAAATGAGGAACCAGCAGCAGTTTCCATTAGCACCGGAGATCTGGCGGGTGGTTGTTCACTGACGGGCGAAGCTTACGAAGGTGTTCTGGTCACAGTCACAAATGTCACAGTCACGGCAGCTGCTGATCAGTATGGTCAGTGGTGGGTCGATGATGGCAGTGGCGCCTGCGAAGTAGAGGATAAATATTTTGAGCATTCACCTACTGTGGGAGATGTGATTCCCAGTTTGACAGGTGTTGTGGAATATGGTTTTAGTGAGTATGCACTTTGTCCAAGAGATGCCAATGATTTTGGTTCACCTGTTAGTTTTGAGAATGAATCTGCCGCACCCGAATTCGTTACATCGAGCAGTGAGATCACAATTTCCATTGATATTGTGCCAACCGACACCGTAACAATAAGCACAGCAAGCATTCAATATGGTACCGATGGGTCCATGTTAAATACGAGTGAAATGTGGTTGGATTCTGGGAATAATTGGCAAGGAATAATACCTGCCCAGGCCGGCAATTCTCTACTCAGTTATCAGGTAGAAGCGGTGACGGGGGGCGGGAGTGCCATCAATTCATATACCTATGAATTACCCGTAGCAAGTACACAGTTAACGGGGATATCCACTATTCAAGACAATCCCGTCAGTGGCGATATCGTCACGGTAGAGGGCGTTGTTACCATTGGTTCAGGTCTGCTCCAAACTGGACTTACAAACGCCTACATGCAGGATGGGTCTGGTAGAGGAATAAATCTTTTCAATTATGATGTACTCACATTGGAGCGTGGTGACAAAGTGACAGTTGTTGGAGAAGTTGAGATCTACTATACAACCATTGAGATCAAGAATTTTGCCTACAAGCTGGTCTCAACGGGAAATGCCTTACCCGATCCGGTTCAGATAACACCTGAAGTAGCCAACCAGGCACTTTGGGAAGGGACCTGGATCCAGCTAATGGGAATTGTCGCCGATACGGCCTCCTATGGTGGAGGCATTACAGTTGATATTGCCGATGGCGCGGATACAGCAGCCGTTCGTATCTGGAGTTCGACTGGTGTTGATGTCTCTAAGATCACGATTGGCGAGAATTGGGCCTTTAATGGCGTGGAGAGCCAGTATCAAAACATCTTTCAATTGCTTGTAGCATATGATGACGATGTTTTAAATGCGACCTCTGTTGATGGTGGGGAAAATGTGCGGCCTTTATCTTTCGGTTTAAATCCCGCATATCCCAATCCATTCAATCCATCCACAACGATCAGTTGGCGCATGGATCAACACGGAGATTACAGTTTGACAGTTTTTGATGTCATGGGTCGAGAGATCGAACAACTGGCCCAGGGAACAGCAGACGCAGGCAGCTACTCCATGAATTGGGATGCCTCCCACTTGAGCTCTGGGGTATACTTCTTGCAGTTGAAGTCCGCTACCGGAAGTTCGATGCAAAAAGTGATGCTCCTGAAATAATTGAACCAGGGCGTTCGGCGTAACTATTAAAGAAATCGAGACAGAATGAAGAACAGAATAATCCAGTTCATCGTCATGAGTGTGCTGCCATTTGCACTGTTGGCAACGGATCACTTGCTCATCTCAGAAGTGGTTCTGCAGCCATCCGCAGGGGAATACATACGTATCACAAACCCTACTGGTTCGGACATTGATCTGAGCAACTATTACTTGACTGATGCAACGGACAAAGCCAATAGTAAGTTCTACTACAACCTGCCATCAGGAGCCAATTATTGGTCAGCCAGCTCAACCGATTTTATTGCCCGCTTTCCCAGCATGACACTGAAGGCAGATTCGAGCCTGATCCTGGGAATGGGTCGAACGACTGACTACAGCGCTACTTATGGAAGCGACCCCGATCTGGCCTTGAAAGACGACATGCTGGATGCAGTTAATGGTGTCACCACCATCGGTGGATCACCCAATGTGAAATTAGAGAATACGGCAGAGGGCTTGATTCTGTTTTACTGGGATGGATCGGCTGCTACGGTTCAGGATGTAGAGTATCTGATCTGGGGCACAGACAGTAGCACTGCCTCTGCCTACATGATCGATAAATCAGGGGTGAGTGGATACCTAGCTGATACACCGGTCAGTTCACAGTCCTATATGCCGACCCATTTTGATGGCGCTAAGCTGATCCGTAATAGCGATGAAGGTGTTGAAACCACCTCCGGTGGGAATGGAATCACCGGCCATGATGAGACCAGTGAGGATCTGAGTGCGACCTGGTCAGTTGTGGATCTCACCATAGTAAAACCGGTGATCAGTAATGTGTCACTGAGTCCAAGCTCCCCAACAACGGAAGACGACCTGACAATAACAGCTACCGTGATCGATACAACCGGCCTGGCCAGTGTACTGTTGACCTACACCTTTCCAGCTTCCAGCGGAACGCCTGTTGATCTGACCATGAGCAACGCTTCTGGCGATATATGGTCCGTGACGATCCCGGCGACAGGTACTGCTGGAACCCTGGCGTATTACCTTACGGCAACTAATACCAACGGATTAACTCAAACCAGCAACATTTATGGGGCTGATATTATCGATCCACCAACACCTCTGACCATTCAGACGATCATTGAGAATTCAGCAAGCTATCTTGGACAGACGGTGACCTTGAGTGCGGTTGTCAGCATTGGTTCAGGAATCTTGAGAACGGATCGAACGGATATGTACATTCAAGATAACTCAGGCTACGGATTGAATATGAACCAGCAAGGCCTGCTCTCACCTCCCTTGCTCCAGGGGGACTCCATTTCAGTCACAGGAACAGTAGATGAGTATCAGGGTGCGCTCCAGCTAACAGATTTTAACTATACAATGCTTGCCCAGGATCGGCCTGTACCCAATATCGCCGAGATCTCTACAGAAGATCTAAACTCACTTCAGTTTGGGGGGCGCTTTGTTAAGGTCAGTGGCGTGGTGTCAAGTCGCGCCGATAATGTTGGTGGTGGCTCAAATATCGTAATCGAGGATGGCTACGGCCAGGTCACCTTGCGTGTCTGGGATACGACCAACCTCTTCGCTGATGCGACTGCAGATTCTCTGCTGCAACCGGGGAACCTGGTCGATGTCTGGGGTATCGCCGACGAATATAATGGTGAGGGTCAAATGATGCTGGCTTATGCTACAGATGTCCAAGCTCTGAAAGAAGGAGAGGATGGTAGCGGAGGCACGCGTCTTACCGTGGCACCCTTTCCATTCGATCCCATGCGAGGCGAACGGATCAAGTACTTCTTCTCGTTCCCTGAGAATGCCCATATTACGGTCAGAGTGTTCGATCTCTCCGGCCGGTTTATCACGACCCTTTTCGATGGCTACCGCAATATTGCACTGGAGGTTGAAAAGCTCTGGGATGGCAGAACAGAGACCTATAAACTTGTTCCTCCCGGAACCTATATCATGCATCTTGAAACAGTAAATCGCACCACGGGTGAGACCATTCATGATACCGCACCCGTCATCATCGCGATCAGAGCCAGATAAGGAGGATGGGCATGAAAACAATGAAAACCATTCTTGTCATCTCCCTCCTTGCCAATGTGGTTTTGGCGCAGGTGACATCCACTCTTGAAACGACAACTGCCCGGAGTACTGCTCTGGCTGCCAGTCATGTTGCATCATCTGGATCAGCTGAACTTCTTTTTACGAATCCTGCCCTGCTTGCTGAATATGAGGGCTTGGGATTCATTGCTGGTTACCAGAATGTCTTCAGCCAAAGGTTTCTCAATCACTCTGTGGTTGGCTTTGCCTATGATACGGATCATAAGTTTGGAAATGTGGGTGCAACCACAACCACCCTAGCTACCCGAAGTGGTTCTGTCAACCTGGCTGAGGAAACGGCCATGGGATTACACTATGGTAATTATCTCATGCAGGATCGCCTCTCTTCATTGGCCATTGGTTTGACGCTCAACTACATGCAGATATCCTATGGTCTCAGTGCTGGTCCCTCAGGTGATGGCACAGACGGTAGCAGTCTGGGATCAGCGAGCATGATCGGGGTGGACGTGGGATTTCTGGCGACGCTGGGTAAACGACATCGCGCAGCCGCTTTGGTCAGAAATATTAACAACCCATCCATGGGAAGAGACGGGTACAAAACTGCCTTACCTCAAACGCTGATCGGTGGTTTCGCTTATACTCCCGTTGATGAAGTGACAACCACCTTCTCCTTGAATTACACCTCGGGTCATCCCGTTGAATTTCATGGTGGCTTAGAATATAAGTTGAATCCACAATTCAGCATTCTCTCCGGTATGCAATCCCAGCCGAACCGCTTGTCTGCTGGCCTGAAAATGGAGATCGTAGGGATCAATATTGAGTATGGCGTTATCACACATCCTGTTCTCCCCCTGACGCATGCTATTTCCATGAATTTTCATATCGACAACTAGGGACGAATGGAATGACAGCCATGCTGCATAGAACAAGTATTCTGCTCAGGCTCATCTGCTTGATGCTCCCAGTTTACCTGCTGGCTGAGCCACTTGACATCAACAATGCAGATGAAGCAGAGATCATGGACCTGGCGATCCGAGATGAGGCTAAAATTGCTCTGATCGAATACCTGGAGCAATCCGGTCCAATTGAAAGCTTTTATGACCTGTCAGAGGTGCCAGCTCTGAATTCCAAAGACCTGCAGACACTCAAATCCCTGATCAGCATCTATCCTGAACGCCAAGGTTCGCTCTCCAGGTTGCGGGATAATTATCGCCGAGTCGAGCAGTGGACCTCACAGGAGGGTGCCTCAGAGGGGCTGATTGAATTGTGGCTGGAGCGTCTGGCTGAACCCATCAACATCAACACGGCATCCTATGAGGACATCATCTCCTTTCAGAATGTGACCCCGGTTGATGCAGTAGCAATCCTGAAATTGCGTGAGCAGATGGGGGAACTGAGATATCAACGTGCTCTACGAAATGCCATTGGACTGTCCTATTACGGATATCGAAATCTGAGAGACTTTGTCCGCTTCGATGATGAAGATCAGGGGCAGTGGCATCTATGGTACACAACAGTCATGAAAACCATTCCCTCTACGAATTCAACCGATGAAGAGTTGGCAAACCCAATCGTAAGAAAGTATCCACCTGATCTGGTGCATAAGTTGAGTTTTTCAAACTCACGTCACTGGAAAGTCGGTCTTGCTTATAACCGGCAACTGGGAGAGGGAAGTAGATACTTCCCCGGGACTGATATTCCAGAAATTAAAGCCGCACTCACACTTTCTGATTATGATTTTGGTCCCATCCATCTGGATCGTCTCATCCTGGGAAGTTTTAATGTAACCTTCGGGCAGGGTGTGGTAATGGAAAATACTGATTTTCGAGCACCCAGACGTTCCGGCTATGGCTGGCAGAAGCGAGTACCCGGTATTTTCACTGATCTCTCCCGCTCCCAGGAGTTTGCTTTTCGCGGCGTGGGTATTCAGGGGAGAATCTTTGATAAACTTGTTCTTATGGGGTTTGCATCCAAGAATGATCGGGATGCAGTTTTAAATAGTGATGGAACATCCTTTACATCTCTCATAACACTTTATCCACGTCAAAACACTGGTCTCCTTGACGATTTAAATAATCCATTGCTGGATGTCGTCAATGAGGTAACCTATGGTGGTCTGCTACGATATGAATTTGCTCCCGGTACATTTATTGGTGTTTCATCATATGAGAGTCTCTATGACAAAGAGCTCAGACCTGAACCGCTGTTATCGGTAATTGCCACTGATTCACGCTACCAATATCTGTCAAGTATCGGGAATGCTGCAGACAGTGAAATAGAGGCATTGTATGCTTCCTCCTCCACTTCACCACTCTGGGGTGCTGCTAAAGCTCATCGACGCGTAATGGGCTTGGAATTTAATACAGTGATCCAAAATCTGGCCCTCCAGGGCGAATTGGGAATTTTGGATAAAGATGGTAGTCTATCGGTGTCTGCTGATGATCCGAAAGCATTAATATTATCAGCCTATCTACAATTTGACAACTTGAATCTATTGATGTTATACCGGGATACCGACCTGGCGTTCGATAACCCTTATCAGAGAAGTTTCTCAAATTATCAGAAATTCAAGAGTACGATATTCGAGGATGAATACTATCTGATCGATCCTATTTACTCACATATCTACTCTTCAGCAGTTCAGCCACAGGCTGAACGAGGTGTCTATTTGAGATCGCGTTATCAGATGCATCGCCGATTCGTGGTGACAACCGATTTTGACACGTGGACTCGCGTACCAGATGGAGCGAATTACCACAGAACCAAGGTGAGGTTAGAATTCCGACCAACGTTCAACTACAGAATCACTTTGAGCCACAAGTGGCAAAAGCGATCAAGATTTAATTTATTCTCACCCACAGGATATGAGAATATTGAAACGATCATCAGGTCCAGGTTGAGGTTATCCAAGTTCAATGAGCTGAGTGTCCAATATACAACGACTAAAACTATTTTTGACCCACGTAAACGATTGGTCATTGATCTTGATGAAGGTGTCAATTATTCCTCCGATGTCGGGAATGCTTTAAGTCCAAGTCAAGCATTAAACTTTGCAGTAACACATAACGTGAATGATAGGTTTAGAATTAAAACTGCAGTGACGGCATATAAGGGGTTTATTTGGACCTTTGAAGATACAGATTTTCGCGTCTTCAACTCATTGGAAGGTAATTTAAGATATTGGGTTTCCACTTATACAAGACTGGGAGATCGCTGGTCCATGAGGATGAAGTATTCATCTGATATGAGTTTACCTACAAGCAACTATGCTTATCAATCCGCCACCGAAAGTTCGCGGAAAGCTAAAGACAACATTATCAGCTGGTCAAATCAATCCGATTTCAGATTTCAGTTGGATTATGCTTTTTAAGAGAATGTGATGAAAAAAATGAAAATGATATACACAAAGAGAATGGTCAGGGTTTCACTCCTTACACTAATATTGATTGGGACTGTCGCGGGACAATCATACTTCAATGGAATGGGATTATTGACACCAGCAATACCGGATGCGCGTTCTGGGGGAATGGGGCTGGCCAGGACGGCTATAGTGCAAGGACCCTGGAGCGTTGCGGGAAATCCAGCTCAGCTTGGTGGCCTTGGAGGTTTTGGTTTCTCAGCATCGATCATACTCGACCAGGTGAGTGAAGAGCGAAGCATTGAAGCCATCGATCAGTTCAATGATGTGGTGACAAAAAATATTTACGCATCCAACACAAATTCGTTTCGAAAGTATGCCGCAGCTCTGGGCTATGGGTTTGAACTTTTTGCTGTTGCTTATGCTATGGTACCTATTCATGACTATGGATATAAGTATTCGGAGGAGATCCGCTTGAGTTTATCCTCCAGCTATTATAATCGGGATCCCCTGGCAGGTTATCACATTCTGGAGATGAGTGGGCAGGTCATGGGAAATTACCTTGGGGTATCTACAGCGTTAGGACCCCTGTCTCTAGGTGGAAGTTTTGTTTTGTATACTGCGAATGATCTGTTGATTGATAAAGCAGTCTCAGTGATATCCGTTGATGATGCCCTGGCATCTGATACATCTTACCGCTATCAAACGACCCATAAATTAGAAGAATCAACTCTGGGAATGAATCTGGGACTCTCCTATGAAGTGAATGACGATATCAGTTTGCATTATGTCATTGATAAAACTGGTGATCTAACATTTCTGAGCAATGGTTTCGTGCCCTATGCTGACTCAACTCTCCGCTATCCAGAGTATAGAATGGCTGATTCAAGCCTCCAGTACACCCTTGAGAAACCGGCTGTACATCGCTTCGGGATCGCTTTTTCACCTGGCCAAAAACAAAGAACACTGGCCGTTTTTGAGCTTGAATTGCACCAGGGGCAGACGATCACTTACTCAGAATCCTTTCAGAGTTCAGAAACCTTTGATTATGATCTGGGAGATACGCGGATTTATCACGTTGGCCTTGAGCATTGGGCTTCTGCAACCCTCCCGCTGCGAATGGGGTACAGCTATGAAGAATCCTCGTTGGATAAATCATTGTCAATGACTCAATTCACAGTTGGTGGTTCCCTCATCCATGGATCGTTCCAGGTCGATATGTCCGGACAGGTGTCGAGTCTGGGTTATTCCTACCCTGACATTTTCCCACCGGCTGGAACTAGCAGCATTGGCACAAATGAATCTGTTAATGAATCAGTTTTAAGTTTACTGGTCACTGCCAGTTATAAACTTCCATAGCCTGCTATGAATAAAACTTCAAAGTTATTCCAGAGTATCATTCTATTTGCCTTAGCGCTTTCTGTTTCCGCAGGTGAGACCCTAAAGCTACATGTGCTTTTCACCAATGATATACACGGTGCGATAAAGGCCGATAAAGCCTGGTTTATGAATCCCAGTTATCCACCTGACCTGGGTGGAGGTGCCGCCATGTCTGCCTATGTGAATGAAACTCGGGAACTGGCAGAGGAGAATAACGAAGCGGTACTCTTATTGGATGGAGGCAACTTTTTCCAGGGTACATCCATCGGGATGAGCGACTCCGGTCGAACCATGGTGGACTGGATGAACAAAATGGCTTACGATGCACTGGTACCTGGTATCCAGGATTTCATCTATGGAGTAGATAACATTGAAAAGTTGGCCGAACGTGCTGATTTCCCCTTTCTGGCTGCGAACCTGGAGGGTGATCTTTCTTTGATCGAGGATTACACTATTATCGAACAGCAAGGCGTGAGGATCGGGATCGTTGGCATTACAACCAGCGCCTTGAAAAATATGCTGCTCCCCTGGAATACAGAAGGCATCACCGTGTTACCGGAAATTGAAAACGCCAGGGCTGCCGTTGAGGATCTTTCAAAGCAGGATGTCGATATTATCATCGGTCTTTGCCATCTGGGCGTACCCTACGATCGGGCTCAGGAATATGAGGATTTTGCGACAGAACTTCTCCAGGAAAGTGATGAGGCAGAAACCTGGAAAGAGGATATGAATGCGCTGGAATTCGCCCGCTTATATGATGGCTTATCGGTCATCTTCTCAGGTGGTACCAATGCCGGGTACAATCTACCCTGGGAGGATCCAGTCACGCATACCCTGGTATATCAAGGCTATGGAAATGGCTCAAACATCGGCCATGCTATCCTCACTTTTGATGTACGCTCAGGGCAATTATTAAAAGTTGAGAAGCCAACTTACCGCGGGAACTTGATCACCCTGACGGCGGATGATGTACCTCCCGATGAAGAAATGGTCACCTGGATCAAAAAAAAATCAGCCGATCGTGCTCAGTCTCCTACCCCTGATCCCTTAAATCTTGAAAAGGTGGTATCACACGAGATCACCTGGTCCACGATGCCGGTTGATGAAGACCAATATACCGTGGCGTCTTACAGTGGAGCCAATACGCTGGAGGCTGTTACCTGGAATATGGAGTGGTTCCCCAAAGCCAGTGATACCACACTGCAAGCTGTTGCAGAGCTGATGCTTGACGTTGGAGCAGATATTTACGCCGTACAAGAGATCGGAAAGATAAATGAATTCTCACGGCTCATGTCCTATCTCCCTGGCTACAATTTCGAGATCACCAGGCAGTCATCCTTTTTCGATCAGGCCATCATTTATAATACAGAATACTTGACGCCGGTGTGGAGAGATGAGCCTTTTGCTGACAGCGACTATAATTTTGCCGGTCGTCCTCCGCTAAAAGTGGATTTCATCTGGAAACACCAAAATGTTGAAGAACTCATAACGGTGGTTGATCTCCATATGAAGTGTTGCGGGAACGGACTGGCCCGGCGCAAAAAAGCAGCTGATGAATTGCACGCGTATTTTCTCGATCATATTGAGACCGGTTTTGAAAATATCATTGCCCTGGGTGACTGGAATGATGATATCATTGACAAGGGGATCGAGCAGAGTTTTAATGTGTTCCTGAATGACACAGAGAACTTTCAATGGGCAACCATGCAGATCGTTAATGACCCTGAGCAGGCTTCTTATCCCACTTGGCCCAGTTTTCTGGATCACATTCTCATTGGCAAAGGCCTGTTCGATGAATTTGAAAAAAGTGGCTACGTCCAAACCCTCCCTGTTGAAAAATGGTTGGGTGGCTGGGATAACTATGAGGCGATCATCTCTGACCACCGCCCGGTCCTGCTACGTCTAAAGTTTACACCTTAATTTGCACATCCCTCTTTATACGTCTCTGTGAGGAACGAAGTGACGCAGCAATCTCGGACCCAAGCTGACCAGCTAACAGCAGTCCCTAAAACCACCGCGTCCTTCCTTAATATCCAGGGTGACAGGAGCTCAGTGGGTTCTCGGATAGTATTCAGCATTCTGCTAGTGATGCTTTTTTCATTGGTTCTCAGCACCTGTGCTGAACCAAATGACCCGCCTGACGATTCTGTTGGTCCTGAAATACCGTCGATTGACGATAGCTCAAGCATTAGCATTATCACCTGGAATATCGAAAACTTTCCACAGTCAGGCCTTGCCACTACCTCAAGAGTTGAACTGGTGCTCGATTCATTGGATGCAGACTTTTATTGTCTCCAAGAGATAAAAGATAAAGATGCGCTCTATGGAATAGTCGACAGGCTTGATCAATACTCTGTCATCATCTCCGATGAGACATCGTTTATGCATCTGGCAATCGTGTACAGACATGACTCTTTTCTGCCAGTGGATACGAACCATGTCTATGCTTATGATGATTATAATTTTGCCGGTCGCCCACCGCTTTGGGTCAGTTTTAAGTATGAGATCAGTGGGGAAGAACAGGTGTTGAACCTGATTGATGTTCACATGAAATGCTGTAATGATGGTATTCTTAGAAGACAGAGCGCCAGTCGCATGCTGCACACTTATCTGAATGCCCAGATCTCAACGGGGGACAGCAATTTTGTCGTGCCCGGGGATTGGAACGATGACATTCATGATCCTGATAGTTCAGGAGCAAGCAGTTTTGAGGCATTCCTTCAGGATCCACAAAACTTTTATTTTGTGACTGACAGTCTCTCTCAAACCAGAACACTTAAAAATGCATCTTACCCTGGATATTCAAGCCTTATCGACAATATATTGATCAGTCGATCTCTTTTCGATGAGTTCGACCCATCAGGTGTTCGCGTCCTGCGTCTTGATGAGGTGTTTGGGGATTACGGAACAGTTTTATCTGACCATCGCCCGGTCCTTTGGTCTTTTATCCCAAACTAAATCTGTGCTTCTTAGCGAGTCATCGGTTGAGATTATTCTAACAATCTCTCCTTTAATACACGGATCACCGTAGTCGACGAGTCGGATCATCAACTTTATCTGGATAGCTCGTCACCTGGTTCAGGTCTATAGCTGAACTTAAATGGGATAAATCATTGTCAGGAAAAGTTTATAATTCGTTTAGTCAGTGGGGAACTGGATATCCCAATTCTTCAGGGTGTCCTCGGAGGCGTGCTGGCTGGCTTCTTTCTTATTCTTCCCTTCACCGAAGCCCACCACTTTTTCATCAATGCGCACCTGGATCATATAGAGAGGATCATGGTCCGGACCCACGGTTTTTGTCACTTCGTAGACCGGATTGCCCAACTTGAGTCGTTGGCATTTTTCAGCTAATTGCCCTTTATAGTTAAACGAGCGGAGTTCATCAGCGTAGTCAGGTTTACCGTCGATAACATGTTCTTTTACCCATTGGGCAGCTTGACGATAACCGCCATCAATGTAGATAGCAGCGATGAGGGATTCGATCACATCGGCTAGAATGGATTCATTATCCCGCTGACCACTTTGTCTGCTGGAATCACTAAGCAGGATCCATTGAGACAACTGCAGGCGTGTGGCACATTCCCTTAAATAAGCACCATTGACCAGAATTGTGCGATACTTGGTCAAGGTCCCTTCGTTCAGGTGTGCATGGGTTTTGACCAGGTAGTCTGAGACCACCAGTTGTAAAACCGCATCTCCAAGAAACTCGAGACGTTCATAGGAATACTGGATATTATTCTGGCTGGCAAAAGAGCTGTGGGTGAGTGCTTGTTCCAGCAGATGTGGTTGTTTGAAGGTATATCTCAGCGCTTTTTGAATATTGGAAAGATCCTTTGATAAGGAAGTGGAAACTGGAATCGTTTCCTCTTTTTTTCCAAAGAATTTCCCCAGGAAGCCCATGGATCACCTATTCGCTTTTGAATTCCTTCACAGCTAATACAGCATTGTGTCCACCGAATCCAAAGGAATTACTGATTCCCGCACGCACGTCGCGCTGGGCCGCTGTACCTGGTGTGTAATCCAGATCGCACTCATCACAGGGGTTCTGATGATGAATAGTGGGAGCGATGGTATTGGTGCGGATCGTATTGACCAGTGCTGCCAGCTCGACACCTCCTGAGGCACCTAATAGATGCCCGGTCATGGATTTAGTTGAACTGATAGCCAGTTTATAGGCATGGTCTCCGAAGACCGCTTTGATCGCTTTGGATTCATTCCTGTCATTGGCGGGGGTCGATGTGCCGTGCGCATTGATATAATCAACATCCTCTGGTGCAAGACCTGCATCGTCCAAGGCTAACTTCATCGCCCGTTGGGCTCCTTCTCCTTCTGGAGCTGGACTGGTGATATGGTAGGCATCTGCAGTCATCCCAAACCCGGCTAATTCACCCAAAATGGTGGCACCCCGGGCCTGGGCATGCTCCAGGCTTTCAAGTACGAAAATACCACCACCTTCACCCATGACAAACCCATCTCTTTCCTTGTCAAAAGGTCGGCTGGCAGTTTCTGGATCCGGATTGAAAGTCAAGGCCTTCATGTTAGCAAAACCGGCAAAACCCATGTGGGTCAGGGCAGCATCCGCTCCTCCACAAACCACTACATCGGCATCACCGTGGCGGATAGACCGCAGTCCAAGACCGATGGCATGGGCAGCTGTGGCGCAGGCTGAATTCACAGAAAAATTGGGTCCCTGCAATCCCCATATAATAGAAACAAACCCAGCCGCAATGTCTGGGATCATCATCGGAATGAAAAAGGGACTGACGCGGCGATGTCCGCGCTTCACAAGCATGGTGTGCTGCTCTTCAAAGGTATAGAGACCACCAACACCGCTGCCAATGATCACCCCGATCCGTGAACGATCCTCATTATCCAGGTTCAGCCCACTTTGATCGATGGCTTCACGAGCAGAATATACAGCATAACGAGTGAAGGGGTCCATGCGACGGGCTTCCTTGAAATCCACCACATCGTCGATGTTGACCTCGTCCTTCACAGCTGCTGCGACCGTCGCATTAAATCCCTCATCGACGAGCCAATCCTGGGTTGTGATCCCATTCTTCCCAGCAATCAGGTTTTCCCAAAATGTGTCCACTTTATTCCCAAGTGGTGAAACAACCCCCATTCCAGTAATAACGACACGTTTTTCCATGCTTTTCCCTTATAAAAAACTGGATTCACCGTTGGGCCGGACCATGATGCCTGACCTCTCGGTGAATCCAGAATTTGAAACTAACTTATCTGGAGCGAATTTATCCGAGCTTTGACTCGACGTATTCGACAGCTTTTCCGACTGTTGTAATGGTCTCAGCATCTTCATCGGGAATCTCGATATCGAATACTTCTTCGAACTGCATGATAAGCTCAACGGTATCGAGAGAATCAGCACCAAGATCATCAATAAAAGATGCTTCTTCGGTGATCTTGGCTGCATCAACACCCAATTTCTCAACAATCACATCACGTACTTTTTCAAAAGTTGACATATTATTCTTTCCTCCTACTATTCACTTTCTAACCTTGCATGACCAGGCCACCGTCTACGTTAAAAACCTGGCCAGTAATATATCCTGCTTCATCTGAACCCAGGAAGGCCACTAAATTGGCAACATCCTTTGGTTCTCCAATCTTACCCAAAGGTATCTGGGTAAACAATTTTTCCTTCGCATCATCAGTGATGATGTCAGTCATATCGGTGGCAATATAACCAGGTGCAACTGCATTCACAGTGATTCCTCTAGAGCCTACTTCCCTTGCCAGTGACTTGGTGAAGCCGATTATCCCTGCTTTTGAGGCCGCATAATTCGCCTGACCGGCATTACCCATTTGGCCGACAACTGAAGTAATATTTATTATTCTCCCAGCTCTGAGTTTTAGGAAATTTCTGAGTAGAACCTGAGACATATTGAACACACTTTTCAGGTTCACGGTCATAATATTATCCCACTGCTCTTCTTTCATGCGCATCATCAAATTATCCTGGGTGATCCCGGCATTATTTACCAGGACATCCACCTGCCCGTAGGTCTCAATGACGGCATTCGCCAGCGCTTTACAATCATCTGCAGAAGACACGTCAGCGGCAAATCCGAGGCATTCATAGCCTTTGGATTTGAATTCATCTTGTACACGAGCACAATCCTCCGGTTTCCGGCTACTAACCACGACTTTTGCACCCAACTCAGCCAAACTCAAGGCGATCTGGTAACCAATTCCCCTGGTTGATCCCGTAACGATGGCAACTTTGCCTGTGTAATCGATCATAATAGTGTCTCCAATTGTTCTCGGGTGCTAATACCTGCAACTCCAGCACCTCGTTCAATTCTTCTTATAAGTCCCTGTAAAACGCGACCTGGTCCAACTTCAAGAAACTCCGTGATGCCATTGTTCAACATGGTCTCCACACTATCCTCCCAGAGAACAGGGCTTTCCAATTGCTGGATCAGGTTGGCTTGTATGGTCTGGGGATCAGTCGTCGCTGCTGCATCTACATTGGCGACCACAGGTACTTTGGCGCTATTGAAAGTTGCCTTGGCAATGGCGGCTCTCAGCGCTTCTGTTGCAGGTGCCATGAGGGGAGAGTGGAATGCCCCACTCACGTTTAGCTCAACAACTTTGCGAGCCCCCAGTGCTTTTGCCAGCTCCATAGCCTTATGTACTGCAGCTTCTTCACCCGAGATCACGATCTGACCAGGCGAGTTAAAGTTTGCTGCTTGTACAATACCGGTTTCAGAAGCCTGCTGGCAGACCTTTTCCACGTCTTTACGGCTTAAATTCAGTACCGCCGCCATGCTGCCCTTTTGGACTTGACTGGCAGCCTGCATGCCTTCTGCGCGTACTTTAACAATGGAAAGTGCATCAACAAAATTGAGCACACCAGCTGCGAACAGAGCGGAATACTCTCCCAGGCTATGACCAGCGACCAGCTGGAATTCAAACCCGTCTGGTATCAGGGAGAAACATGCAGCTGAGGTAATGAAAAGCGCGGGTTGTGTGACCCGGGTCTCCGTCAGTGCTTCCAGGGGTCCATTGAAAGTGACATCTGCTATGTCATATCCCAAAATGTCACTGGCCTTGGCATACATCTCCTGAACGACTTGACTGGTATCGAAGATGTCCTGCCCCATGCCCACGAATTGGGAACCCTGACCAGGAAATACGAGCGCGCGTTTCATATGTTAAGCCTTCTTTTCGGGTCCATATCTAAGCAATGTACTGCCCCAAGTGTAACCTGCACCAAAGGCGGCAAAAAGCACTAAATCACCCGCTTTAATGCGACCTTCCTTAACCACTTCATCGAGCCCAAGTGGTATGGTGGCGGCAGTGGTATTTCCATATTTGTCAATATTCAGAAGTACCTGATCCTCGCGGAATCCAGCTTTTCTGGCAGCGACATCAATAATTCTCTTATTGGCCTGGTGGGGTATAAAAATACCGACATCCTCACCTTTTACATGGTTCTTCTCAAGAACTTCCAGACTCACGTTGGCCATATCGGTCGAGGCTCGTTTGAAGACGGTCTTTCCATCCTGATAGATAAAGTGTTCCCGCGCATCCACCGTTTCATGGCTGGCTGGTCTGCGACTGCCGCCTGCCCTCTGAAACAAGGCTTCAGCACCGGTACCGTCCACTCTCAGGATCTCATCGATGATACCAAAATTCTCATCTTCGGTCGGCTCCAGTAATACAGCACCGGCCCCATCCCCAAAAAGGATGCAGGTATTACGATCGGTATAGTCAAGGATGGCGCTCATGGTGTCTACACCCACTACGATCACCTTTTTGTGACCGGTCTCGATCAGTGAACGACCAGATTTAAGGGCGAAAAGGAAACCTGAGCAAGCGCCAGAAAGATCATATCCCCAGGCTCGGTTGGCGCCGATCTTCTCCTGGATCAAGGCTGCTGTGGATGGAAACATCATATCCGGTGTCACCGTGGCAACAATGATAGCTTCAATCTCTGTAGCAGCCGTGCCTGTCTCCTTCAGCAATTTCTCTATGGCCTTCACGGCCATGTCTGAGCTTGCCTCATTCTCCGCAGCAATGTGTCGTTCCCGGATACCCGTTCTGGAGACGATCCATTCGTCATTGGTGTCTACCATTTTTTCCAGGTCAAAATTTGTCAGTACTTTTTCGGGTACATATGAAGAAACACCAGTAATTGCAGCTCTGATCATATTGTGTATTTCCTACTTAATTAGTGATGAATGATTTGTTCATCCAGGTCCGTGTATGTAATCTCGGACAGGGATGTTGTTATTTCCTTCTCAATCGCTGCGATAAGGTTTGACCTTACCAGACGTTGAGCTTCAAATATTGCATTTTTCATGGCGCGACTTTCTGAGCTCCCGTGCGCGATCAGGGAAATCCCCTTGATCCCAAGGAGTGGGGAACCGCCATAATTGTTTGGATCGAAAATTCCCACCAGTTCAGTGAAAACCGGTCGGATCAGTCGAGCACCCAGCATACGACTTGGTCGATCCAGTCGACTTTTAATCATACTGAACAGCGTTTTAAAGGTACTCTCTGCCAGTTTTAATGATACGTTTCCAGTGAATCCATCTGTAACGATCACATCAAATTTATCGTTGAATATATCGCGTCCCTCAGCATAGCCCTTGAAGTTGATATGGGATGCTTCCAGGAGACGTTTGGCTTCTTTTACCAGCGGGGTGCCCTTTTCAGACTCTTCACCAATACTCATGAGGGCGACCCGGGGGTTTTCCGCTTTCATGATCTGCTTGTAGACGATGCTACCCATGATACCGAATTGAAGCAGGTTCTTGGGTTTGGCTTCAGCCACTGCCCCAACATCCAGGAGCAGAGTCGCTCCATCTTCGTGTGGCATAAATGCGCCGACAGCCGGCCGGTCTACGCCAGGTATGCGCCCCAGTGACAGCAGCGAGTAGGTCATTGTGGCTCCAGTATTTCCAGCTGAGATAATGGCATCAGCCTCCCCGGATTTGACCATTTCTATTCCGACGCGGAGAGAGGAGTCCTTCTTCTCTTTGTATGAACGAGTGGGGGACTCATCCATACCAACAACTTCTGACGCATGTTGAATATGTAATCGTGGACTTGAAAATGATTGGATAGCCAATTCCTTCTGGATCACATCTTGCTGACCCACCAGGATGACTTCACCCACGCTGCGTGTATCATTCAAGTACTGAATGGCACCGGCTACATTGATAAAAGGGGCGTTATCGCCCCCCATAGCATCAACCACGATTTTCATATGAAAGAGTTAGACCTCTTTTGGAATGATAACCTGTTTGCCTTTGTAGTATCCGCAATGTGGACATACTCGATGTGGTAATTTTGGTTCACTGCAATTTGAGCAGGTGATAAGACCGGCTAGAGTAGCCTTCCAATGCGTACGACGCTTGTCTCTTCTGGCCTTTGATGTTTTTCTTTTTGGTACAGCCACGAGTTACAATCTCCTATTCATTGAACAGATCTTTCAACTTGTTCCAGCGTTCATCCGGAGCACTCTCAGGCTTTAATTTTTCCTTCAGCTCCTGACCCGCTTTGCAATCAGGACCGCATACATGAGAGATGGGAATGGACAGCAACACGGTGTCATGAACATAGGGATAAAGATCGAATTCTACCTGCTGTGCTGGAATCAGGACAATTTCCTCGCTGTCATTCTCTTCCATATGTCTGGGGTTGGTGGTCAGTATGAGATCAAAATCTCCACTTATTGTATCTTCAAATGCTTCCATTCCAGATTGGCAGATGAAGGTACCTGTACAGGCAACCGCGCCGTGTATATACGTGGACTGATCCTGGCGATCGATGCTGAGGGTGACCGTCAGTGCTTTCGCTTCCCATTCGATAGACTCATCGTGTTGTAGCTCCGCTACGCTGTCAAAGATCTGCTCTGATCTACCTTTCGGTAGTGTGTTTAAACTTATCTTCATTGTCAAAGCCGCGCAATATAGATGGGGCTTACTCCCTTGTCAAACGTTTAACTTATTGTGAAATCAGTGGTCTATCATGGTTGCATTATGGACTCTATCTCCCTGATCTCCTTGGGGATAGACTGACTCAAGATGCGATAACCTTTTTTAGTGACTAGGACATTGTCTTCAATCCTGATTCCTATGTTCCACCATTTTGGATCCAGATCGTCTGGTTCTGAGATGTAGATCCCAGGTTCCACCGTCAAAACCATGCCGGTTTGCAGCTTCAGGGGCTCACCTTCTTTATCTGTGTATCCCCCGGCATCATGCACATCCAAACCGAGCCAATGGGATGCACCGTGCATGAAATACCGCCGATATTCCCGCTGGGCGATGAGCTCGTCAACCTCACCTGTTAAGAAGCCTAACTCCACCAGGCCGGTTGTTATCACTTCAACGGCTTTTTTATGTGGTGTGCGGGCAGGGATACCAGGTTTAATAACGGCAATGGCAGCTTTCTGGGCGTCCAAAACCAACTGGTAAAGTTTTGCCTGCTCCGTGCTGAACATACCATTGACCGGGACTGTCCGCGTAATATCTGCAGAATAGTATTCCCACTCAGCACCTACATCCAGAAGGATCAGGTCACCATCGACCAGATCTCCTGACTTATCTTCATAGTGGAGGTAGGTAGCATGCTTTCCTGCCCCAACGATACTGGGGAAGCCAAGACGCTCAGCACCGAGCCGTTTGAAACCATATTCGATCTCAGCTTGCACCTCATATTCCTTTTTCAGGGAGGGGATCTGCTTGAAGGCCGCCACCAGGGACGTACCAGTGATCGTTATGGCTTTTTCCATATGTTTTATCTCCTCGGCAGATTTGATAAGCCGATAGGTCTTCAGGAGTGATCCAGCCTCTTGAACGATCTCTGGTCGAGAAGCTGAAGCGAGCAATAATTCATCCAGCTCTGCCTGGAATCTGGTGTTGTTTCCCGTGGACAGGACGAGGCGGGAGTAGCCGCGGGTCAACTTGGGTATCAATTCCTGATGCTCAGCATAGGGGTATGCCTTATCGATTCCCGGAAGGCTCTGGGCTTCCTCGACACCTTTACGGGGACCGGTCCAGACTTCTCTCTTAGGCACTCGAGGAGCCACAAAAAGGTGTACTTCCGCTTGATCTTCTTCCTGCTGGGGTGTCAGGATGAGAATGGCATCAGTGAATTTCCAGCCGGTTAAGTAGAAAAAATCTGAATCCTGGCGATAGGGGTATTCCACATCATGATTTCGTTCCATCAGAGGTGCGGAATGGAGAATGGCGATCGCATCCAATTCTCTTAATTCCTCCAAAAGTAGAGCGCGCCTGCGAGCAAACTCATCCCTGGGAAGTTCCATCGACTTGGAGGCTCCCTGGGCAAAGGAGCTGATGATCACGATCAAGACTATTAATTTTATCCGCATAATTTCCTCAACTACTCGACAATACCGTAGGTAGACCGGGCAACTTTAACAGGCACAGCATTGAAGTGCCACCATTCATTTGAGATGGTTTTGAAACCTGCCCGAATCATAACATCCCGTAATAATTTCCGGTTGGCGATCTGTAGGCGGGTCAGTTTTCCACTTGCCACAAACCTGTCCTCATATCTGGGTTGAGCAAGGTCACCAAAGAAGTCAAAGGGTGTACCCATATCCAGTGGGATACCATCGTTGGAGGCGATGGTCAGATCTACGGCACAGCCATAATTATGAACCGAGCCACGATCGGGATTGGCCACGTATCCCTGCTGTGGCGTGTTGACCACCAGTTTCCACATCTCTCGTTGCACACTTCTGGGCCTTGCACCGTCATACACCAGTAGGGTCAGCTCGGGATTGTCTGCTTTGAGCAATCCCTGGGCGATCCGGAGCATGTTGGCAGCTTTTGGTTGCAGATAGCAGGTTTCAAGCTCACCATAGGTGTCAGTATTCAGGAAATTGTCGTGACTGGAATATTTAAGATCAACCAGAATGTCTGGCGCCAAGCTATGAATATTGACCAGACCCTGGCTCAGCATCCTGCGTTCCAACTGGCCCAGCTGCCCGAGACTGGGGGCTGCCAGCAGGAGCATCAGTACCAAGCGTGATAGATAGTTATAATTTTTCATGGCTTCAAGATAGTGTAATCTCGGTTGATGCGCCAGTTTCTAACTCGGAGTGGATTCCTTGTGCAATAATTGGCGTATTCAAGATCTATAAAGCGATAGGGCAAATGAGGATCTCGCTCCGGATTGATACCCAAGCGTGTCGTCCGAATAATTGAAGCTGGTACATAGGTATCATCAACCAGATGCAGTCGCCGGGGATCCATTTGCTTGTTATTCCACTCAGGCACTTTCAGACCCATGGATTTGCACAGGAGTGTCTGTCCGGAACAGAGTTTATTTACAGGACGTCTGCTCCCATCGGGGGCTGGATTATTCTGCTGCATTGCTTCAAGGCTCGAGTGATCCTTCAGGGCTGCCAGAACAGGATATGCTGATTTGATGAGCACAGCATTCCCATCGCCCAGGCAGGAAAAATTGAGTGAATCTCCCCCTCTGGCATAATACATATACATGGTACCTGGTTTCGCAAAAAGAGCCCGCCGGGAGTGAGTATACCCCAGGGAGGCATGGCTCGCTCTATCCTTCAGGTAGTAGGCTTCGGTTTCGATGATCCGGCACATCAGCCAGCGGCCCTCGTAGTGATGTTTGATCACTTTTCCCAGAAGCGCCTGGGCTACTATTTGGGCATCCCGCATAAAAAATGAGACTGGAATAGATTTAGGGTTCAATTCTTTTAGAATTTTCATTTACCAATGATAATCATAGCAAGTGAAAGCAAAACATTTTTTTAGCAACACGCCTATCGTTCAGGCACTTAGACGTTTCTCTCACTATGGAGAACATATTCCCGCATATCGGAAAAGGGGATAGGTTTAGGGAGTCACCATTTTAGCTGGTGAACGAAACTATCTGTTTTTCCGCACATAAATTGATTTTCTCGTAAAAATTATCTTAATGAGACTTGATAAACTGGGGCTTTGGCATGCCCTTTGTAATATCAGTATTTCAGAATACGGAAAATTACTGAATGGCATTGACCCAACATAGTCCCGAACAACCCGAATGTCTCTCGAACGAAGCATTGTTCACACCCCATGAAGTTGCCCAGAAACTGGACCTTTCGGTGGAGACCCTACGCCTGTATGAGCGTGAGGGCTTATTGGTGCCATACAAACTAAATTCTGGTCATAGACGCTTCACACAATCGGATGTTGATTGGATCACCTGTATCCAGAAGCAGATCCATGAGAATAAACTGAATTTTGCAGGTATCAGGTATCTGTTATCACTTCTGCCCTGTCATGAAATGAAGCCATGCTGCGTGGAGGATTATACGACCTGTCCTGCTGGGACGAAAAGCTGTAAACCCTGCTGGGATTTTGAAAACACCCCCTGCCGGGACCATGGAGATAATTGCAGGACCTGTGTGGTTTACCAGCAGGTTTTGAACATAGATAACCTCAAAGAAATACTATCGGTGAAATTTAAATGCGATTAAACAGACGAATTCAGATCCTTGCTTTAGTATTTGCCATTTCCTTCTTCTGGAATTGTGATTCTATCACTCCCCAGGACGGTGATCTGGTTGATTATACCTGCGAGGGGTGCCACACGAACAGATCGGCCATCTCTGGAATTATTGCTGCCCTGGATGAGCTCTCCGAACTTCCGGAAGAATCTCATGCAGCGCCTGGCTGAGGCGGTGGAGCGGCGCCGTTGACGCTTACAGATAAGGTTTTGATCAGATTAAATGCAACCAGAGGAATAGAGTCCTACTCGGATATTGATCCTACCCATGCCAGCATCGGTTGTGCTGGATGTCATGGTGGTCTAGCTGAGGTCGATGCTGATGATGATATCTCAGCTTATCGAGCAGCGCACACTGAAATGACACGTGATCCCTCAGCTATTGGTAAAGATGGCTGTAGCGGAAGTCTTTGCCATGGTGATATCGTTCGCAGGAATGAGACCAGCATTCACAGTAACCTCTGGGGCGAGAAAGCCCATGTGGCCATGAGAAACGGGTATGACTCCTTCGAAGAATGCCCTGTCGAGATTCAAGAGGGTTTTACCAAGGATTGCAGTGGTTGCCATACCACGTGTGGACAGTGCCATGTGAGCCGCCCCCATACCGCCGGTAAAGGTTTCCTTGAACAGCGAGTTGGATATAGTCATCAATTTATCGCCACACCCAGTGAAGAGAATGTCTGCACTGCCTGTCATGGATCCCGAGTCGGTGATGACTGGAATGCAAACCAGGAACGGGTACCGGGAAATAAACCAGACGTTCATAATGATTTTGGATATACCTGCCTGGATTGCCACCAGGAGGATTTTCATGGCGATGGTGCCACAGACGCAGATTACATCTCACGCTATCATGTGACCGATCTGCCCCAGTGCGTGGACTGTCATCAGGTTGATAGTGATGATAACGCCTTTCATGCCCAGCACTGGCCAAACGCTGATGCAACGGATGGCGCTGACCTCGCCTGTTATGTCTGTCACTCACAACAATACAATAATTGTAATACCTGTCATGCAGGTGAGTGGACTGAGGAATATGTAGAAGCGGCAGACTATTCTTCCCATGGGCCTGGTGGTTACCGGGTTTACCCACAGTTCAAGATCGGTCGAAACCCAGTCTATGGAGAGACAGACAATCCACATGGCAACTCAGCCTGGATAGCGATTCGCCATATTCCGGTCTCACCTGATGCCTTTAAAAACTGGAATATTCCTGAATGGTCGGTTGATAATTTCGCAGCAGGTGCCACCAATATGGAAACCTGGAAATACACCAGCCCCCATAACATCCAGAGATGGACAGACAGAACTTTAGTGGATGCAAGCTGGGCCGATACAACCGGTCAGATATATACCAGCGATAATTGTTCTGATAATTGCCATTATCACGCTGGGTATGGTAATAGCGATTATTATTTAAAAGATAGTGATATGGAAAGAGATATCACCGGTGACGATCTCAGTGCTGAGATCGAAGCAAACAAGAATACCAGCCTGGGGGATGACCCATGTTTTTCCTCAGGATGTCATTTAAGTCATAACTAAGTAATGCAAGTTCAAAACAACCTAAAGGAGGGGAAATGAAACTTGATTGGAGACTAGTATTGGTACTGGTGCTTGCCCTGGGATTTATGGTAAGCTGTGAGAGTACTGATGATGAAGAAGATGCAACAGCATTCGAGACCCTGTCGAAGTACATGGTCGAGAATGACTACGATGCAACCACCGTTGTAGCAGATTGGATCACAACTGCTTCAGCTATCAGTGGAAACGAAGCCGACTTTTTTATTCTGGATATTCGTTCTGCTGAGAAGTATGCAGAAGGTCATATTCCTGGTGCAGTAAACTGTGCCTATGCTGATGTCGTTACAACCGTTGAAGCTAAGAACACATCTGATCTGCCTGTGCTCGTTGCCTGTTATTCAGGTCAGAGTGCTGCTCACGCAGTTGTTGCGTTGCGTCTTAGCGGTTACACAGATGCAAAATCTGTTAAATGGGGTATGAGCGGTTGGGCTGGCCAGTTTGACTCATGGTCAGGCAATGTTGGCAATGCCGGAACAACCAGCAGTAATTGGACATTCCCTGCAGATCCTGCAGCGCTTCTCTCAGACAATGAAGATCCTGTGATCAACACTGATCTCACCGATGGTGCTGCTATTCTAGCAGAGCGGGTAGATGCCATTCTTGCTGGATTCAAAGGCGTTTCAGCTTCTACCGTGCTTGATGCACCTGCTAACTATCAGATCATCAACTACTGGGGTGCTACAGATAACTCAGATTATGGTCATATTGCCGGTGCGCATCAGGTTACACCTGGTACACTGACAATTGCCAATGATGGTCTTGATATTCTGGATCCTGCACAGCAGATTGTTACCTATTGCTGGACCGGTCAGACATCATCCATGATGACAGCCTGGTTGACAGCACTTGGATATGATGCTCTCAGCCTTAAGTTTGGTGCAAACAGCATGATTTATGATAACCTTCAAGCTCACCAGTGGGCTGCATTGACTTCAGATTTTCCAATGGAGTAAGGCTGATAAGAAGCACTAAATGAATAATATTTATTCATATAGAATTCTGAGGGGGAGCCGAATTTTATTCGGCTCCCTTCTGTTGCTAGGCGTATGCTGTGCCCAGTTCACCTACCCCGGGAAGATCAATCCCCACGGTGGAGACGATTGCACAGTCTGCCATGAGGCCGGTGGAGCACCGAGCACCTCTAATTTCTTAGCATCCTCATGTACGGAATGTCATTCTCGTTCTGAGGTAAATACAAAGATCCATCAATTGGACAACTTGGATCTGACGAGCGCAAATATCTCAATTCCCAAAAATTTTAAGCTGGATTCCCAACATGAATTCAGCTGTACTACCTGTCATCAGGTTGCATGCAACATTGACAGAGCGAACCAAACATTTTTACGCGGGGGACCTTTTAAGGTAGAATTGGATTTTTGTTACCAATGTCACGACCAGAACACCTACAAAGGTGTCAATCCACATATCCAGACCCTGGCTGATGGAAGTACAGACAAATCGACGTGCCTGCAGTGCCATACCAAGGTACCCAGCAAGACAGATCATCCGACCATCGCCAATGAAATGCATCTGGGTGTGGCAGCCACCTGTAACAAATGCCATTTCCTGCACAACCATGAGGAGAACCATCAGGGTAAGAACATTGAATTGTCCAGGAAAGTCACGATCAAACGCTTTAGAGAGACCAAAAAGAAGTATAAGATCGACCTACCACTCTCTGCGGATAACCAGATCCAGTGCAATACCTGCCACTACACACACAACCGTGGTACACTTGCCGACGATCAGGTGGTCTATGTTGGAGAGGGAGAAAATTCACGCTATCTACGATTAGAAAAAGAGAACCTTTGCTATGCTTGCCATGATCTATAGATCGACCCGCTTATCCCTGCTTGGCATGCTGCTGACCACCACCCTTTTGGGGCAACAACAGGCTGATGCTGAGAACTGCTACCTGTGCCATGACCTGCCCATGCTTGGTGTCAGTAGTACTGATGGGGGAATGCGAAATTTTGAAGTTATTGCCGGTGACTACGAACATTCAACGCACCGGAATGTGATCTGTAGGGACTGCCATACAGATATAAACGAATTTCCTCATCCAGAAGAGGTGCAGAAGGTTGATTGCGGCAAAGCCTGCCACATTACCAAGCCGTTCGCATTGACCGGGTATAGCCACACTGATCAACGGGACTCACACGCCATCAGCTCCCATGGTCAAAACCCCAAGCATTCTGATGAACAGAACGCAAAGAAGCCGGATTGTAAGTATTGCCATGATAATTCGTTCAGGAATGAAATTCTGGAGGATGATCTCTCTAAACATAGTGATCACTGTCTGCGCTGTCATGAGGGTGAAGGGCTTGCCGGTGTGATCCTCCACGTCAGCTCACATTCAGAGCACCGCTCGGCGTCAGCTTCTATTCGGATCGTTGAACTCTGTTCCTCCTGCCATGCTGATCAGAGCAGGATGCAGGAATTTGATGTCAATCTGACCCAGGTGGCTGGATATGAAAATCATTTTCACGGCAAAGCTTTGAAAAGAGGACTTGATAATGTTGCGAACTGTGTGGATTGTCATCGGAACCACCTGAATCTACCGGCCACTGATCCCAATTCGAGCATTCATGCAAATAATATCCAGATGACTTGTAGTGCGAACACCTATTGTCACAGCAACGCGACGGCAAGATTTTCTACTGCTGCGATCCATTCTGAACCGACACCGGCAGACAATCCAATTCCATTTTTCGTAGAATGGGGATTTATACTCCTGACAGCAGGTACCATGGCTTTTCTACTGGCTCACATACTCCTTGATTTCGGTCGCTGGGCTGTTGACGCCTATACAATCCGGAGGAAAAGATGAGCAGAGAGTTTTTACGATTCAATTTGAATCAGAGGCTGCAGCATGTTTTCATGTTCGTCCCCTTTATCATCCTGGTGTTTACCGGTTTTCCCATCAAATTTCCCGATAGTGTGTTTGGCGGATGGGTCTTTGCATTTATGGGCGGTATAGAAAATGCCCGCTTTATACATCGCATTGCTGCTGCCATTATGATAATCAATTTCGTGTATCACGTTTTATATGTACTCTATAATCTGATCGTGAAGAGAGCACCATTATCACAGATGTATTTACTCCCGACCATGAAGGATGCCAGAGATATCAAGACAAACTTGCGCTATTTCCTCTTCCTTTCAGATGAACGACCCAAGTTCCATAAATTCTCATATATCGAGAAATTTGATTATTGGGCTGTGTTCTGGGGTATGTTCATTATGGCGGGTAGTGGTCTCATTCTATGGTTTCCAGTCGAATTCAGCCGGCTGCTGCCCGGTGTTTTTATCCAGATCGCATATATTGCCCACAGTGATGAAGCCTTGCTTGCTTTTTTAGCCATCGCTATCTGGCATTTCTACAATGTTCACTTCAACCCCCGTGTCTGGCCCGCAAATAAGGTCTGGTACAAGGGGACCCTTACTGAAGAAGAGATGGAGCATGAACATCCACTGGAATTAGAAGAGATCAAAGCGCAGGAGAAGGCCGAGAAATGAAAAATATCTTTAAATACCTGTATGGCCTTGGGGCTCTGGTCATTGGCATTGTCCTCTCAGTTTGGATCGTAGGGAATGCGGTCTCCCATGATACGGAAGTTGAACAGGTCGCCATGGATGCTGGCGAATTCCCTGATTACGTTGAAATGCTGAATAACTACTACACAAATTTTGATAATCGATCAGATCACTTTCATCAGACCAGTGAGCGGCATTTTCTGCCAATGGATGAACAGGAGAACTGTCTGACATGTCATTCGATCTGGCCCCACAAAAAAGAAAAACGTACCCGGGCATTCTACAATCAACACTCGCGGTTCATGACTTGCATGGTGTGTCACATGGAGCAGGAACCTGGTCGAAAATTAACGTATCGCTGGTATGACTTTGGTGTGGATAATTCCTTGACACGGAACGGTCCCTACGGCCTGGTCAAGATCGGTGATGATGATGTCTCTGGAGCAGAGAATTTCATTTCCAAGATCACGCCACTTGTTGTGGATGGCTCACTTAATACGCGCGTATATACGCCCTACAACACACCCATGTACGAGGCCTATCGTGAAGCGGTCCTGAATGGCGAAACAGTCAATAAGGAGAAGATCCGACAGGAAGCTGAAGCAATGGTGGGACAAGATCCTAAGACCTGTTCGGATTGTCACAGCGAATCATCTGAGTTTCCAATGACAGCGCTTGGTTTTGAAGGTGAACGTCTGAACGAACTCCAGCATTCAGCTGTTGTCGGCATGGTAGAGAAATACGAACTGTTTTATTTTCCAGCCGTGTTCGAATAATTGGATATGAGTGGACCTTCAAGTTGACTAGCGCCATAAGATCACGCCTCTTTTTAATACAGCTCCTCTTTCTGGTCCAGATATCATTTGGTCAGAATATCACTGTTCAATTTGAAAGAAGCGTTGAGGCGGGTTTTTATTATCCCACTGATATCTGTGGAAATGAACGGGGTGATGTTTTTGTCCTGGATGGCATGAATGACCGTGTAGTTGAGATCAATGCTGCTGGCCAGGTAAGAAGTATTCGCCCTAATCGCGGGACCATTTACAAAGCTGTTGGGATCGCCTGTATTGATAACAAGATATGGATCGCTGATACACCAAGGTCTCGAATTCTGGAACTGGGGAAAAATGGCAGGATCAACCAGGTCATTCCCCTGGAAGCATGGACCGAACCCGTTGATCTGGTTGGTATTAACAATCAAATTGCAGTAAGTGACCGTGCCAATCATCGGATCATACTGGTAGACTCAAATGGAAAGATCAGCAAGACCTGGGGAAACCGGGGCAACGGTTTGGGAGAGTTCATCAATCCTGGTCTGTTAGCGGCGGGACCAGAAAACCGCCTGATCATTCCAGATATTCTTAATCGACGTGTACTCTCGTATTCTCCCTCAGGGCGCTTCCCGCAAATGATCGCCAAACCGGGAGCGCAAAGAGGACAGATCATTCGACCCAAGGGTGTGGCAATGAATACAAAACAGCAGGTCTGGATCTCAGACAGTTTTACAGGCGTGCTTCAACTGTTTTCTCTGTCCGGTAAATACCTGGGGATCGCTGCAGTGGATGGTAAAGAATTAAGGTTGAAGGCACCAATGGGCATCTGGCTGGATAAAAACAACAGGATCTGGGTGGTCGAGTCATCCAATGATAGGGTGAGTGTCTACAGGCTAAGAGATGAATAAGCAGAGACATATAATCTTTTTTCTTTTCCTGCTTGTCCTGGTTCAGGGCTTGTTCGGTCAACCCAGGAGTAAGAGTAGAAATATCAGTTTTGATTGTGTGGTGTGCCATGTGACCTGGCACGAGAATGCACAAGCCGAGAATTCATTGATCCCAAAGCTGGATGCACCGATCCAGATCGAAGGAATTCCTTCCCACATTCCTGCGAAGAAAGCCTGTGCAAGTTGTCATGATGGTACTGTCATGGATTCCAGAGAGGTCTTCAGGTCGAATAATCATGCCCTGGGTATGGATATGACTAAGATCAAGATCAGAGATCTTCCTCTGGATAAGAATAAGAAGATCTATTGCGGTACCTGCCATACGCCTCACTCCTTGAAACCAATTGTCCCTGGTGGCTTAGCACCTTTCATTCGCAAAGAGGTCAAGAACTCCGATCTATGTATCAGCTGTCACGCTGATCAGGCTGAAAAGCATTTTAACCATCCCATACACATACCAGTCAATGCTGATCACAAAATGCCTGCTGGGACCTTTTTTGGGGCTAACAATACCATTGAGTGTATGACCTGCCATCCTATTCACGGGGAGCAGTCCACCATCGGGGTAACAGGATCCGATCGAAGTGAATTATGCTCATCCTGCCATGAATCTTATTTCAATATTGAATTGACCGACCATGACCTGGCAACAAGCTTTAAAAGTACATCAGGTGCATTGGGACCAAGCTTCGGCGAGCAGGATGCTTGTGCTACCTGCCATACCAGCCATGGCGGAAATGGTAAATTTATGTGGGCGGTTGAGCTCACGCCTGAGGATGGTGAGAATAGTTATTGTCTCGGTTGCCACAACGAAGAAGGTCTGGCGCAAGCGAAGGCATATCCGCATGCTGGCCATGTCGTCAATGGAAAGAAAGTGCCAGCGTCAGTACCAGCACTGAATATCACTGCGGGTGAAGAGATCAGATGTCTGAGTTGTCATGACCCCCATCAGTGGGAATTTTCCAAACGTCATGCCGTCACTGAGGCAAATGAGGAGGGGACAGAGTACACCTCCTTTCTGAGACTTCCCGATGATGCTGAGGGACAGCTCTGTACATCATGCCATCCAGCCAAAGCCCAGATCACCGCTTCTGATCACAGTGTGGTCAGGGAAGGTTTCCAACAGCATTTCAGAAATACCGACGCATTTAGAGGCCAGTGTTCTGCCTGTCATGAAACCCATGGTGATTTTGGCTATAAGACAAATACGGCCGAGGTTGGAGAGGATGTTACCAGAGAGCTATGCGAATTCTGCCATTCAGAAGCGCATTACCCGACCACAGTGGGCGGTCTTGATCACCCCATGGGTGGCGACCTCAAAGCTGCCAGTGATGTACTTCATGGATTCGATGGAACCATTACCTGTATTACCTGTCATGATCCTCATTTATGGGGAAGTGCTGAGAATACTTCCCGAGTGGCAGACCTGGATGGAAATGATCGGAATTCATTCCTACGTATCAAAAATTGGCCAGAACCGAATCTGTGTATCGAATGTCATAGTGAGCAAAAGGACGTGATCGGTACAGATCATGACCTGGGCGATGCAAATCACAGTGCCTGCTCATTCTGTCACTCATCCCATAATGCCCGGGCGGAACATGGCTTACTGCGGTCATGGGAAGCTTCTATGGGCAACTCGTATAATGAACATTTCTGTTTCTCCTGCCATCAGGAAGGAAAAAGTGCAGAAAATAAACTTCCAGAGGCATGGGATCATCCCCATGACTATGGCACTGTTGCCAAAAATGTTCGGGGGACTGGAGACTGGATCGATTTTCCAGTGTTTAGCGAGACTCAACCTGAAAAAGTTTTTGGCTTTATTGATTGTTTCACCTGTCATGATCCGCATAAGTGGTCTTTTGAAGACAATTTGGTAGAAGAATCGGGGGACAATAATGAGGGAAGTTATCTAACATCATTTCTGAGAAACCCCAGCCATAAAACCTTATGTATCGACTGTCACGGCCCTGCGACGCTATGGAAGTTCAATTACTATCATGACCCAGTTAAACGGAAGCGATACTAGTGAAAACCTTATGGAGTAAATCGATTGCGCTCATTCTGATCACAAGCCTGGTGACGGGATGTGCCAGTAAAGCATTACTGGAAGAGGAGATGCATTTTCCAGCCGAGGCAAATCAACCCTTTCTGACCCTTGAAAAAGTGTTGAGGGGCGGGTCCACAGAGCACGATGGTCTGTTTCCCAGAGTAAAAACCATGCTTTTTGGAGCGCGTACTGTTGACATGCTCATGAGACCAGTGGCCCTGGCACTAGATGGAGATGGCCGCTTCTATGTGGCTGACGCCGATGCAGGAAAAGTGCTGGTGTTCCAGATGCAGGGAGACCGCTACGACCACATCGCATCCTTTGGTGGTCAAGAGCTACAGGCTCCAGCCGGGATTGTGGTCTGGAATGACGAGATCCTGGTATCTGATGGTGTCGCAGGAACGATCTGTCGATTTAGCAAAACGTATGAATATCTGGATGTGCTGGAGGTCAGAGATGTCAGGCGTCCCGGTCAACTCAAAGTCAATCCAGTTAATAATGAGCTCTTTATTGTGGATACCCCGAACCATCATGTGGTGTCCATCAATACTGAGGGGCAGGTAACAGGGAAACTGGTTCACAAACGGACCGGCGACCAGTTACTTGGTTCTCCAATGGCTGTGGACTTTTCGGCAGATGGGCATATTATTGTTCTTGATGGTCTGTCCAGGAGAGTAGAAGTATTTAACTCGGATTATACCTATGAAACAGGTTTCGGTGGGTATGATCGGGTACCGGGCAGTTTTTCAAATCCAAAGGGTCTGGCTATTTCCTCAGACGGCTATATCTTCATTTCGGACGCCGCTTTCGGGAATGTGCAAATATTTGATCAGAATGGGGCTCTCCTGTACTTTTTTGGAGAGATCGGCAAAGCGAAGGGTGAGTTTCTTTTACCCGGAAGTCTGACGTTCGATGCCAAAGACCAGCTATACATCATGGATCAGTTCAATAGTCGGGTCCAGATATTTCGTTATCGCGCACAGGGGGAATGATGGGGGTAAAATTACACATAGTCCTGGTGCTCATGCTGGCAGCATGTCTGCTGGCAACACCTGTGGAGCAGACGGGCTTCATAGAGGGTAGCGCTGGCTACGAATTCGATACCCTGAGTACAGAATCAGGACGTTTTATTCATCAGGAAAGGATCTCCTGGGGAATTCGAGGCGATCATCAAAAATTTGACTATACCCTGAATCTGGGTGGTGTGCTGAGAGGTAATTCAGGCAGCAATTACACATCGGTAAGTCCAGAATATGGGGTGCGCACCAACATTCGACCCTCTTCAAAACTGGGTCTGGCCATGTTCTCATATTTACGGCTGAGAAACCCCATGCAGATCCGAACAGATTCTCTGGCTTATCGAGAATATGTTCATGGTGTGAAACTTCGGGCTTTGGTCTCAAAGAATACAACTTTCTCCGTTTCCACCGGTATGAAATTCAAGCAGATCAGCCAGCGGGACACCAGCGAGATCGGTCAGCAGTTTGTTTCTTTTCATCTGGACCAGAAAATGGCAGGCATGCAATTCCGGGTAACAGGTGAGACAGATGCCTGGAGTAGTGATGCGCGTGGTGACCAGAATACCACCATGGCTTCGGTTCATTGGTATGGTCGACCGTCGAAACGGTTGAACTGGACAGCCAGCAACACCTATTTTCAAGCAAACGGCTACGATTTTTGGCGAATGTCTCATCGTATGAGATATGATCTGTCTGAGCGACGGAAGATATGGGCAACTTACCAGCGAGGTGACGTCGCCTACAACTCTCAGGTCCTCCTGCGGCAGAACTTTGATGTCCGCTATCGCTTCTACCTGAATCAGGCACTTGGTTTTGACCTGCTTTCAAAGGGAAACCGTGTGGGTGTAGTTGATTCTCTGGACAGCTACCACTGGAGGATGTATGGCGCCAGCACCCATTGGCAAGTGAGCGACAAGGGTTTTGTCCGCGGAAATTTGGACGTGGGTTATAAAGAGTCCTACCGCTATGGCAAGGGACTGGATGTTTTATTGAATTCAGCCGAGATGATGCCCCTGATCAGTGGAAAACGCTTTGACCTTTATGTTCAGGATGATCTGAGCTCTGAATTCTTTCAGCGCTTCGATGAAGAAGATGATTCCCGTTACGATATTCGTCACAAGCTTCGCTTAACTGCAGAATATTCTACCAGGCGTTCCCTGCGTCTCGGAAATAATATCAGGGTACACAATCATTTTGGATCCGACCTTGATTTCTCTACTGACACGCTGAGAAACGCCTTAATCGAGGAGGTCTTTGTTAAATCTTACGGACAAAGAACCCAACTCGCTTTATTCTTCGGAACGATCTATGCACTGGAAGAGCCTGAGAACGATCTGCACTTTAATGTAAACAGCAGGATCTATCATCAGCTCACACCAAACCTTAATTTCAGCTTCTTCAATACCTACCGTTTCGGATCTGATATTTATGAAGACTATCTCTGGTTAAATGCCAGCTTTAAATACCAAACCACACTGGCCAGCTATGCACTGATGGTAAGGAATTATGGAGCACTGGATTCGATCGGAAAACAGGGTACAAGTGTCTGGCTGCGGTTTGTGAGGCAGATATGAGACTAAAACATTTTTTCATGATCCTGGTTGTCACTACTGGTTGTTTTGCCCAGGCAGGTGCTGACCTGGAGAACAAGAGTAAGATCGCATTTACACCCCACAACCTGGTCGGCACTCGCGCTGTCGTGGGTGAGGACAGCCTGCTTCAGGATTTTACGCTTTGCCGCGTCTGTCATATTCCATCAAAGATGACAGCAGTTGAACCCCTGTGGTACCGGAAGGAATTTGTCAGGGTCTTTGACGTCGATAAGCATGTTGAACTCGAAAAGCATCACCTGTTTCCTGCTGACAATATCAGCCGAAGTTGTTTGTTCTGCCACGATGGGAGTGTCTCCAGGGGATTTCCACATAAAGAAGAATTGAAGGACAGGCAGGTCTCACTGCTGGAAGCGGGGAGTGAATCTGTACCTAACCTGCATTTGCACCTCTTTGCTTTTGAAAACGGCGATACTGAGACACGAGCACCCTCAGAGGACAGTGAGCTCAGGCTGGAAGAGAATTCCAGGATCAGCTGTGCTACCTGTCACGACCCCCACAATAACGAGCAGGGGAGTTTCTTGCGGATGTCCAACGAGGGCTCCAGCCTTTGTGTAGAATGTCATCAGATGGCAAACTGGGAGCTATCTGCTCATGGTAATCCTGCAGACCCTCGTTTTAGGGATGTGAAGAATCTGGGATGTGCCCATTGTCATGACATTCATGGGGTACCTGCATCTACAAATTTACTCGCAGCTGAAGAAACCACCGTTTGTCTGAGCTGCCATGATGGCAGTAAAGACGATATGGACGAAGTTGCCAGCAATGCAGATCTGGAAAACGTGTTTGAGAAACCATTTATTCATCCCATCTCCTGGAATTCCAGCAGGGAAATGCCGGAGAGCATGGATGCCTGGAGTCGTGGTTTGGGGGCTGAACGAGGCGTGACCTGTAGTGATTGTCATAATCCCCACGCCGCGTCTGATCAGAATAATGGTCCCTTCCTGGACGGGTCTCAGGTCTTCGTTTCAGGTGTAGATAATGAAGGGTTCACCAAGGCTATTGTCGATTACGAGTATGAGACCTGTTATAAATGTCATGGCATGAATCAATCTGCCATGTTCGGGCGTAACGTAGGTCAGCTATTTGCAAAGACGAATATGAGTTTCCATCCCATCGAAGCGCCTGGCAATAATCCCTATGTACAGAGCCTGAAAATTGAATGGAGCGAACAATCCCTGATCAAGTGTACAGATTGTCACGGGAATGATGATCCCCTGGGAGCGCAGGGGCCACATGGATCTGATCTACCACATATCTTGAAGCAGGCGTATGCAGAGCAGCCCTTTGCCCAACCTGAGGAAAGCGAGCTGTGCTTTCAGTGTCACGTTCAAGGGCGTGTGGTCCAGGGAAGTGGCTTCAAATACCACAAGCTACATATCGAAGAAGCAGGCTATGCCTGTTCTGCCTGTCACAACCCACACGGCAGTGTGGAGTATCCAGGACTCATGGACTTGAATGCACCATTTATTCAGCCAGTGAATGGGATTCTTGAGGTTTCACAGACCGAGCCGGGTCATGGTACCTGTACCTTGATGTGTCACGGTAAGGTGCATCCGGGTCAGTATTACTAAGCTTTAAATTATTGCAGACAGCTTTGAAGAACCCCGGATTTTTATCTGGGGTTTCTTTTCTCATGCAAATATAAACGATTGACCCTCTGCTCTAACGTGGATGGTGATTCAAATTGATGCAGAATCAAATGTCACTCAGGTGTTTGCATAAGTCAAATTGAATAGATATATTGAACTACACGCCTCTAAAACAATGGGAAGCTCACACGAGTGGACAAAATTATTTGGAATAAGCAGTTTAATGTCGGAATAAAGAAATTTGACGATGATCATAAATTGCTGATTGATATGGTGAATGATCTTCTTGTGGCTAATGAAGAATCCCAGGATCAAGCTACCATCGTAGACAAAATCAACAACCTTATTGATCATACGAAAGATCATTTTCGAGCTGAAGAACAAGTTATGAAAAAACACAACTTTCCTGGTTTAGATGACCACTACCGAGAACACTTGAAACTGCTCGGGGAATTGGAAACATTCAAAAGAGAACTTGATGCCAAATCATCTGTCAACGTTGAAGAATTATCAAGCTTTTTGACTGGTTGGTTGCTGAATCATATCCTAACTATGGATATTGCTTATACCGCTTTCCTGTATGACAAAGGGGTGAAGTAATACCTTCTCAGCTTTTTTATATGACAATTAATCCACAATAATTTTAGCTTCCATTCTGGATTCAGACTGATTTATATTACTGTAATTCTTTGGCCTATAGATATTTGCACAGCACAGTCATGTGACTCCAAACCTAATGCTCCTAAATAATGATCGTTGGGCAGGTTGTGATCGGGCTGCCTCCCCTTCCATCCCTCATTGCCTAATTACGATAATATCATTCAGATGAAATTTATGGTGCGCTTCTGTACAAGCAGGGGGTCACACGGTGCAATTAAGAAAATCTGTATAAAAAACCCCCGGCCAAAAACCGGGGGTTTGATTTCACTAAATTTGAATATTGTTAATCTTCATCTTCCGAATTGATATCCGGATCCGGTACTGTTCCCGCATGCTCGTGATCGAACATGGCTCTGGGCATATTACCGGTCAGCCAACTGGTGTTCATCGGTGATGAACTTGGTCTGAATACCGTATTGTACAAGTGCCAGATCAGGATGGCCAGGGTAGCCAACCAGGCTTCCCAGTAGTGTACCACCAGGGCAACGTCCAGCAGGTCATCGGACCATGAGAACATATGGATCACGTAATTGTCAAACCAGAGCAACAATCCTGTAGCGATCATGACAATGTTGCCCCACAGGCCAGCCCAATACTCAAGCTTTTCGCCGTATGCGAAGCGACCAAAGGCAGGCTCATGACTGCGCTTATCGAAGAAATAAAGGATCATACCCCAAGCTTCACGGAGATCCCTCAGGGATGGCAACATGTCTTGGAAGAGTTGCTTGCCCCGCTTGGTAAAGAGGAAGAAAAAGTGCCAGAGGGACACAATGATCATTACCACCGCAGCGTATCGATGGATCACGCCTCGTAATTCAAAACCGCCCTCCCAACCGAAAAAGAAGGTAGCAATCCAGGACTCATTGAAGCGCAGTGAAAAGCCGGAGATGACCAGTGTGAAGAAAGAAATTAGCAGTCCAGCGTGTTGGACGACCTCAAGTGTAGTCATTCTTTTTATGGAGGGGCGCTTCATCTGGACCCGCACCTGCTTCAGATAATCCAGCAAGGTGTGGAGAAACATACCACCGATCACCACAGCGATGAGCAGGATGTAGATCTTCTCGATCAGTACGGCCAGGGGTGCTCTGGGATCATGATCACCGGTACCATGAATGGTCACTGCGGCCAGTTCATCACTGATACCAGGATGACATTCACCACAGGTGGTTGCCAGGTTATTCGGGTGGATGGTAGATGTTGAATCTGTACTTGGCAGAATTCTGTGGGCGCCATGACAGGATTCACAGTTGGCAACATGAACATCACCAGCCTGACTTTTCAGGCCATGATAACTATCGATGTAGTTGCCAACAGCACCACCGGAGGAGCCTAGCCTTTCGTTGAGGGCTGTGGACTCGTGACAGGGTTCACAGGTTGCTGCAGCTACACGATGCTTTGACACTGGAGATCGGGGGTCGTCTGGGGCTATGATACCATGTTCCCCGTGACAGTCTGTACACACAGGTGCGTTTGCCATGCCGCGCTTCGCCAATTTCCCATGTATACCTTCCCAGTACTCCTTGGCGGCTTCTTTATGACATTTTCCACATGTCTCTGGAATGTTCAGGTGATTGATAGAAGACGCTGGATTATTTGGCGGATAGATCTCATGTGCGGAACCACCAGTTGAGTGACAGTCATTACAAGTGGCTGCCTCTTCATTACCACCACCAGTGGCTTTCCCATGTACACTGGTTTCGTATACTTCTACAGGGTGTTTCAGGAGAATATCGTACTGCTTTACCAGGTCGATATTTTCATGACAATTGCCGCAGGTGCCTGCCAGATTTGTAGAGTTTACCGATGACTCTACCTCATAACTGGGCAGGATCTTATGGGTCCCATGGCAGGCTGAACAGCTGGGAATATCCTTGCAGTCATCCCGATGTGAGCGGCCATGAGCCTGGTAGGTATCGGAAGCCTCTTCGTGGCAGCTCCGGCAACCTTCGCAACCAGCTTCAAATTCAAGGGCAGCATCTGTATGCGGATCTGTATCAAACTCTATGTGACAATCCAGGCATTCAAACCCTTCATGTATCGAGGCCTCAAGCTCGTCTTCAAACATGGTCCCCATTTCAGATTCTTCATGGCAATCGACACACATATCGCTATCGAGGGGGTAATAATCGTCCTGAGCTGCCAACTGAAAAGGAAATAGAATTATCAGCACCAGTAGAGCCGTACCAAAGGTTTGCTGAATCGAACGTTTCATAGGAGTGGAACCTCTTCCTTGCAATTATTTAGTTGTTATCTGTTCGTGTTCCCGGGATCTGATCCGGAAAGCTTATGTCCTCATCGTGACATTCCCAACAGGCAGGCGCCACATCATACTTGTCGTCCATATGGCACTCATAACAATCAATCTCTTCATGATATTCATTGAGCGTGAGACCAGTCACAGAATGGTCGAACATCCCGACTTCAAAGTTATCATGACATTGCAGACAGTCAGGATCCAACGCTTTGATCGGTGATAGCTTGCCATGACATTGGCTGCATTCCAGAGCAGTATGAAAAGACTTCAAAGGGAAGCCTGTAACCGCGTGTACGAATCCTTTAGAAGGACTGTCTGTGTGGCAGACCGCACACTGGTCTTCCTTTTCAGTTTCGTGGCAGGAACTGCAGGGGTCATGGTGGTGAGCCAAAGATGAAACCACACCTTTTCCATGTGGCACGAATTGATGACACTTACTACAGTTGGTCTTTCTGTGACAGGTTGCGCAATCATAGCGATAAAGCTCTGTATGCTCTCTGTGATGAAACACTACCGGTTTTTCATCACTTTCAGGTGGTACGAAATTGACGATCTCCGGAACTTGGATTTCCTGATGTTCGTACGCCAGGATATCCGTCTCGTCCAGTGGCTTCCTTGCACTAAAGGTGAAGCGACGTTTGATGTGACAGGTCTGACACACATCATCATCCACCCAATCCTGGTGGCAATTCAGGCAATTCCGGTGGTAAGCACCGTTTAGCGTGGGCATTGCCATAGACGCGTCTGGATCTTCGGCCAGGTGACATTCAGAGCAAGGCTCATAGATATCGTCTTCAGCGTGATGGTGGCAAGTGGCACAGCCATCCCCCATGACTGTCATGCGCGCATGCAAGCCATGGGCAAAATCAACGGGGTGAAAGATATTCGAGAGCTCGTCGATCTTGATCAATTCAGGATAATCGATATCAGCTACCACATCCTGGGCAAACGAAATCCCAACCAGTAAGGACCAGATCAAGAATGCGTTGAGAGTCTGTCTCATAATGGTTTTACCTTGGTGGTACGGGGTGAGCGATCTCTTTTACTCTCTCTGCAAAGTCGAATTTTTTGAAAGTTGGTGACTCATCATTGTGGCAACTGGTGCACGTTTTCTCATTGATCGCAATCAGACCGTAGTCTTCACCCTTTAACTCTCCATCAAAGATACCGACCATCGTCTTCTTGGATTTGTACTCTGAGCCAGGACCGTGACAGGATTCACATCCCACACGGGCAAGATCATCATTTGTTTTCATGGCTCGCCTATCTTCAGGATCAACCTCGAGCTGATAGCCACCATTTTCCCAACCGGTCACATGGCACTTCAGACATTCTGGTGCCTGATCAGGAGCCACTTTGAGTCCCATCTTTTTTGCGATGGCTTTGGATTGGTCGCTTTTCAGTGTTTCAAACGAATTGGCGTGCGGACCGCTGCTCCAGATAGGATATTGCTCTCCTGACGTATCTTTTCTGTGACAGATCTTGCATTTGTCAGAGCCGATGTAATCAGCGGCTGACAGGGCAACAACTACTACTAATAAAAGTGAGATGAATTGTAGAGTTTTCATGTACTCCCCCTTTTTCATGTTAAACAAAAAATTATCTAATATCTACACTACACAAAACAGTATTTATAAATACAAAATATATGCCAGCAGGCATACTATCTGCAGATTGCATCTATTCAACTAGTTAATAATGTCTTCCCTCAACTTGTTGTAAGTCGAATATAAATAAATATCATCAGAAAATAAAAGGGAATCATGGGAAGTATTCATAGAAAAAATGGTCAGGACTAACAAAATAAGACGAATTTAGCCCTATTTAGAAAGTCTTATCTGTTCCTCATTCAAGGCCAGATTTAAATCCGACTGACAGCGTCGACCGCGAGGGCTTAAAAGCTTGGCTAGATAAAAAAATGCTAAATAGCAAATAATGCTTTATATAAATTAAAGTGGGTTTTATATTTAGATGTTACTTAACAGTAAAGCCAAAGATGGCTTGGTATAAAATAACAGGAGAATTATCAAAAATGAAAATTGGAATTGCTTCAGACGACTATGTAAACATTGCCCAGCATTTTGGTAGAACCCGAGGGTTTATCATTTCCGAGATCAAGGATGGGGTCATCGCTGAAAACGAATACCGCGAAAATACATTTTCTCAGCATGCCAAAACGGGTGGGGACGATCACAGCCAGGGACATGGTCATTCACACGCTGCCATCCTGAAGGCACTTTCTGATTGTGAAGTGGTTATATCAAGGGGAATGGGACGCCGGATATATGATGATTTGTGTGGGGCAAATATCCAGGCGGTGATCACAACCATCCCTACAGTCGATGCTGCTTTACAGGCTTTTCTTAATGGAAACCTGGACAATAACCCTGAGAAGGGTTGTGAACACTAGGTACAAATAATATAAGGCCTAATAAAATATGCTTGCAATTAAATACTATTATTATCATCTTTAGCCAGAAAATAAATGAGCTCTTAACAAAAGGTTTTATAATATGATTCAACTAAGTGACGTAGCAGCAGAGAAGATCAAGGGACTGATTGATGAAAAAGCCCTGGCAGAGGAAGGTGGCTTGCGTATTTATGCCAATTCCGGTTGCTGTTCCAACAATTCATTCGGGATGACTTTGGAAAACAAGCAGTTTCCTGAAGACAATGTATTTGAGTCTCAGGGAGTACGAATTCTAGTCGACCCGTCAAGCTTTTCCCAGTTAGAGGGGGCAAGCGTTAATTACTATAAAGATGATAACACAGAGGGCTTCACGATTGAGAAGTCCCACAATCACGCACAGCAGTGCGGATGTGGTGGCGGCGGCCATAACTGCTGACACTACTACTCTCCTCGAAAAAAGGCCCCGGTACATCACCGGGGTTTTTTTTATTTCAAACCATAAATGCGATAGCATTTAGGCGGGACTGTCAGTGGTTTTGCCCATTTGTGTCGCATTTTAGCCTGACTCGAACCCCGTTTTACTGTTCTACATTATCGCTTAGCTTAATATAATAATGAATTAGCCTTCATGTTTGCTTGGTTACAAGTGATTTGTCGCTTATTATAACGGCTCTATGGCTGCTGATTACGACAGATCTGCGTTTCCCTGGCTTGAAGTCCTCCGAATAGACACCATCCCCGTGTTGATGGATGCAGCACCCCTGCATATTCGATATCAGTTATTACGCGATGTGTTGAATGATGGGGAATCAAATGATTTCAAAGATCTGAAGAAGAATTTGAGAAAGCAAAAAGATCGACGGCTCCTTTTTGCTAAACAGGATCAGAACGGATGTTGGCCCCTATCAGGCAAAACCAAAGGGCTTGATGAAGGTCAGCTTCAAACCCTCCAATTCATTCAGCAGATTGAAGCATTGCATGCGCTGGTCGATCTTATGGTCACAGAAAAGCAGGAGAAAGCACTTCTGGGAATGAGAGAAGTCATCCGTTTTCTTGACAAGGATCATCCACCTCTCCGCTTGCATCAGTTGAGTCAGGCCATCTATCTGAGTATCGCGCTGAAACTTGATGGTAATCCTATCATCAAAAACCTCATATGGGATCTCCTCAAAAACCAGCATTCCGATGGGAGTTGGTCCAGCTTGCCATCTGACCAGGATTCCTGCCTCTGGACCACCTTGTTCTTTTTGTGGACCATGGGACACTCAGAGCAATTCAAGAATAATCGCACGCTGCGAAAAGGTTTAAAATATTTGGAGGATCACCTCCTGGTCCCAGATCAGAGTAAGTTGCTACCAGGCATGCAGGCTTGGGATACGCTCCTCAGCGGTCACGCAGGATTGAGTGTCCTGCATGGGGGTACCTTGAGATATCTGGAAACCTATCAGATGTTCAACGACAATGAGCGCAATCGAAAGATCGAAAAATTGGTGGACTGGCTCGTTTCTGTTCAACTAAAGAACGGGCTGTGGCCAGCCATTGTCGGGCGGGATAAACGTGGAAATTTTGAAGTGACTCTGCGCGCTCTGAAAGTAGTAAAGCATTTTGAAGGATTACGAATAAACGATACAATTGAATACACAGAATAAGAATTAACGGAGAAATATATGTCAAATACAACAAACGCACTACCAGTCATGCCACTGAGAAATACGGTGCTGTTTCCGCAGCAGGTCATTCCGCTCTACATCGGTAGAGAACGATCATTGAAGCTCTTGAGAGAGTTACCCTCGGGAAAGAAAACGATCGTCGTGGTTGCTCAGAAAGAAGGCTCGGTCGAGAATCCGGAAATCTCTGATCTCTTTACGATCGGAACAACAGCTTCAGTCATGAAGATCCTGGATATGCCGGATGGAAGTCAGAGCGCTATTGTGCAGGGCGGAGAACGGGTAAAGATCTCTGACTACACACAGTCAGACCCATATTTCAAGGCGCACATCGAGAGTATTGACGAGATCTATGATGCTGATCTGGAAACCGATGCAATGGCAGCGAACATCCGAACCAATTTCAAGGAATTATCCAAGGTGGCGGACTACATCACCCAGGAGCATATTTCCCTGCTATCCAATATACAACATCCTGCTCGCCTGGTGGACAGGGCGATCTCCATGATGCAGCTATCCAACTCTGAGAAGCAGGACATCCTGGAAGAAACAAACGTTGATGAACGTCTGAAGAAGGCCACCGTCCTTATCAATCGCGAGATTCAGAGGCAGGAGATCGGTGAAAAAATCCAGACCGAAGTTCAGGAAGAGATCTCGAAGAGCCAGCGCGAATATTTTCTTCGGGAACAGATGAAAGCGATTAAAAAGGAACTGGGCGAAGACGATCAGACCCTTGAGATCAAGGAATTGGAAGAAAAGATTCTGAAAGTGGGAATGCCGGAGGAGGCGTTAAAGGTTGCCAATAAAGAGATCGACCGACTCCAGAGAATTCCTCCGTCATCACCTGAATATACAGTCTCCCGTACCTACCTGGACTGGTTGGTCGAATTGCCCTGGAGTAATGAAACCGAGGACAGAGTGGATGTCCATGAAGCGCTGAAGATCCTGGATCGTGATCACTACGGCCTGAAACGTGTTAAAAATCGTGTACTGGAATTCCTGGCTGTGAGAAAACTTAAGCTGGAACAGAGCCCGGACGCGCCTATCAAGGGACCCATCCTTTGTTTCCAGGGTCCTCCAGGAACTGGAAAGACATCATTGGGTAAATCCATTGCCGATGCGCTGGGACGTGAATTTGTCCGCATTTCACTGGGTGGCGTCCGTGATGAAGCTGAGATCAGGGGGCACAGAAGAACCTATATAGGTGCTCTGCCAGGCCGTATCATTCAGGGATTGAAAAAGGCCAAAACCCGTAATCCTGTATTCATGCTCGATGAGGTTGATAAGTTAGGTACCGACTTCAGGGGTGACCCTAGTTCCGCCCTGCTTGAAGTATTGGACCCCGAGCAGAATCATTCATTCAGTGATCATTATCTGGAAGTGACCTTCGACCTCTCCAAGGTCATGTTCATTGCCACTGCAAACTGGCTGGATCCTATACCGGGACCGCTTCGTGATCGTATGGAGATGATCGACTTCCCCGGGTATATCGAGGAAGAAAAGATTCAGATCGCCAAATCATACCTCATCCCCAAACAGGTATCAGAGCACGCTCTGGGAGAAGATCAGATCACTTTCATGGACACTGCTATTTCTGAGCTTATCAGTCGCTATACCTATGAGGCCGGTGTTCGTAACCTGGAGCGACAGATCGCCAATGTCTGCCGCAAGGTGGCCCGTGAGCGAGCCGAGGGTAACGAGAAACAGCGCAGGATCACCAAAGGCAGTATTACCAAGATCCTGGGACCACCCAAACGTCATAATGAGATAGCCGAACGCATGTCAAACCCTGGTATTGTCATCGGACTCGCTTATACAGCAGTTGGCGGGGATATCCTTTTTATTGAGGCCATGAAAATGCCAGGTAAGGGGAACCTTAAACTCACCGGTAAATTGGGCGATGTAATGAAGGAATCGGCACAAGCTGTCTTCTCCTACATCCGCGCCAATGCTGAGAAGTTGAATGTTGACCCCGATTTTTATAAGAAATATGATATGCATATCCATATTCCTGCAGGGGCTGTTCCCAAGGACGGTCCGTCTGCCGGTATTACCCTGTTTACAGCTATGATCTCCCTGCTAACGGAGCGTCTGGTGAAGAGCAACCTGGGTATGACAGGGGAGATCACCCTGCGTGGTGCTGTTCTGCCCATTGGGGGTATCAGGGAAAAGGTCATGGCCGCAAACCGTGCTGGTCTGACCACAGTGATCTTACCGAAGAAGAACGAATCAGATCTCATGGATCTACCGGATAAGGTCAAGAAGGAAATGAATTTCGAGTTTGTTGAAGAGATCTGTGATGTTATAGATCTGGCTCTGGAACCAGAGGAACCAAAAAAGGCGGCGAAAGCAGCAAAGACTGAGGGATAATATTCGCTGAACTCAAATTTCCCGAAAATGTCAAGTCTTCGTTAGGGAAGTCCCCTCCTTGGAGGGGTGGCTCCTGAAGGGAGTCGGGGTGGGCAATTGACAGCAAAAAGAACCATCATACCTTATAATCCTCACCTAAAGGAAAAGGCTAAGAAGCTTCGACAAAATATGACTTTATCCGAGATTCTTCTCTGGGATAAACTCAAAGGGCGGCGCATGATGGGGTTTCAATTCAATAGACAGCGTCCACTTGACAATTACATCGTTGATTTCTATTGCAAAGATCTGATGCTTGTTATCGAAATTGATGGTGAGAGTCATGATCATTCAGATGTGCAGAAATACGATTTATATAGACAAAGACGACTGGAAAAGTCGGGTGTTAGATTTTTGCGATTTGAAGATATTGATTTGAAAAAGAACATGGGTGACATTTTGATAGCAATTGAACTCTGGATTGAGGAGCATCAGGATGATTTGGTGGGTAACCAACCCACCCCTGGCCCCTCCAAGGAGGGGACCCTTAACCATTAGGGAGACACGGGGGACTGCATGGATATAATAATTTCATTCATAAAAGAACAACTTAAACGCTCCAGGACGAAGTAACTCCTAGGTATCGGTTTGATTCTGTTAGTGCTGGCAATCCTAATTGGTATCGCTGATAATCCACCTGGAATTGTCCTTAGCTATACAGGTGTATGCTTTATCACTGTTGCTTTTGTGCATCACTGGAGAGAAGCAAGTGCCTACGGTACGCTCCTGGCTATATCAGTCGTTAGTTTTCCGGTATTCGTTCTGCTGCACAACATATTTAAGATCCTGATTGAAAAAACTGGCGGCGTCCCTGTTTTGGACCAGTTGCTCTTTGGTTTCTCAGTGATCTTTTTCCTGGCTGCTGTATTTATTTCCCCAGCAGGGATCGTGATCGGCGCTATCTTTGGGCTTTACTACCTGATATGCAATAAATTGGGGTGATGGTTTGGTCGATAGGAACGTAGCATGCTACGTTCCTTCCAACCTACCATTCGATCACTTTGGTGTCTAGCTAATTGGATTTTATCAGGTGGTAAAGATAAAAAAACCCGGGACATGCCCGGGTTTTTTATAGGTATTTAAACTAGGTTTAGAACCAAAGTTTTAATCCAACATTCATATAGCGAGGCGTTCCGAGGAATACTTCGGCATTATGCGCCATGTGCTCTTTGGTTCCATAGCTATTGTATGGGCTGTTATCAAGTGCATCCTGAACGTAAGTAGCATCCAGAGCATTGAAAACATGGGCAAACAGCTGAGCATTGATACCAGCGATCCTTGGAAGATCATAGCCAAGGTGGAGATCCATTTTCGCATAACCCGGAGCTGCCCAGACCTGCTCACGATCAGCAGCGGCTAATTCAGCATCACTGATCACACCATCATTGTCAGCATCATCGACTTGACGACTATCTGGACTCCAATCTGCATAGTTGTTATCATAAATACTATACAGAGCCTGGACCCTTAAGCCAGGGATAGGCGTGACAGTTGCACCCAAGATATAGGCGGTCTGAGGCATATCACCAACTTTGAGGTCTTTCAGAGCGTAGGTGTATTCACCTAAGAGCTCACCGGCTTCATTCTGGTAGTCACCTTCGGCATCACCAACAAATGCCCAGTTACCAAAACTCAACGATGCATCAAGACGGAGCATCTTCATGGGCTGAATAGTAGCTTCGATCTCAAGACCCTTATGGTTCTGGTTGACACCTGTCAGGAAGATCACATCCGTATCACCACTTGAACCCTGGCCACTTGTAACAGCCTTGGTCAGGTTACGATCGATCCAGTCAGTGTTGTAGACGTTTGCTGTTAGGGCAAACATCTGTGCATTGAAATTCAGACCAAGCTCTGTGCTTGTGAACTTCTCATTGGCAGGATCAGCAGCAACAGATCCGTCAAAATAGATCACATTGTCCATGATCGGTGGCTTCTCAACATATCCAATGTTAGCAAAGACGTTGAAATTTTCAGCTAGATGGTACATACCGCCACCCTTGAACTGCATGGCTCCAATAGCTTCAGATTCTATAACTTCCTGTGCAACTGTGAAGAGGTCCTGATAGGAGTATTTGATGGATGAGAATCCGGCCATACCGTAGGCATTAAGTGCGCCTGCTGAGTATGAACCTTGCACAAATCCACCGATCCAGTCGACAGTAGTTTGGTTGTAATAATCGATATTGTCACCGAGTCCGACCATATACTCACCACCATTAGCTACGTTGGGATCCGAGTCATCTATAAGGTAGTCACCACCCAGAAGATCACGGACTTCACGGGTATGTTCGATACCTGCAGTACGCCAGTCGATACCAACCTGCAGCTTGAGCATATCGCTCATATCATAGTTCAGCTTGGAGATCAGACCATAGGTGTTCTGACGGTTGATGCTGTTGCGCAAGATACCATATGATCTTTTTTCGGTATTTGACCATGTGGAATCCACATTGGAATTGTTTGCGATAGTTGCATCATAATGAACCCAACGGGAAGGACTTGAGATACCTTCATGATAGTTCCATTTTACTGAACCATAGGTACCGGTACCACCACCTGAACCACCTGACCAATAAAGGACAGAGGATAATCTCATCTTATCTGAAAGCTGCAGATAATGGTTGAGGTTAACCAGTGGTTTGTGGAAGTAATTTTCACGTTCGTTTAAGAAGTCAGGGTCATATCGGTCCTGAAGACCGCCACCGAATAGTCCACCTTCACCGTACATGTACCAGTATTGCTTGCCGGTATAACTGGAAGAAACAGGACTTACGTTCTCATTATAGAGTCGACCGTCTTCATGTTCCACAAATGCGTCAATAGCGTCTTCATCATAGCCTTCAACGGTCTTTGCGTAGGCACTGTCATAAGCAGCAATATTCTGCCTGTACAGGTTCTGACCATGGCGCTGGGGAGCACCAATGGCATACAGCTCGAAACGGTTGTTAGAGTTCAGAGCGTAGGCAGCACCGAAGTAGTATGCCCAGGCATCAGTCCAGGTACCCTTATAAATTCCATCACCCGTTTTACGGACAATAGTTCCACTCAGGGCGAACTTGTCAGCAATAAGACCGGTGTTATAGTTAACAGTAGATTTCAAGAAGTTGCCAGAACCAAGTTCTTGCTTGAAACTACCACCAGATTCAAGCTTGGTTGGATCTGTGATGATGTTCATTGTACCACCAATAGAGGGGGTAGCAAGGTTAACGGCACTCAGTCCACGCTGCATCTGGATCGAGCTGGTTGCGTCACCAACACCGTCCCAGTTTGACCAGTAGACCCAACCGTTTTCCATATCATTCTGGGGCACACCATTGATCATGATGGCAACATTACGCTGGTTGAAACCACGAACGTTGAGACGAGCATCACCAGCACCACCACCTTGATTCGTTGAATAAACAGAAGGTGTAGTATTCAAAACCAAGGGGATATCCTGTGATCCCAGACGCACCTCCATTTCCTCTTTGGAAACGTTTGTGTAGGCAACAGGTGTATTTTCGCCAGCACGTGAAGCAAGTACTTCCAAAGCACTCATTTCGAGGGCCTGGCTACCAAGAGCAAAATTCAAAGTTGTAACTACACCATTAGCAACCTGAGCACTTAGGGAAACGGTCTCATAACCGATAACTGATGCGGTCACCTCGTAATTACCTGCAGGTACACCTTCAATAACAAAAGCACCTGAAAGGTCTGATGCACCACCATAAGCCTGACCAACCACGATCACATTAGCTCCGGGTAGGGCGTCGCCTGTGCCAGCATCTGTAACTGTACCTGATATTGTACCCTGTGCAAGGGCCAATGCAGGAACGATAGCTACGAGCAACACAGCAAATAAGTAACGTTTACTCATTTTCTTGTTCTCCTCCTTTATTGGATACATATGAAACGACAATTGCTGTGACAGAGAACACAAAAGGAACTGACTCATGGGGATTATTTACCCAGGTGAGTGTCATCAATTTCCTAAATTTCTCCTATCATTGCGACGCAAGATAGACTGGCGATTTTTGACTGTCAACCACCAAATTGTGAGAAAAATGTGTGATATTCAGTCGGGCAAAAATTGCACAACTTTTTGTGTTTGTCAGGCATAAAGATACAACATGTTGTATATAAGGCGCTTAGCAGAAAGACCCTATTTTTTGCTTTAACATCATCCTTTAAAACAGGTCAAATTGAGCAAAATTTTGTCACCTTTTTAAGTGCTGGTATTTGCCATTGGTAACTGTAGCAGCAGACTAGAACAAATAAAGAATTGCATTCCTCCAGTATAATTGCCTTATTGTCTGTGATCGGGGAGGAATTGTATGAGGAATTGTATAAGGAGTGCGTCTTGAAAGACACCAGATCTGAGCTGTTGCTGCCGGCGGGGAATTTTGAGAAACTGAAATATGCTTTCGCCTACGGTGCTGATGCAGTGTATGCAGGGGTTCCCCGTTTCTCACTCCGGACCAGAGAAAATGATTTTCGAAAAGAATCCCTGGTAGAAGCGATTCACTATACCCACGAGCGTGGTAAGAAGATCTATCTTACCATGAACATCTATGCCCATAATACCAAGATCAAGGGCTTCATGGAGGAGCTGGAGCGTATGCTGCAGTATAAACCAGATGCCATGATCATGTCCGATCCTGGCCTTATCGGTCTGACTAGGAAAGAATTCCCTGACCTGGAGATCCATCTATCCACCCAGGCTAATTGCACCAATTGGTCCAGTGCTGCTTTCTGGCGCGACCAGGGGGTTTCCAGGATCATCCTGTCCCGTGAACTCAGCTTAAAGGAGATCACTGAGATCCATGAGCAGGTGCCTGATGTGGAACTGGAGGCGTTTGTCCATGGTGCCATCTGTATTGCCTATTCGGGACGCTGCCTGATCACCAATTATATGAATAACATGGATGCCAATCAGGGGACCTGTACGAACTCCTGTCGCTGGGGATATAATTTTGGTCAGAAGACCCCTAGCCTCCTCACGCTGGAAGCCCAGGACATCAAACAGCCCGTGGGTGAATATGAATCCCCTGGCGATGGCTTTTTCCTGGAAGAACCCAAACGACCGGGTCAGCACTTCAACATGCTGGAAGATGAACATGGTACCTATATGATGAACGCCAAGGACCTGTGCTCCATAGAACTTCTGGGACAGATGCGCGATGCGGGTATTGTCAGCTATAAGGTGGAGGGACGCACCAAATCCGTTTACTATGCCGCTATGACTGCCCGCTCCTACCGGAAAGCTATTGATGACATGCTGGCAGACCGGCCCTTCGATCAACGCAATCTGGAAGACCTTATCGGGATCGCTCATCGCCGCTATATTTCAGGATTTTATACCAAAGATCCCCGGGAATATGGTCAGAATTATGATGATCCCTCAAGCCTTGATTTCACACACCAGAATGCTGGTATGGTCATGGGCTGGCATGCTGCCAAGAAGCTGCTGGAATTTGAAGTGAAGAATCAGATCCGGGTCGGAGATACTGTGGAGATCATCTCACCAGAAAATACGGTTGAGATCACAATTAAGAGTTTGTTGAATAGCAAGCAGCGGCCAGTGGATGTCATTCACGGGGGGACCGGGAATGCCTTCATCCCATATGACCATGACCCTGGTGAATTCGCGATCATGCGGAAGGTGCTGAGAGAATAATCCATAAACCGTTAAACCGGTTACCCCTCATATTATATTCGTTTTAACCCCTGGTTGAAACCAGGGGCTATAAAAAATGTGCCTGTCCTGAGAATAAGTGCAACGGCACACTTCTATTAGCACCCGACTTCAGTCGGGTGCTAATGAATCTAAAAACAAGAGAACCGTTTCAACGGTTTCAATTCACCCAGAGGTGTTTTTTAATTTGCAAAAATTAACGTCCTGGATTAACCTCACCCCGCTTTATGGGATTGACAACTGCGAAATCTGCCACTGAAAAACGACTTCCCATCAGGGAAGTGAGCCCCGTTGAACTCTACGGAGCCAATGATACCAATTTAAAACTCATCGAAAACAACCTGGAGGTCAAATTATTTGTCCGCGGGGATGAACTGGTGGTGCGCGGTGCGGCCGATAAAGTGGCCATCGTTGAGAATGTCATCATAGAGATGATCGCCGTACTCAATCGCAAGAAATTCATCGATAAAGATGATGTGCATACGATCATTCGCCTGTCTCAGAGTGGCCAGTCCGCCCTGGGCGAGACTGGACTGGATTCTGTGGTGCTCTTCACCCGTTCTGATGTCATCAAACCGAGAACGCCTGGCCAGGAACGCTACTTTGCAGCTGCCATGGATTATGATATGGTGTTTGGTTTAGGCCCTGCTGGAACCGGAAAGACTTACATGGCCGTTGCATTCGCTGCCTCAGCCTTAAAAAACCGGGAAGTGAAGAAGATCATTTTAACCCGTCCTGCTGTAGAAGCTGGTGAACGACTTGGTTTTTTACCTGGGGACCTGAAGGAAAAAGTGGATCCCTACCTGGCACCACTTTACGATGCACTTTACGACATGATGCCCCATGACAAGGTGAACCTTTTGCTGGATCAGAAGACCATTGAGATCATTCCACTAGCCTACATGCGTGGCCGCACCCTGGATAATGCCTATATCATTCTTGATGAAGCTCAGAATACCACACCCATGCAAATGAAAATGTTTCTGACCCGCATGGGAGTAAACTCGAAGATCATTATCACTGGTGACCCCTCTCAGATCGATCTGCCCAACCACGGTGAATCTGGCTTGCTGGAAGCGGTTCGGATTCTCAGGGGAGTAGAGGGAATGGCCTTCGTTGATTTTGATGAGGGTGATATTGTTAGACACAAATTAGTCAGAAGAATTCTGGACGCTTACGAGCAGTCTACCAGCAAGAACACCGTCTCCTGATCAAAGTCCCTTCAGGAGTGTCGGATTGGAACGATTTTTGACCTCTTAATTGTGCACATGTCAAATTTCGTGAACAAACATTTTAGCGCAGGTGATCATTAAAATCAGTTGAAGCGTGTAAGTCATGCTTCACTCGACAGCTACGAAGGAAGACCTATGAGTAAATTCAGAGCCATTCGTCAAGTTGCCATTGTTGGGGCAAAACGCACGCCCATCGGCGCCTTCCAGGGAAGTCTTGCATCCGTAACAGCCCCCCAATTAGGTGCCACTGCCATCAAAAGTGTTCTAGAGACACACAATGTAGTTCCAGAGGATGTGGATGAGGTCATCATGGGCAATGTGATCAGTGCCAACATCGGTCAGGCACCTGCCAGACAGGCAGCCCTGTATGCCGGCCTTCCCAATTCGGTAGAATGTCTGACGATCAATAAAGTTTGCGGTTCAGGACTTAAATCCGTTATGCTGGCGACGCAGGCAATCCAGGTAGGAGACGCCAATATGATTGTTGCCGGAGGTATGGAAAGTATGTCCAATATTCCCTATTATCTCCCTGCTGCACGCTCAGGCCAGCGGCTGGGGCATGGTCAAATGATCGACGGAATTCTCAGGGACGGCTTGCTCAATGCCTATGATGACGTTCATATGGGAGTCAGCGGCGAGTTGTGTGCCTCTGAGCATAATTATTCTCGAGAAGCCCAGGATGCGTTTGCCAAAGAAAGTTATACCAGGGCCTTGAATGCCCAGGAAAAGGGCTTATTCACCAATGAGATCACACCCGTGGAGATCCCTCAAAGAAAAGGTGATCCTATCCTGGTTGACACCGATGACGAGCCAGGTCGTGGAAATTTTGAGAAAATGGTCAAATTGCGCCCGGCTTTCAATAAAGACGGTACCATTACTGCAGCCAATGCCTCCAAGATCAATGATGGCGCGGCTGCGCTGCTCCTCATGCGTGAGGGTGAAGCCGAAAGACGGGGAATGAAACCCATGGCACGCATCATCGCCCAGGCTTCAGCTGCTCACGAGCCGGAATGGTTTACGACTGCACCGGCTAAAGCAATGAATAAAGTATTGAAAAAGGCTGGCATGACGCTGGGTGAGATCGACCTGTTCGAGATAAACGAAGCCTTCTCTGTCGTTACCATGGTTGCCATGGATGAATTGAATATTCCCCATACCAAGGTGAACGTAAATGGGGGTGCTGTCTCATTGGGTCATCCCATCGGAGCATCGGGCGCCAGAATATTAACTACGCTGCTGCATGCCATGGAAGACAGGGATGCCCATTTTGGAATGGCGTCGCTCTGCATTGGTGGTGGTGAAGCTGCTGCATTGATCGTTGAAAGGGTATAGGGGGGTCTATGGAAGTGAAAGAGGTAGCCGTCATCGGTTCTGGCACCATGGGAAATGGCATTGCCCACGTATTTGCTCAGCATGATTTCGAGGTTGTCCTGCTGGATGTCAATCGAGATCTCCTGGAGCAAGGCTTGTCAAAGATCAGCAAAAATCTGGATCGACAGGTTCGGAAGGATCTGATCGATGAGAAGAAAAAGCATGAGATCATGGGTCGAATCAAAACGACCACCGATATGAAAGATATCGTCGATACTGATTTTGTTGTAGAAGCTGCCAGCGAGAACAAAGACATTAAATTCCAGATATTCAGGGAGCTTGATGCACTTATGGAGGATGAGGTGATACTTGCTACGAACACCTCCTCCATCTCCATCACTGAGATCGCTGCACAGACGGCAAGACCTGAGAAGGTCATCGGAATGCATTTTATGAATCCCGTACCCATGATGAAGCTGGTGGAGGTGATCCGGGGACATGCCTGTAGCGATGCCACAGTAGCAACGACGGTAGAACTGGCGAAAAATTTATCCAAAGTGCCGGTGGAAGCGAATGACTATCCTGGATTTGTTGCCAATCGCATCATCATGCCCATGATCAATGAAGCTGTGTTCGCGCTCATGGAAGGAGTCGCTACCAAAGAAGCCATCGATGAGATCATGCATCTGGGTTTGGCCCATCCCATGGGTCCACTGACCCTGGCCGACCTTATTGGTCTGGATGTGTGTTTGTCAATTCTGGACGTTCTCCATGATGGGTTAGGTGATCCCAAGTATCGCCCCTGTCCATTATTGAAACGCATGGTGGCAGCCGGTGATCTGGGGCGCAAGACCGGCAGAGGATTTTATAATTATAATTAGTACCTGATGTGTCATCCTGCGTGCCTGGCCATAGCTGGCAGCGTAGGCTGGAGCTTGTCGAAGGATACATCAGGTTAAAAATTGTCGTACTTCGACGGGCTCAGTAAGACAATTTTAAATTAAGGAAACAACCCATATGAATTTTGAGTTGACAGAAGAACAAAAAATGGTAAGGGAAACCATTCGGGATTTCGCTGAAGCTGAGATCAAGCCGGGTGTGATCGAGAGGGACAAAAATGCTGAGTTTCCCACTGAGGTCATCCAGAAATTGGGGGAATTAGGCTTTATGGGTATGCAGGTACCAGAGCAGTACGGCGGTACCGAGATGGACACTCTCAGCTATGCCATTACTCTGGAGGAGGTCGCTCGTGTGGATGCTTCCACCTGTGTGATCATGTCAGTGAACAATTCTCTTTTCTCCAATCCCATTCTCAAATTCGGTTCTGATCATCTCAAAGAGAAATATTTATCGCAGACGGCTTCTGGAGAAAAACTGGGTGCATACTCGCTTAGCGAACCTGTCTCAGGTTCCGATGCCAAAGCCATGCTGACCACGGCCACCAAAGATGGTGACTCCTACATCCTGAAAGGGGTGAAGAATTGGGTTACCAACGGGATCAGTTCTGATTTTGTCGTTGTGTTCGCCAAAACAGACAAAGATGCAGGGCATAAGGGAATATCTGCATTTGTCGTGGAGAAAGGCTGGGAAGGATTCACTACGGCCAAGAAAGAGGATAAGTTGGGAATCAGGGGGTCTGACACCTGCGAACTCATGTTTGAGAATTGCCGGGTTCCTGCTGAAAATCTCATAGGCGAGGAAGGTCAGGGATTCAAGATCGCACTGGCGACCCTGGACGTCGGACGAATCGGCATCGCATCACAGGCCCTGGGGATTGCCCAGGGTGCGCTGGAACGAGCGCTTCAGTATGCCAGGGAAAGAGAACAATTTGGTAAACCCATCGGTATGTTTCAGGGAGTTGGCTTCAAACTTGCAGATATGGCTACCCGGGTGGACGCGAGTCGATTGATGGTCTACCGTGCTGCCTGGTTGAAGGACCAGGGCAAACCCATAGGGGAAAAAGCCTCCATGGCAAAAATGTATGCCAGTGATACGGCAATGTTTGTGACAAACGAAGCCATCCAGGTTCATGGTGGCTATGGATATGTCCGGGAGTTCGAGGTTGAGCGCATGATGCGGGATGCCAAGATCACCCAGATCTATGAAGGAACGAACGAGATTCAGCGTCTGGTGATCAGTCGCCATCTGCTGGCCGATTAGATATTTGAACTGAAAAGGAGAACTGGAATATGGGGTTTTTTGATGCACCTGAATTGAATCATCACGAACAGGTTGTGTTTGGGTATGACGAAGAGACAGGTCTGAAAGCGATCATTGCGATTCATAATACCAGTCTGGGGCCAGCCCTGGGTGGTTGTCGTGTTTGGAACTATGAGTCGGAAGATGAGGCATTGCGGGATGTACTTAGACTTTCGGAAGGTATGACCTATAAGTCTGCGCTGGCTGGATTAAACCTCGGTGGGGGTAAGTCAGTGATACTTGGTAACGTCCAGGAGCTTGGAAATGAAGCAGCATTTCGCGCCTTTGGTCGTCTTGTGGATAGTCTTGGTGGTCGCTACGTGACTGCTGAAGATGTAAATACCTCACCCCAGATGATGGAGTGGGTCTATGAAGAGACAGATTATGTCGCCGGATTGAGTCCTGAACTTGGCGGATCCGGGGACCCATCACCCTTTACTGCCTGGGGAACCTTTGTTGGGATTAAGTCAGCTGCCAATAAGGCCTGGGGATCCGACGATCTGGAAGGTAAAACAGTGGCGGTCCAGGGCTTGGGACATGTGGGTATGTACCTCGTCGAGCATCTTTCCAAAGCGGGTGCGAAGATCCTGGTTACCGACATCAAGGAAAACCGGGTGAGGGAGATGCTGAAATTCAAAAATGTTTCAGCCATCGCCCCGGATGATATCTATGATGCTGAGATGGATGTTTTCGCTCCCTGTGCCCTGGGTTCAGTTGTGAATGATAAGACCATCGATCGGCTCAAGTGTCAGGTGATTGCTGGTGCTGCCAATAATGTTCTGTCAGACTATGATAAACACGGTAAAATTCTTCTTGAGAAGGGCATCCTGTATGCACCTGATTATGCCATCAATGCTGGTGGTGTGATCAATGTTTATGGGGAGTTCGAAGGCTATAATGAAAAACGATCCTACGACCGTGTAAATCATATTTATGCGATCCTTCAGGATATTTTTGATCGATCAGCACAAGAGAATATTCCAACCATGGATGCAGCCGACATTCTGGCGGAAGAGCGCATAAAGAAGATCGGTCGCCTGAAACAAATGAGACGTTCGGGTAAACGTCTCTTTTCCAAGATCTGATCATAGTATGAAGGCTCTGAGTTAAGTCATGCAGGAAAGGCGTAGAGCACGGGAATTTGTGGTACAGGTTTCCTATGCCCATGAGATCCAGGATGATGATCTGGATCAGACCTTTAACCTGTTGGCTGAGACCAGTGAACTTTCAGAGGATCTGTTAAAGTTTGCCCGGGAGTTGGTGCATGGGATAGTTGCTCATCGTAAGGAATTCGATGAACTTATCTCAGGGAAGTCCCGGAACTGGGACCTGACCCGTATCGCCCTTATTGATCGATTGATCCTGAGGATGGCGCTGACAGAATTCTTTTATTTCAAGGATATTCCACCCAAGGTGTCTATTTCTGAAGCGATCGAGATCGCCAAGGTCTTCAGCACGGAGGAGAGCAGTAGTTTTGTGAATGGTATTCTGGATGCCATCCTCAATGACGCCCTTGCCGATGGAAAACTATCCATGATCTAAGCTGTTAGAGATTGAAACGCTACCCGTTTCATACAATGAAAAGAAGAGGCTGTCCCAAAAGGGAGGCCTCTTTTTTTGTTAAATCTATGCCATTATTAGCAGAAAGCGCTTGCATATAATACTGTTAATAATATAGTTGTGCATGAATAAGCCATTACATTCCAAAGTCAGTTTCAAAGCCAGATTACAGCGGGATGTAAAAGCCTTGTTCAAAGAGATCGACAGAGTGAATGAAGACGATGACGATCGTTATGGAGATAAGGATCTCCCTGGTGTGGGTAATGATGATCCTGTGAGTTCGGAGAAGCTTC
>JAIPJM010000042.1 GCA_021734255.1 Fidelibacterota bacterium | reverse complement strand
GTGCTCAATAATGTGGCAAACAAGTTGGTAAAGATCCTATGCGCCATGATCAGAGATAGAAAACCATATATCAAAGGTCACCAATCAATTAATCCCAGATTACTAAAATCCGCTTGACTAGGTCATAGTAATCGCGAAGGCGAAAAGGCTTAGTCTTTCTGAGGACTGGAAGGACGAAGAATCTCAGACTTCTGCTAATGGAAAGCGATCCGGGATCGCCACCCCTTCGCATTTTAAACGGATCCAGCCTGCGCCTTGTCCTTCGGCAGGCTCAGGAAGACAGGCTTCGGCTTGGCAGGCAACATGACACTCAGCGCTAGCGAAGTGGGAGCGAAGAATCTCAGAATCTTGCCAACATTCGTTAATCTGAGATCCTTCTTTAACACTCAGGAAGACTAGCATAGGATTTGACGTAGTGGGGCACTTTTCTCCTCGCGAAGGCGAAAAGGCTTAGTCTTTCTGAGGACTGGAAGGACGAAGAATCTCAGACTTCTGCTAATCGACAGCGATCCGAGATCGCCAGCTCTTCGCATTTTAAAAGGATCCAGATCCTTCACGTGTGTTCAGGATGACAATACCTGGGTAATTAGTGGAATTCGGTAAATCCGTATAACACTTAAGCGCATTCACATACCCTGATATTTGATTGTAGGCTACTCCATTCCAGATTAGTTTGTATAATTGAGATGAATTTGAACAGTAGACAAAAGGATAGCGCCCTGAAAAAAAATCACTTTATATGGCTGGTAGTGGTTTTGCAGTATTGTATTGCGCTAAGCACTTATGCTCAGAACAATCCTGGCTATAACCTGAGTGTTCATTACTCTTATGGGAATAGTCAGTTGCTACCAAGTTTGACCTCTCAATCATTCCCGGATGTTGATACTGACGAGAAATACTCAGATGTATGGATTGATTATGGTTTTGACATCTTTGAAAACCTCTCATTTGAAGGTGCCCTGGAGTTAACTGACCAACCCCATGAATTAATCGCCACCAAGTTTTCACGCCCAGATTTCCCATTATCTACAGGACGGTTTCAAAGGAGTGTATTAAAATATTCCAACGATCCATTTACGGTTTCATTTGGACGTGATGATTTTTTGACTGATGAGGGGCATACTCAGCCATTCAAGTACCCAACATTTGGTGATGGATTTTCCTGGGACTTCCAATGGCGAAAGTGGACTTTTAAGCATGTCTTTGAAGTAATGCCTGCTGAGGAGGCGAATGGTATGGTTTTTAGGAGGAGTGTGTCCTACCACCATTTGGCCAGGGAGTTTGGTAACTACTCCATAGGGGCTGGGGAGTTTTTCATCTTAACTGGTGAACAAATCGGATTTGACCTGAAGCGGTTGAACCCTTTTCTGCCATACTTGCTTAACTCACATGATAGTGAGGGGAATATTTATTCTGGATTCTCTGGAGATGCCGATAATGCGATAATTAAAGGGTTTTTCCGGTGGAGTAACCAAACCTCTAGCGCATCAATCAATGTCTATATTGACGAATTTCAAATCGATGGATATGATAGAGAAGTTTACAGTGATGCAATATTGATTAGTCTTAGTGGGTCTACACAAAAAAAAATTATTGGGATTGAGAATCAACTCAGAATTGGATTTTCTGTAAGCAATCCCAATTTTGGTCAACATCCTGGACCTTCAACCACCATGACCCTGGCTGGATTTCCTTTGGTTGAATATGTGCCTGGCATGAAAAACCTTGCCTATTTCGATAATACGATGATCATCACAAAACATTTTAAACTTAATGTCGGCATGTTCACAGAACGTTGGGTTCCCATCACAACCCTTTCGCCCTCAAAAATGAATGAAAGAACCAGTCTTGAATCGTTAGAGGACTATTCTGACTCTAGACTATTATTAGGATTGGGATACTCATTTAGTCAGACTCCTCTCGCTTTGGGAGCAACAGGATGGATTGGGTCCGGTGAACTCTCCAACTCAGGGCTGAAAATTGAGTTGAATTATTCACTAAAAAATTGATCTAAGCTGTAAAGGGATGGTCTTCTTTGATCTTTGGTGATTTAAGAATACTACTGTCTGTGGGTTTATACTCTGGAATGATCTCCATCAAGGATTGTTTGATTCTTCCTGAATCAAATGAAACACTGAGGCTTCCCAATCGATCAAGATCAGAACTTAGGTGTGTCCAATCCTCATAGGTCGCGCCACCATTTTTCAGGATCATGATCTTTCCGTGTTCAGTTTTGGAGAGGATCTCACCATCAAAGGCCAGCTCTTCGTAAAGTTTTTCTCCAGGGCGGGTACCTGTGTAGACAATGGGAATGTCTTTCTCTGGTTCAAGTCCAGATAAGCGAATCAGATCAAATGCCATATCCTTGATCTTGACGGGTTTTCCCATATCCAGCACATAAATTTTGCCTCTTCCCTGTGGCATGGAGCTGGCCTGTAATATTAACTGGGCCGCCTCTGGGATAGACATGAAATAACGGATCATATCCGGATGGGTTATTTTAACAGGCCCACCTGTCTTGATCTGCTTTTCAAAAATTGGGATAACACTGCCAGAACTTCCCAGGACATTTCCAAAGCGAACAGCCATAAAAGAAGTCTTACCCATTCGGTTGGCCACCTGGACCATGATCTCAGCCAGCCGTTTGGTTGCACCCATGACATTCACTGGGTGAACAGCTTTGTCTGTACTGACCAGAACAAATTTCTCAACTTCATGGGCTACCGCAGCATCGATGAGATTCTTTGTTCCCAGGACATTTGTGTTGACTGCTTCCCAGGGATGGCTCTCCTGGAGTGGTACATGCTTATATGCAGCAGCATGGAGGATGACATGCGGTTTATAATCTCGTAAGAGATTTTCAATTGTTGCTTTATCGCGAACACTACCCAGCACGATATTAGTAAAAGGTTTATGCTCTATGTTTGAAATCTCTTGCTGAATCTGGAAAAGATTGTATTCGCTGTTGTCAAATAGGATCACACCAGCAGGGTCAAATTGGAAACACTGTCTGACCAGCTCTGATCCGATAGAACCACCGGCCCCTGTAACGAGTATACGTTTACCCTTCATAAATTCAGTGATGGACTTGGTGTCCAACTGAATCTCATCCCGACCAAGCAGATCCACATAGGATACTTCCCTGATCATCTTGAGTGAAACATTGTCATTAATTATTTCAGGTAGAGACGGTACTGTTTTGTAGGGTTTACCAGCCTGTTTGCATTTTTCTACAATGGAGCGCATCTCAGCACCAGTTGCGGATGGCGCAGTGATCAGAAATTCATCAAATTCTACCGGAAGTGACCCTGCATCACTGATCTGTCCAAGCACTCTTACTCCATGGAGCGTGGCACCTTTCTTTCTTTTGTCATCATCCATGAAACCAACGATCTGGTAGCCAATATGGGGTGTCGTCAAAATTTCACGGGCGATCTTTTCACCGGTACGACCGGCACCGATAAGAATCAAACGTGTTTTTTTCTGATCACTTGCTCCACGATAGCGGGCTTGCTTTGCATCTGAAACGAAATGAGAGAAGTATATTCGGACAGAAACTCTGGAAAGTGAGATACCAAGCGTAGAAATGACAAAATCGATAAGAAAGAGTGACCGAGGGAATCCAGCAAAGCCATGGAAAAAACCAAAACCCAGTATAATTCCCACGGAGGCAATTGCATTGGCCTTTAGAATATTTGCTACATCCCACAAACTTGTAAACCGAAACATCCCTTTGTAAAGCCTGTAAAGGGTGTAGCTGGCTAATTTTGTAACAATTATAATCGGTATTAGATAGGCGAATTCACCAATGAACCCCGGGGGGATCATAAAATCAAACCGAAGGAGGAGGGCGGCGAACAAACTGAGGACAATGACGGATACATCTACAAGTAGAAATAGGATCACTTTATTTCGATTGCTTGTTATCAATCTGTGCATAATTGCTTCCTAGCGGTTATTGCATTCAATATATCAAAAATATCTATACATCCTCTAATATTTAGCATGGATGTATCTATATGCAAATTCATAGTGATTTGAATCATATGAGAAAAATCTGCTCTAAATCATCCTGCGGGGCTGCTTTTTTGTTGAGCACAGACGTAGCCCAGTCCTTTAGGGCTGGGGGAAGAGTCCAAACAAAAACATGGAAGGCCATTAACGGCCTTATGTCATCAATTATTTAATTGTAATCCAGTCCTAAAGGACTGGGCTATTATGATAACCCTCAATCTACCAATTGACTCGAATCAGAGATCGCCACCCCTTCGACTTCGCTCAGGATCGCGAAGACGTAATGGTGTTTCTTGTTAAAAACCCACAAGTATGGCATAACACTTGCGGTTGATCAAACGTTATTGAAAATTGAACGACATTCTGAATAATTGAAGAGGGATCCACCCATGAATCAGTCAGCAAGAATTCTATTGGTATTACTTCTACTCATCAGTTTTACCTACGCAGATATCAGCATCAGTGGGGATGCCCGCGTCAGACCGCGCTGGGATATGAATGATGCCGGTGACTATGGCAATAAAACCACCGATATCTATTATTTCTACTGGGCACGACTGGATATAAAGGCTGATATAGGTGATGGGTATTTTTTCAAAACGCGCCTGGCTCATAACGGCGCTGGCAATTTTATCGGCAAGTTCGGCACCGGCGATCTGCCCAGCTCTGTCAGCTACAAAAACGCTGGCCGTGGAACCGTTGACTTTCTCCTGGCGTATTTTGGCTACCAGGGAAAAACATACGGCTGGTCCACCGGTTTGCTGCCTGTACCGGGATCACTCCTCATCGATGCCCATTTCTATCCCATCAAACCACTGGATATTCCCTGGATCCTGTTCAACAACAATGCGGCCCACGGGTTCAATTTCAATTACAGATTTCTTGGCCAAAAGCTGGACCTGACTGTCTTCGTAGATGATAACTCAGGGATGTCAGTGGAAGGTGAAGTGGTCACCAGTACGGATACCAGCTACGCCTGGCTCATCGATCAGACCACTGATACCCTGCGTATTTACAGAGATACCACTTACACCAGTACGACGACTGATCCCAATCAGAGTACAAGAGATCAGTACACCCTTAATCTGTCCTATCCCATAAAAGCCCTGGGTGTGCAGATCAAACCTGAAATATTTGTAACCCTGGCAGATTCCGGTAAGGCGGCACCCATGACATTTGGTGCTGATGTCACCCTGCCGAAAGTGGCAGGGTTTGTGATCTCTGCAGGTGCTGGAGCCGTGACTCAGAATGTGGAGACCGCTGTGTTTCCAGGCGCTTATTCAGGTGTGGTCAATCGCTTCAAACTGGCTGGAAAAGTAGGACCCGGTAGCCTGGTCACCTGGGTGGATATGTTCAAGATCGATCCCAAGCTGGATGGCGCCCCTAATATCACATCAACCAGTATCTGGCTGTCATATAAGTACCTGCTTTACAAATCAGATGCAGGAGAAGTGAGTCTGAAACCGACCTACCGCCAGCTCACCCAGAAAATTGACGGTCTGCAGGACCTGAATCGTGTATTCTTGGAGCTGACCACGGAGATCAAGTTTTAAATTGACTTGAACGCATACACATTTGGATGAGCATGTAATTTTGCACGATTTTCCTGCCAGGGCGTAGCTGAGAGCATCGAAGCGAAGCCTGGAATCGGGTCTTCATTGAGCTGACCACGGAGATCAAGTTCTAGTCCTATTCCCGTAATAATCCCAAAGCGTCTTTGCGAGGAGCGTACGCGACGAAGCAATCTCGGACTTCCCCTGGTTGGCGGTAATCGGTTATTCATCTGAATTTTGCCAACAGTCTGCAATCTGAGATCCTTCGTTGACACTCAGGAAGACTAGCATATGATTTGACGTAGAGGGGCCATTTTCTCCTTGCGAAGACGAGAAGGCTTCGTCTTTGTTGCAGGACCTGAATCGTGTATTCTTAGAGTTGACAACAGAAATCAAGTTTTAAATTGACTTGAACGCATACACATTTGGATGAGCATGTAATTTTGCACGATTTTCCTGCCAGGGCGTAGCTGAGAGCATCGAAGCGAAGCCTGGAATCGTGTCTTCTTGGAGCTGACAACAGAAATCAAGTTTTAGATATTTTTTCTAGCTCCGGGCTTTAGCCCGGGGTGAACATAACCTCAACCTTGAGGGCTTTAGCCCCAGATTAAGGACTAAAGTCCCATTTGAAATGAGAATTTGATCTCCGGGCTGAAGCCCGGAGCTAATGACCGTTTCAACGGTTTCCCATCACTACAATCTGAGATCCTTCGTTAACACTCAGGAAGACTAGTATAGAAGTTGACGTAGTGTGGCCATTTTCTCCTCGTGAAGACGAGAAAAGTTCGTCTTTGTTGCATGACCTGAATCGGGTATTCATTGAGCTGACCACGGAGATCAAGTTCTGATAAACCGTTAAAACGGTTACCAATAGGAATGATAGTGTCCACCCAACTGAAGTTGGGTGCTAACAGAAAAGTGCCACTAGAGTAATCCTTTGCTGGCACTTTTCTGCTAGCACCTGGTTTTAACCAGGTGTTTATTAACCTCATATTTATCCATCAACCGTTTCAACGGTTTACCATCACATCAATCCGAGATAGCCTGCCTGCGCGAAGCCGAAGGGCTCAGAATGACAATAAGATTATCACGCTAATCCGTTCCGAAGAATAGATTTGACGGAACACTTCCTTCCGAATAGCTTATAAGCCAAAAACTTCGCCCTTTCGAAAGGAATACAGGTATGGTAAATATGAGTAGACGAGATTTCGTCAAGGTAACAGGAACAGGTTTGGCCCTGGCGACCCTGCCCGGCTTCATCCGTTCAGGTTTTGCCAAGGATAATCCTGGTGACAATCCCTATGCATTCTACTTCCAGCGTTTTGGGATTGATGAAGACATGGTCAGCAAGGTCATGGCAGAAGCCCTTCATTATGGAGGAGATTATTGTGATCTCTTCTTTCAGAATAAACTGAGTAACTCCATCCGGCTTCAGGATAATATCGTGAATTCAGCCAGCACCAATGTGTCATTGGGAGTCGGTATCCGCGTGCTAAAAGGGAACCAGACCGGTTATTCCTTTACCGAGGATATCTCACTGGCCAGCATGAAGGCGGCGGCACGAACGGCTGCAAGTATTGCCTCAGGTGCCCCTAAGGCTGCTCCACAGACCTTCAATGCTACCAAGCTGATGAACTATTACGATACCAGCGTCAGTTGGGAAGATGTAGGCGTGAAAGAAAAAGTTGAGATGCTGCAAGCCATTAATGATGATGTCTTCAAGGAAGACCCCCGTGTGGTCAAATCCAGTGTCTCCTTCAGTGATAGTGAGAATTATATCCTGGTCGCTAATTCTGAAGGCGGTCTTTCCACGGATTATCAGCCCATGTTGCGGATATCTGTTGGTTGTACTGCAGAAGAAGATGGCCGTCGGGAAAACAACTATTTCGATTACTCCGCCCGGGACGATATCCGTTTCCTGACCCCTGAGAGATTAAAAAGACTCCCCAAAGAAGCTGTTGCCCGTACCGTGAAACTGTTCGAAGCAACCACCCCTCAGGCAGGTGAGATCCCGGTTGTGCTCGCTGCCGGTAGTTCTGGAATACTCCTTCACGAAGCCATCGGGCACGGGATGGAAGCTGACTTCAACCGTCAGGGTATCTCGGTGTTCTCGGAAATGATCAACAAAAAGGTCGCTGAACCATTTGTGAACATTGTTGACAATGGTATGAATCCGAACGTCCGTGGTTCCATTAATGTGGATGATGAGGGTGTGCCTTCCCAGGAGACCATGCTGGTGGAAGATGGTATTCTGCGCAGTTATCTCCATGATCGCATTACAGCCAAGCACTACGGTGTTGAAACCACTGGAAGCGGTCGGCGGGAATCCTTCAAACATTATCCCATGCCCCGTATGAGAAATACCTATATGACAAATGGTCCCCATACTTTCGATGAAATGATCGCATCAGTCGATTATGGCATTGTCGCCGAGCAGTTCACCAATGGTCAGGTCAATATTGGTCCTGGTGATTTCACTTTTTATGTGAAAGCGGGACACCTGATCGAGGGCGGAAAGATCACAGCCCCCATCAAGGATGTGAATATCATTGGAAATGGACCTGAGGTACTGGGCCGCATCACCATGGTTGCCAACGACATGAAGATGGCTGAGGGTGGCTGGACCTGTGGTAAGAATGGCCAGGGCGTCCCTGTGTCAATGGGCCTCCCCAGTGTGCTTGTCTCTGCTATAACGGTGGGAGGTAGAGGTTAATATGGAAAAAAATGTCTATTTAGATCTGGGATATTGGGCTCAGAAAAAAGCTAAAGAAGCCGGCGCAGATGAAACTGGAATCGGTATCAATCAATCCCGTAGCGTTGAAGTCGACTTCCGCGACGGCAAAGTTGAGAACCTGAAAGAATCCACCCAGCAGTCGCTGTGGATCGATATCCATTCCAAGGGCAAGTTCTCCAGTCATTCCACGAATGATCTGAGGAAGTCCTCTCTGGAAAAGTTTATCCCCAACGCCGTCGACCTGACAGCCTTCCTGGAGAAGGATGATTTTCGCACACTGACACCTCCTGAACTGTATGAGGGTCAGCACACTGTGGATATTGATATCAATGATCCAGCCCAGGTGGCGGTGACGGCAGAAGAACGCTTAAACCGAGCCAAGGAACTAGGCGCACTTCTGGAAGGGAGAGATGAGCGAATCATTTCCATTGCCTCTGGCTTCTACGACAGTCATAGCGAATCGTATCTCTTGATGTCCAATGGATTCGAGGGACACAATGAATCTACATCCTTCACGCATGGGGCATCCGTGTCTATGCAGGGGGAGGGTGACAAGAAACCTGAAGGCTGGAAATATTACCGTGCCCATCATCTGGAGGACCTGGTTAGTGCTGAGGAAACAGCCGCAGAAGCGCTGTTGCGTACCCAGGACCGCCTCGGTGCCAAAAAAGTGCCGTCGGAACAGCTACCCCTCCTGCTGGAGAATGCCAATGCCGCACGTCTGCTTTACTACCTTCTGGGACCCATGCGGGCCAGCTATATTCAGCAGAAACGTTCCTTCCTGGAAGGCAAAAAGGGTGAACAGATCGCTGCCGATGTATTGAGCGTCATCGATGACCCAACCGTCGTACGCGGATTGGGAAGTAAATATTATGATGGTGATGGCATCGCTGCCAAGGTCCGACCCGTGATCTCCAATGGTGTCCTGGATGATTACTTCGTAGATGTTTACTACGGAAACAAGATGGGCTGGCAGCCGAATGGTGGTGGTACATCTAATCTGATCATCAAGCCTGGAACACGCTCGGGGCAGGAGATCGAAGCAGCTCTGGACAAGGGGATACTGGTAACCAATTGGTTGGGTGGTAATGCCAATTCAACCACAGGGGATTACTCCCTCGGTGTGGCCGGATGGCTCATTGAGAATGGTAAGCGTGTTCAACCCATCACGGAGATGAACATTTCAGGCAATTATTCTGACTTGCTCATGAATCTGGTGGAAGTTGGGAATGATCCTTATGTTCATTCCTCCTTTAGAACACCAACCCTGCTGTTCGATAAGGTGAGCTTCTCAGGCTCCTGATCTCGGAACAGGAATCAATGACTCAAAGGGCAGGGTAAATCCTGCCCTTTTTCTATTAACTTATTTAAGGATTGTCATTCTGAGCCAACGGCGAAGAATCTTGACCCCATGCCTCGAGCCAATCGTTCAAGATTCTTCACTTCATTCTCCTTCGACAGGCTCCAGTCTACGCTCATCCCCCGCCGTGGCGGGGTTCGAGCTACGACTCGGCAAGCAGGAAGACATTCCGTTCAGAATGACAATATCACGAAATAAATATCTTTATCTTGCATTCATCGTAATTCTATCCGATCTTATCCAGCCTTTCAAAGGTCGCTAACCCCATCCCTTTAAATCGATAAGTCAAACCAACCCATTCGGGTTGCGCATTTCATCATTTAAGGAGGACGTATGCAGAGACTGATCATCAGTTTGATCACTTTATTCTGGAGTACACATATCCAGGCTCAAAGTGTCATCATCAATGAAGTATCCCAGGGCTCAGGCGGGGGTAAGGAGTGGGTTGAATTCCTCGTCGTGGACAGTGGTGTAGATCTGAGAGGCTGGGAATTGGGAGATAACGATGATGGTACCTGGCATTCCATCTGTGAATTCACAACACATCCAAAATGGTCTGAAGTAGCTCAGGGAACTATTATCGTCATCTACAACGATGGCGACGTGGATGAGACGATCACAGCGGCAGGGGGAGAGGATACGGTCATTACCGATAAATCAGTGATCATTCCTGTGGGGAATAGTGATTTTATTACCGATACCGGACTCTGGGGTGGGACGACTGGCGCTTTCGCCAATTCTGATGGGGATGATGGGCCCGCTATCCGCGATGCCAGCGATACCATGATCCACGACCTGGCGGTGACTCACCCCACGGCCAGCGTGTCAGCACCGGGCAGTGGTCAGGTAAAATATTTTACTGGCAATAATGTGGATGATCTATCCAATGAAGCGTATTGGACTGAGGTGAGCTCATCTAATGGTACACCAGGTGAAGGCAACGGGGGTGACAATTCCAAGTGGATCGATACGTCCCTACCGGTTGAGTTGAGCCATTGGCAGGCAACATCGGTCTCGGGCGGCATTCTATTACAATGGAGGACTGAATCAGAGACCGAGAATCAAGGATTCGTCATACTGCGGAGCATGGACGATGGTCGTTATCCTCAGGAAATCGCCTCATTTGCAGATCATGCTCAACTCGCTGGCCAGGGGTCAACAAGTGAGCGGAATGAATACGAGTATCTTGATACAGAGGTTGAGGTTGGCCAGGTCTATCACTATCAACTTATGGATGTGGATTATGCAAATCAAAGCACCCTGCATCCCTTGATCGAGATCACCTATGTCGGATCTCCGCCACAACACCAGGCATCAGCCATCCAGTTGGACTCGATCTTCCCCAATCCGGCCAATCCTGGATTCACCATCGCCTTGACGCTTGCCAGTGAAGGAGTGGAGGGTCGTCTGGATATCTACAATGTAAAGGGAGCCCTGGTGAAACATTTGAACGTGGGGGCCTTGACATCGGGGGAAAACCTGATCACGTGGAATGGGAGAGACGCATCAGGCCATCCGGTGGATTCTGGCGTGTATGTCGTCCGCCTGGTCACCGAGGACCAGGTTCAGCACCGCTTGGTGACATTAGTACGGTAAACCGTTAAAACGGTTAACAATCTTCATCGGTTTCATTGACACCCAGTTGAAACTGGGTGCTAATAGAAAAACACTAACATTGAAATGATTGCTATGTGAATTGACAGGCATGCTTCTGTTAGCACCCAACTTTAGTTGGGTGTTCTGGAAGATCAATAAAACCCATAACCGTTTTAACGGTTTTAAAGATAAGGAGAACAGCAGATGGCAATTCACTCACACACAAGGGTATCGGTGCATATGATTTGGTCCACGCATAAGCGCCAAAACATGATTGAAGAGGTAATGCGAAAGAAGCTTCATGGATACTTGAAAGAATATTGTTTGAAGGCAAGGGTCAATTACTTGTGTAGCTATGTGAATGCAGACCACATACATATTCTTTTTGATCTTCCACCAGAGAAGAGTGTAGCAGACGTGGCTAAACTCCTTAAAGGTGCATCTTCCAGGTGGCTAAATCGAAGGGAAGAGCAACAAATAAAATTTTCATGGGGCAGAGGCTATGCTGCCTTTTCGGTTAGTGAATCAAATGTCAAGGGCGTATTGGACTATATCAAGAATCAAAAGGAGCACCATGCAAATCGGTCCTACAAAGAGGAATTGGATCTATTCCTTTTGAAACACAAAGTAGAGGTGGTAAACCGTTGAAACGGTTTGCCAGGTTAAGGGTTGGTATTCAACACCCGGTTGAAACCGGGTGCTATCAGAAACATACCGTCATACAATAGTGGTTATTTGATTTGGTGGTACGATTCGATCAGCACCCAACTTTCCTGGCAGGCGTAGCTCGGCTTGTCCCGGCGTAGTGTGGGTTCACCTTATTTGTCTAGTCATTTCAATGGTTCCATGCGACAAATCGCACTTCCAAAACCTGCTATCCAGTTTACTTTGACTCTTCATTATGAAACGCACTTTATTACTACTTATATTTACCCACGTCCTCATCGGCCAGGCGCCGTCAGGTTACTATAATGCTACGATGGGTTTGTCTGGCACAGCCCTCCAAGAGGCACTCCACGATATCATCGACGATCACAATCAGCAAAGTTATACCGCTCTCTGGACTCACTTTCAAGCCACAGATAAAAAACCGAATGGCAAAGTCTGGGATATGTACTCAGATGTTCCGGGTGGCTCACCCGCTTATGAATTCACCTTTGGTGTAGATCAGGATAATGGAACAGGTGGTACAGCGGAGGGTCAGAAATACAATCGCGAACATTCATGGCCCAGAAGCTGGTTTGCAACCAGTTCCACTTCAAAAAATTATCCCATGTATAGCGATCTGTTCCATCTGGTCCCCAGCGACAAATTTGTGAATGCCCAGAGAGCTAATTTCCCCTATGGTGAAGTGAACAGTCCTACGTGGACCAGCACTAACGGAAGCAAACTGGGTGCTAACACCTATCCCGGATATACCGGCACTGTCTTTGAACCCATTGATGCGTACAAAGGAGACTTTGCCCGGGGCTATCTCTATATGACTACCCGTTATCTGAACGAAGATACTGGTTGGGAGGGCAGTCCCATGACCAACGGTGCGCAGCTTCAATCCTGGGCGCTCAATCTTATTCTGGATTGGCATGGTGCAGATACTGTCAGTCAGAAAGAGATCGACCGGAACAATGCGATCTACGGTATTCAAGGCAACCGCAACCCCTTTATCGATCATCCAGAATTTGCAGATATTATCTGGAGAGGAGGGGCGCCTGTTTCGATCGAAGAAATGACAGCTATATCCATCAGCACATTTCAGCTACTGCCCGCCTTTCCCAATCCCTTTAACGGCAGTACGATCATTTCCGTGCATATTCCACGAACGACGCCTACTTCAATTGATATTTTTGACCTGCAGGGCAAGTGGGTTAGCAATATCACTGATCAAACCCTGACGACAGGTGAGTACCAGTTCTTCTGGTCGGGACAGGATCATCAGGAGCAAGATCTCGCCAGTGGGATCTATCTGATACGTGTCAGTTCAGCTGATCGCCAGGAATTCCAGAGAATAACCCTACTCCGCTAATATTCTGTAACGCATCCTGATGGATAAACTCCAATAGGCGTGATGATGAAGGGGTATAAACCATGAACATGGAACAGCTGCAGGCGATCCTGACTGAAAATAAGTTAACACTGCTCTATTTTTCCACACCTGCCTGTAATGTGTGCAAGGTCCTAAGACCCAAGGTAGAAGAATTGGTCAAAGATGTTTCCCCCTGGCACTTTGAGTATATCAATTCAGAAGAATCGATGGAGATCGCCGGTCAACACATGGTATTTGCGGCTCCAACGATCCTGCTCATGGCTGAGGGTCGTGAGATCGGGCGCTTCAGTCGTCACTTCGGAATGGATGAGCTGGAAGTCCCGATACGCCGATACGCAGAGTTCTTCACTAGCTGAAATGTCATCCTGACCCGGAGCTGTCACACTGAGCCTGTCGAAGTGCGAAGGGGAAGGATCTCAAAATAATGCTTAGCAGGAATCCGAGATTCTTCACGGAGTTTATCCTGAGCGAAGCCGAAGGGCTCAGAAAGACAGACAGCCGTATTAATTAGTTTCCATCCACCTACCTTGTCCTTCAACAAGCTCCAGCCTCCGCTCATTCCCCGCCGTGGCGGGGTTCGAGCTATGCCTCCGCCTTGTCCTTCGAGAGCCTCCAATCTCCGCTCATCCCCCGCTGTGGCGGGATTCGAGCTACGCCTCGGCAGGCAGGATGACAGGCTTCGGCGATAACTTTTAATTTTTACTTTTGAACTTTTAATTCCTCTGGAGATGGTCCAGCAGGTGTCTGGCTGGTCTGGTTCTTGATCGCCTCGATCTCCACAAAACTGAAGTGCTTGCCTTGCCCAATACCTTCGCATTCCTCCTCCGTGATCTTCCAGCGATACTTTGATTTCAGGTTCGCCTTCCAGAAGGGATAGGTCCGGCACTGTGTCGGTCTGGCTTCATAGATCGTGCAACCATTCTCACCGTAAAAAATGCAATTGTCCCCATCATTCTTAAACACGTATTCACGCTCGTGCTTATCCATATATGTGTCCGTGAATTCCTTCACACTCATATCCAGATGCCTGGCTGCAAAACCAACGTCTTCCAGGCTGGGATAGACAAAACCGCCCCCCAGCTTGCAACAGGCGCCGCATCCGGTGCACTCGAATTTGACGCCAGGGGAGTAAAAGGGGACTTTTTGCTTCTTTTTAGGCAAGACTAAAAGAGGCCCTTGACCATGCCGCCATCAACAACAACAGATTGCCCAGTGATGTAGCTGGCCCGTGCGGACGCCAGGAAAGCGATAACAGCGGCCAACTCTTCCGGCTGTCCCATTCTACCCATGGGGATATCCTTGGCGATGAGGGAGGGGTCGGCTAATTCTGCATGTAGCGATTTTACCCGGTCCGTTTCATGGATGCCAGGCAGTACCATATTGACGGTGACGCCCTCAGGAGCAACTTTGCTTGAAAGGGTTTTAGCGAATCCAGTGAGGCCCGCTCTTGCTGTATTGGACAGGATCAGTGTATCGATGGGCTGTTTGACGGAAACTGAAGTGATGAAAATGATCCGGCCCCACTGTTTGTCGATCATTCCAGGAAGCACAGCCTGAGCTGAATCTTTCATCGCCACAAGATTACTGTTCAGAGCGGCCTGCCACTGTTCATCGCTGAAAGACAGGGCATCCCCTGAAGGAGGACCCCCATTATTAGCCACCAGGATATCAATAGCTCCCAGGTCTGATCGAATACTTTCCAGCAGATCGCTGCGGCTTTGCGGATCGTTCAGATCACAGGGATAGCCAATCACCTGTGCCCCTGTATTTGATCTGATCAATTCTGCAGCCTGCCCAATTTTCTTTTTATCGCGGGAGCAAATGGCTACCTGACACCCTTCACGGGCCAATTCTGTAGCTGCAGCAAAGCCCAATCCACCTGAAGCACCCTGTACCAGTGCGATCTTATTTTTTATTCCTAGGTCCATAATTCCTCCTGCGCTGAAACTAATCCACATAGTCGCTTCAACCAATTTCCATCACGGGTGTGGAACAAATTCTAGCTAATCCTGTTCACATCTGAATGAGAGAGTCTATATTAAAAGGCTTTAAACGAAATGAAGGATACTTTACATAAATGGATTTAAATACGCTCATACTTGCCGTTCCGGCAATTCTTATAGCCCTTACTTTTCATGAATTTGCCCATGCCTACGTGGCGTATCGCCTGGGTGATCCAACTGCTAAGCATATGGGTCGACTGACACTTAACCCCCTTGCGCACCTGGATCCCATGGGTACCATCATGATCTTTCTGATCCACTTTGGTTGGGCAAAACCCGTTCCGGTAGACCCAAGGTACCTGACCCATCCCAAACGTGATATGATGTGGATCTCTGCTGCAGGACCCCTGATGAACATGGCATTGGCGCTTGTATCAGGAATATTGATCCGGGTCTTCATCGCAACCGGACTGGCAGACACCTATTCCAGTAGCCCCAATGCGATCCTGTTTCAGATGCTGTACTTTTCCATGTATATCAATCTGGCACTGGCCTTCTTCAATCTGTTGCCCATACCACCCCTGGATGGCTCCAAGATCTTTGCTGGACTGCTACCCGATCGTTATGCACCTACCATGCACCTCATCGAAACCCGCGGTCCCATGCTCCTTTTTGGTGTCATCATGTTTGGCTGGGTGACTGGTTTCCATGTTCTGGGGCTCGTTATTGGACCATTTATCAGGTTTTTCTCGGCAGTGTTTGGGGGCGTTTGATGCCGGAACTGAAATTCGCAAAGAAACGCCACTTACGTCGATTTGAGCGGGAAGCGCCCAAAGAAAAGCGCGTTGAATTTCAGCGTCTTACAAGCAATTATTCCAGGCGCAGCACGGCAGGCTTGATCATCATGGCTGCAATCGTAGCTTTCATGATCTATTATTTATCGAAAGTGTAGAGAGGTCTGAATGCAGAAGATAGTTGAATGTGTACCAAATTTCAGTGAAGGACGTGATCGCGGGGTCATTGACCAGATCGCGCTGTCCATCAAACAGGTAGAAGGGGTGACACTCCTGGATGTAGACCCTGGTGCTGATACCAACCGTACCGTTGTCACCTTTGTTGGTGATCCAGAAGCGGTTGTAGAAGGTGCCTTCCAGGCAATCAAGCAAGCCGCAGAACTCATCGATATGCGCAAGCATTCCGGTGCCCACGCTCGCATGGGAGCCACCGATGTCTGTCCCTTCATTCCGGTCAGTGGGGTAACGATGGAAGACTGTGCTGAGCTTTCCCGGAAACTGGGGGAGCGAGTAGGCAACGAACTGAACATCCCTGTCTACCTCTACGAATTTGCTGCCGCCACGCCTGAAAGAGAGAACCTGGCCACCATTAGGGCCGGTGAATATGAAGGTTTGGACAAAAAGCTGAAAGATCCCCAGTGGAAACCTGATTTCGGTGAAGCCACATTCAATCCTAAATCAGGCGCTACCGTCATCGGTGCCCGAAAATTTCTCATCGCCTATAATGTGAACCTGAATACCAGAGATAAGAAGAAAGCGACCGATATTGCACTGGAGATCCGCGAAGCTGGCCGGAACAAGCGGGATCCAGTGACCAGCAAATTTATCCGAGATGAGGATGGTGTTCCTATCAAGCGCCCAGGGACACTCAAAGCTGTTAAGGCTGTCGGCTGGTATATTGATGAATACAATATGGCCCAGATATCTATGAACCTGGTGGACATGGACGTGACTCCCATTCATATGGCCTTCGACGAGGTTGCCAAACAGGCTGATCTGCGGGGTCTGCGTGTCTCGGGAAGTGAATTGGTTGGATTGATACCCCTTGCAGCCATGCTGGAAGCGGGCCGGTACTTCCTGAAGAAGCAGAATTCATCGACTGCCGTTTCCGAAGCAGAACTGATCCGGATCGCCATTCAGAGCATGGGACTGAACGAGATTTCTCCTTTTAACCCCGAAGAACGCATTATTGAATATCAACTTGGTTCGGATAGTGATGCGCAGTTGGTCCAAATGGGTGTAACAGAATTCGTTGATGAACTGGCCTCAGATTCACCTGCTCCTGGAGGCGGTTCTGTCTCTGCTCTGGCATCGGCTATGTCCGCAGGTCTGACCAATATGGTTGGTGTTCTGACCTTCAATAAGAAGGGCTATGAGGATCACTGGGAAGAGATCGAAAGATTGAGTAATGATGCGCAGGCACTCAAAGATAAATTTCTAAAGCTGGTGGATGAGGACACCGAATCATTCAATCAGGTCCTGACTGCCATGCGACTCCCGAAAGACAGTGATGAGGAAATTGCCACGAGAGATGCGGCCATCCAGGAAGCCACCATCCATTCAGCTAATATTCCCCTGCAAGTTGTGGAAAACTCATTGGCAGCAATGAAATTGGCAGCTCGCATGGCTGAAATCGGTAATCAGAACTCTCTCTCCGATGCAGGTGTGGCCATTCTACAGGCCCAGGCAGGCCTGGAAGGTGCTGCCATGAACGTCCTGATCAACATCCCTGGAATTGAAGACAAATCCACCGTCAAAAAATTCAAGGATAAGGTTACTGCTCTGCGTCAGGAATCTAGCGATCTTGCCAGCAAATCACTCGATCAGATAAACACCAAACTCCTAACGCCTAACGCTTAACGAAGCATTATGTCCCGTATCCGTATCCTTCCTGAGATTCTCTGCAACAAGATCGCCGCTGGTGAGGTGGTTCAACGACCGGCATCCGTGGTGAAAGAACTGGTGGAAAATGCCCTGGATGCAGGCGCAAGAAGGGTCGAGATCAAGGTCATCAATGGCGGCCGGGATCTGATCCAGGTTATTGATGATGGGCAGGGGCTGACTCAGGAAGAACTGCAGTTGTCCATTCAACGACACGCGACCAGCAAGATCGCGGAGATCGAGGACCTGTATAAGATCAAGACCATGGGGTTTCGCGGAGAAGCCCTACCCAGTATTGCCTCCGTCTCTATGCTGGAGATCAGCTCTCGAGCAGCGGGAGCAGAAGAAGCGTTTAGTCTTGAAGTTCAGGCCGGCCGAGAGGAATCGATCCTTCCCGCTGCCTGGGACAAGGGCACCAAAATTAATGTCAGAAATCTTTTCTTTAATGTCCCGGCACGCTTAAAATTTCTTAAAACAAACCGCACTGAACTGAACCACATTCTCGGCCGTATCAAGCCGCTGGCCCTGGTTCATCCCGACATTGAATTCAAACTCACAGCGGACGATAAGGTGAAACTGGATCTACGCAGCTCGGACGCGGCTGAACGGATCGTCCAGGTCTTTGGGGCTGATTATCGGGATAAGATCATATCAGTGGAAGAATCCAGGGGTAACATTCAAGTGTCTGGCTTCATCGGCAATCTGGACCTGGTACGAGTTGCGCCTGGGGAACAGTACCTTTCCATTAACCGCAGACCCATAACCGATCGCCTCATCAACAATGCTGTCTATCAAGCCTATAAATCACTGGTCCAACGCGGTGAATACCCATTTTATATGCTGGACATCAGCGTACCCCTGAATGAAGTCGATGTGAATGTTCATCCCACCAAGACTGAGGTGAAGTTCAATGACGAATGGCGGGTTTACCATGTGGTGAAGGAAGCGACCCTGAGCGGACTCCAGCAAAAGATGAAGACCATGCCCGGTTTTCATAATCGACCTTCCCAGGGTGCACCAAGTTTTAGTCCCGGGACATCATCAAATCAAATAGGATTCTCTCTGCCATCGGCTGACCAACATCAGACCCCAGCGCCTGAGCGGACACCGGAGGAGAGTGATATCCTCCAAAAGGCCAGACAGTTCAGTCAGGTCCTGGATAAAGGTGTAGTAGGGGAAGCGCCAGAACGGCAACCCGCCGGTTTCATCTGGCAGGTCCATAACAAGTATATTTTGAGTCAGATAAATAATGGGATCGCCATTATCGATCAGCATGTGGCCCACGAACGTATTCTTTATGAAGAGGCATTAAAGGACCTGAACGACAATCAGGGGACGTCACAGCAGTTGCTCTTTCCAGAGACCAAGGAATTCTCGGCAGATGATTATGAACTCCTGGTTGAGATCATCCCATCCCTCAATTTGCTGGGTTTTCGGCTGCGGGAATTTGGACCGAAGACGGTGCTCATCGAAGCAGTTCCCAACGGCTTAAGGGGTGGGAGTGAAGGCGTTATCCTGAAAGAGATCATAGATCACTATCGAGAAAATCGTGTTTTTGATTATTCTCCTGCCAAGCGCTTAGCTGCCTCGTATTCCTGTAAAGCAGCGGTAAAGGCCGGTGATCCACTCAATGTGGAAGAAATGCGGGTGCTGGTTGACCAGCTATTTGCCACAGAGAACCCATTTTATTGCCCCCATGGCCGTCCCATTATTATCAATCTGAGTATCGACGAACTGGATAAGCGCTTCGAGCGTCATTGATCCCCAGCTAAGCAGGTAAGCAGAACTATGGAGCCGATCACGATCCAGGGCAAGACCATCCATCATCCCGATGCAGACTACCTCATTCTGGCAGGACCAACTGCGGTTGGAAAGACGACTACGGTTACTGAACTGGCAGATCAATACGACCTGGAGATCATCAGTGGCGATTCACGGCAGATCTACCAGCATATGGATATTGGGACCGCCACTCCCGACGCGGAGCTGCTAGATGCCTTCCCGCACCACCTGCTCAATGAACTCACACCGGATGTGGTCTGGAATGCAGCTGATTTCTATCAGCGGGCGAGGGAGTTGGTTGCTGATATCTTGGAGCGGGGAAAGCTACCGGTCGTCGTTGGTGGTTCAGGCATGTATCTGGAAGCTTTACGATCCGGTCTGTTTGATGAACAGAATAAAGACCCTGCGGTGCGAAAAAAATACCAATCGCTGGTGGATAGTGGGAAAGCGGAGGAGCTCTGGGAGGAGTTACGGCAGATCGATCCAGAGTATGCCGAAAGTTTTCATTTCAATAACCACAAGAAATTGATGCGAGCCTTTGAGATCTACGAATCGACAGGCTTACCCCCTTCTGAGGCATTCCAAAAAAGCTCTGATTCGTTTGATAAGCAGGAGATCTTCATTGTTTTGGACCGCGATCGATCCATTCTTTATGAAAGGATCAATCAACGGGTTCTGCATATGATCGAAGCAGGTCTCATCAAGGAATGTGAACGATTGGTCTCTCGGGGTTATTCCACAAGCCTGTATCCCATGCAGACGATCGGGTATAAGGAAGTCTTTGATTTTTTAAAGGGGAAGTTGGATAAAGAAGCCATGATCTTTCTTATCCAGAAGAACAGCCGCAATTTTGCCAAGCGGCAGCTGACCTGGTTCCGGAACCATCCTTTTCATCACTGGATCGATCTAGGGGCAGATTAAGCCCATATTTCTTCAATCTAATTTCAAAACGTCATTGCGATTACTATGACCTAGTCAAGCGGATTTTAGTAATCTGGGATTAATTGATTGGTGACCTTTGATATATGGTTTTCTATCTCTGATCATGGCGCATAGGATCTTTACCAACTTGTTTGCCACATTATTGAGCACGAGT
>JAIPJM010000001.1 GCA_021734255.1 Fidelibacterota bacterium | reverse complement strand
AAAGTTAAATCGGTTTTGTTTTGCAACAGTCATAAAATGAATTTTGATTTACTTTTAATCCTTTCCCTCATTGAAAAAACAATTTTCAATGATCCCACAAAGAATTGCACGATAAAAGGGAAGAAATCCGATTGGGTAGGCCTTCCGGCAACCAAAAGCCTTTTTCATGCAAGCTCAGATTGTGGATTGCCAATTGGAAACCTTACATCTCAGCTATTCGGAAATATTTACCTGAGCGATTTTGATCATTTTGTAAAGCGTGATTTGGGAATTCAGTATTATGGCAGGTATGTGGATGATTTTATTCTGGTTCACAAGGACAAAGAATATTTAAAATCCATAATGCCACAAATAAGAAATTATCTAAAAAAATATCTCCGGTTGGAACTTCATCCTGACAAAATCTATCTGCAGCACTATTCTAAAGGCGTCAAATACCTTGGAGCTGTAATTAAACCACACCGTATTTATATAGCCAACAGGACGAAAGGCAGCTTTTACGAAGCAATTGCGAAACAGAATATGATTGCCCGTGACCACAAACCAACAATGGAAGAACAGGAGAAATTCATTAGCAGCATGAACTCGTATTTAGGTATTATGAAACATTATAAAACCTACGGTATACGAAAACGCATACTTTTTGAGAATCTATCAGCCTGGTGGTGGAATTATTTATATTTAAGGGGTGGTATAAATAAATTTTCATTAAGACGTCGTGGTTAATATTTTGAGAACCGCTATCTACCCACTGAAGCATGGGATTACAGTTGCTCAAATAATAGAATTGTCAGCGTTTACAGATGGTTTGCGCAATGATATTGGTAATTCTGGTTTAACCGCCGCGGCGAAGTATTTTTCGTTTGAAAAGCAATGGAGCGAAATGAGGATACTTCAGCATCCTACCGATAACACAGGCTATATGCCATTAAAACGGCATATAGCCTTAACCGTTGGAAAAATAAGAGAATACTATGAGCAAAAAGAAAAATAATGCCCGGATGAATACAGAAAAAGATCTTGCAAAATTAATGGAAGAAATCAAAAATAAAGATTTTAAATCAACAGACGAATTAAATGACTTTATGAATAATTTGATGGGGCAGAGCCTTGATGATTTACCAGAAAGAACAGATAAAAAAGGTCGCTCACAAGATTTAGTTTTTGAAGCCTATGAGCAACCCATTTCAAAAGGAAAGAAATTAGTTAAACAGGCTCTTGAACTGGACCCAAACAATGCTGATGCATATAATTATTTGGCAAGCGTTGAAAAGGACATAGACAAGGCAATCGTGCTGTTTGAAAAAGCGATCAAAGCTGGTGAAAAAACACTTGGAAAGAAATTATTCAAGGAAGAAAAAGGATATTTCTGGGGGCTGTTGGAAACACGTCCTTATATGAGGGCAAAAGCCGGACTTGCAGATTGTCTGTATGCTAAAAACGAAGTTGATAAAGCGATAGAGATTTATGAAGAAATGCTGGAATTAAATCCTGGCGATAATCAAGGAATTAGATATTTACTGTCAACTTTATTGCTTGGTAAAGACGACTTGACCAAGTTTGAATTATTCATTAAAAATCGCGACGCTGAAGATTGTGCTGTCTGGAATTACAATAATGCTCTGTATGGCTTCAAGAAATCAGGAAGGACAGCAAAAACAGAAAAAATGTTGCTGGACGCATATAAAAGTAATGAATTTGTAATCGACTATATGCTGGGATTTAAAAAGATGCCTGACGAACAGCCGCAATATATTGGCTGGGGTGATGAAAATGAGGCTGTTTCATACGTTTATGGTTCATGGACAATATGGGATAAGGCGGAAGGTGCTTTTGATTGGTTGTATGAATTTAAACAGAATAGACTCAAAGTGAATTAATCACTTTGGCCAAGAAAACCTACGCCTGTAGGCTCAAAACTCGCTTGCTGTGCATGTTTTAGCCCTTGCGACCAATGAAATAGTCTAAATATGAATCTTGTTTTAAATTCAAAATCAAAATTGCTAATATCCATAATCGTAATTGTTCTCGTATTGGGACTAACTTTGTGGGAACATTTTAATGGAGGTGTAAGCTCACATCATTTTTTTCACAATAAGAATATGCCCAAAATATCTAACTGGTGGGGACTTCTAAGCATTCCGATATTGACTTGGTTATCATTGTCAATTATTCAGAAAAGAAAGAATAAAAATCATGAGGAAAAAACAGTATCGAGATTTGAAATATATGGTTTTTGGGGAGGTTTCCTGTTTGGTGTTGCCTTGACAATTCTGTTTTATAACGAATCTGGTTTTTCTAACTACCTTCTATTACTAACTTTTGTTTTCGCTCTTTTCATTCCCATATATAAGCCGGAATATTATTTAGGGTTTATATTGAGTATGTTATACGGTTTTGGTGGAGTCTTGCCTGCAGTAATTGGATTGCTTTTGATTGCTATTTATGCAATCGAATATCATGTGATTCGAAAAGCTTTCCTTTTTATTATTAACAAAACAAGACCGCTGTCTTAAACGTTCATTAGACTTAATATCTTTTATCGGACTTCGAAATATTTCCTTGCAGAGAGGAAGTGGCAGCGTTTCTCGAAACCATCGGGCAGCCTGATGTGGCCTGCTCATTGAACGATAAAAGGTTCTTCCAAGTAGTACTCCAAACCCTCATTCATCCAACTGAGTTTTGCCCGCCACAGGCCTTTCTCAAGACCAGGCGTGCTGATGACCTGAACGGTATCCGCTCCAAACACCAGGGAGAAGGTCCGGTCCATATGTAGATCTGAGGGTCTGAATAACAGGAGCTCTCCAGCTGGATTGATATGCTCAAGCGCACTGGGAAAAGTGAGCCTCACCGTTTCGCTCACTCTATTGTAACGTATCCGGGGCTTAACGGAGAGTGCCTCTGTCCTCTCAACTCGACGGATCTGCTGCTCGAAAACCACGTCCTTTTCATAATAATTATCATATACCAGCTCTACATCACCCTGGAAGGACCAGATGGCTAAGCCTATAAAAAAGACCATGCAAACGGAAATGACCAAGGTTACACCCCAAAGCCATCCTCGACCTCCCGGATGTGACTTTTGCATTAGTTTCGAGGTCCCATAAATGATGTTTTGACTGTTTCAAGCAGTCTGTCTTCTGTGTAAACACCGATTGTCAGCTTCGTCTCTGTCCCGGTCAGCTGGGCCTGATCAAGCTCAATGAACATAGCGCCTTCAGCTTTATCCTGCCCCTCAATGATCATCTGATCCCCGACGCTGGTCAAACGGCCTTCCGGCTCCAGAAGTTCAAAGCGCAAGGGTATGGGATCGAATGTTTTATTCAATACTCTCACCGTGTAAAGATTTGAATATCTATTGTCACCCAGCTCCTGATACATGGTCCCGTATGAACGCAGGATCGTTGTCTGTACATCTGAGCGGGTGAAGAGCAGAAAGAAGAAGAATCCGATGAGCAGGAGTAGAATGACTGAGTAGCCGACATTTCTAAAATTAAACCCGAGCTTTTCTCCTTTGCTTATCCCGTTGAACGAATCATAGCGAATAAGACCTCGCGGTTTTTTCACTTTGTCCATTACATCGTCACAGGCATCTATACATGCGGTGCAGTTAACGCATTCGAGCTGGGTACCGTTCCTGATATCAATGCCCGTTGGACAAACGTCGACGCATTGATGACAGTCGATACAATCGCCCAGGTCCTTGTTCTTGTTCTCAGCCTTTGTTGGTAGACCGCGTTCTTCACCTCGAACAAAATCGTAAGCGACAACAATGGAATTATCATCAAGCAGCACGGACTGAAACCGACCATAAGGACAAACCAGTGTGCAGACCTGCTCCCGAAAGGAGGCATAGATGAAGTAAAAGACTGACGTAAACAGGACCATAACAGCGAAACCGGTCTTGTGCTCCACCACAGGCGCGGTGATGATCTCAAACAGTTCATCAATACCAATGATGTAGGCCAGCAGGGTATTCCCGATGATGAAGGAGATGCCCCAGAAGATGCCATGTTTTGAAACCCGTTTGATGATCTTTTCCAGGTTCCAGGCTTGCGCTTTTAATTCTCTCTGCTTCTTGGGTCCTCCTTCGATAAAATATTCGATCTTACGGAACACCATTTCCATAAAAATGGTCTGAGGGCAGGCCCAACCACAGAACAGGCGACCAAAAATGACCGTGAACAGGATGATCCCCACGATGAAAGTAAGTGTGGCCAGCACAAAGATATAGCTGTCCTGAGGCCAGAAGGCCAAACCGAAGATGATGAATTTCCGCTCCATAATATTCAGAAGCAGCAAGGGGCGACCATTGATCGTTAGAAAGGGTCCTGCGAACATGAGGGCCAGGAGGAGGTAGGAGAACCAGGATCTCCACTTATAAAAGCGGCCTTTGGGTTTCCGCGGATACACCCATACACGTTTTCCATCATCATCCACTGACGAGAGCCTGTCTCTGTGCGCGGAGGGGGCATCAATGTTCGTCAGTTTTCTGTCAGTCCCGCCCATTTAATTGTGAACTCCAAAATGTTGTTTTTTATGAAATATCTACCAAAAAGGCACTCAAGCGAAATGCTTGAGTTCCCGGGTTTCTAAAGCTATCTGGCGCTAGCCGTCGTAGAGTTCTCCCTGGGGATCCTTGGCCACTGCTGGCGTTGAACCGACCAGCTCTGCCTGGATATAGCTGGCGACCTGGTGGATCTCTTCGGCCGTCAATGTGGTCGACCACGGGATCATACCTTTGGCCGGGACACCAACATTGATAATATGAATGATGGAAGCCATATCACCACCATGGATCCAGTAGTTATCTGTCATGTTGGGCCCAATACTTCCACCACCATCGTTAAGATGACAGGTAAAGCACTGGGTATCCCAGATCTTTTTACCGGCCGCCAGGCTGGCCGCATCAGTCAGAACCTCAACATCCTCTGCCGGGGCGTCTTCAGCAGCTGTTTCCGTAGCTGCCGGCGCTGGTTCAGGCGCACCACCACTGGCATATGCTTCATATACGTCGGGGAAGGCGGCTTTCAATTTTTCTAGCTGATCGGCATCCGCCTTACTCATACTGCGCATGAGTTGTTCATCGAAAGGGGCATCCAAAACCTGCTCCAGCTCATCGATCAGGGCAGGTGTTAATTCAACCTCGCCTGAGTACGGTGAGCTGTAGGATGTAAACGCACTGCGTTCGGAGCTGTGTTCTTCATATGTCCCTGTCTCCTTGGCATACTCATCTTCCTGCAGGTCTCCTGCCAGGTGGTAATAAGGGACATAGATGATCGAGAAGATGACCGTGATCAGGAACAATGCCTTCCACCAGCCGGGAAGGTCATTATCATATTCCTGAATACCGTCGAAATCGTGCTCTATTAATTTATTGCTTGCTTTTCCCATTATGAATGGCCTCCATGATTCGTACTTTTTTCATCCTCGAGATCGAGGGGCATGTTACTCATTTTGTCGATATACGCTTTTCTCATAGTGAAGATCATCACGATCACACCCAGGAAAACAAGGAAGAAAAGGACCAGCGAGACGCCCTGAAAGAGCTCAAAGCCTTCTGCCCCCTGATAAATTCGACTTATCATTATACTTCAATCCCCCTGTTTCGGATCAAGTCCTGTACCAAGTTTCTGTAGATAGGCGATCAGAGCAACGATCTCCTTATCCCAGCTGGTATTGATACCGGACGCCTTGAGGTTCTGGACGATCTCATCGGCCTGCTGCTTCAGATCATCAAGCGCCTGAGCTTCATATCCTTCTGGATAAGGCACACCCAGTGTTCGCATGACGCTGATCTTTTTCTCAAGATGTTTGTAATCATTTGTGTTTTCCAGCAGCCATGGGTAAACCGGCATGATGGATCCTGGACTCATTGAGCGCGGATTCTCCATGTGGTTATAATGCCAGGCATCCGGCTTCCTCAGCTTCCCAACACCTTCGCGGTGGAGGTCGGGACCGGTACGTTTTGATCCCCAAAGGAAGGGGTGATCATATACGTATTCTCCTGCCTTGGAGTATTCACCATATCGTTCCGTCTCACTTCTAAAGGGTCGGATCATCTGGGAGTGACAATTAAAACAGCCCTCTTTGATGTAAATATCACGACCTTCCAATTCAAGTGGTGAATAGGGCGTTACTGTGCTGATGGTTGCAATGTTCGATTTGACCACAAACATAGGCACAAACTCTGCGATTCCACCGATCGCCACAGCGAGGAGGGTAGCAGCCAGGAAGAGCACTGGACGCTTTTCCAGCCAACGGTGTTTATGATCTTCCTTTTCGTCAGGAGTGCTGGGCTGCAAAGGTGCCGCCTCCACTTCTTCATCTGGTGTTGGTTCTCCTGCTTTCGCCGTCTTGATCAGGTTGTAGACCATGATGAGAGCGCCGGTCAGGTATAAGGTTCCGCCAAATGCGCGTGTCCAATACATGGGCACCAGCTGAAGTACGGTTTCCAGAAAATTCGGATATACCAGCATTCCTTCAGGTGTGAACTGTTTCCAGAGTAGTGCCTGAGTGATCCCGGTCCAATACATGGGAATGACATAGAAGATGATTCCCAAAGTGGCCAGCCAGAAATGGATGTTGGCAAGTTTAACTGAGTAAAGTTTTGTGTTCCACAAGCGGGGCGCCAACCAGTAGAGCATACCGAAGGTCAGCAGACCGTTCCAGCCCAGAGCCCCAACATGGACATGAGCAATGGTATAGTCTGTGAAATGCGTGATCGCATTGTAGTTCTTCAGCGACATCATCGGACCCTCGAAGGTGGACATTCCATAAGCTGAAACGGCCACGACCATGAACTTCAAAATGGGGTCCTGGCGTACCCGGTCCCAGGCACCGCGTAGCGTTAGCAGCCCGTTTAACATCCCTCCCCAGGACGGGGCAATGAGCATGATGGAAAACACGGTTCCCAAAGTCTGTGCCCAGTCAGGTGTTGACGAATACAGCAAGTGGTGAGGTCCGGCCCAAATATACAGAAAGATCAAAGACCAGAAATGGATCACAGAGAGGCGGTATGAGTACACCGGCCGCTGGGCGGCTTTCGGCAAGTAGTAGTACATCAGTCCCAGATATGGAGTGGTCAGGAAGAACGCAACGGCGTTATGACCGTACCACCATTGAACCAGGGCATCCTGGACGCCAGCATAGAGTGAGTAGCTTTTCCAGAAGCTCACCGGCACTTCAAAGGAGTTGACGATGTGCAGCATGGCAACTGTGACGAAGGTGGCGATATAGAACCAGATCGCCACGTAAAGGTGTTTTTCTCTGCGCTTGAGAATGGTCCCCATCATGTTGACCCCCCAAACAACCCAGACCAGGGCAATGGCGATATCGATCGGCCATTCAAGTTCTGCGTATTCCTTCGCAGTTGTTATCCCCGCTGGTAAGGTTAATGCCGCTGATACGATAATGGCATTCCACCCCCAAAAATGGATCTTGCTTAATGTGTCGGAAAAATTCCGGGCTTTTAAGAGTCGCTGGGCTGAATAGTAATAGCCCATGAAAATTCCATTCCCAACAAAAGCAAAGATAGCTGCGTTGGTGTGTAAAGGACGCAGTCGGCCGAATGTTAGCCAGGAAGTCCCGAAGTTAAACACCGGGGCCGGCAGTTGCAGGGCGATCGTCAGTCCTACCAGAAAGGCGGTGACTCCCCAGACGACCGTGGCCCAGAAAAACATTCGCACGATCTTATTGTCGTACTGGAATTTTTCCATCTCCATTATGATTTCTCCTCGTCATTAGCTCCTGATATTTCATCAGGCTCCGTTTTTTTTGGTCTTTTTTTATCGTCGAATAGCATCCGTACGGATGGTGTGTACTTATCATCGAACTGACCGGATCGAACCGACCAGATATAGGCACCAAGGAAGATGAGAGAAGCTGTCAGGCTGGCGGCCATGAGTATGAACATTACATACATGTTTTACCTTCGGTTTGCTTCAAGTTAACCTCATCATTTTCGCTCGCAAGCTCGTTGCCAGCGTCGTGAAGACAACAACAGAAATCGAGCTTGCCGGCATCAAAATGGCTGACACCAGGGGTGATAACTTTGCGCTTACGGCAAAGCCAACACCGATCACGTTATAAAGAATTGAGATTATAAAACTGGCAATAATGACTGACATAGTCGCTTTTGACATTTGAATAAATGAATCCAGGTCATTCAGCTTGTCGCCGGTCAAAATGGCATCACTTGCTGGAGAGAATGCAGAGACGTCATCGGTAACGGCAACGCCCACCTCGCTGGCCCGCAAGGCTCCTGCATCATTCAAACCATCACCCACCATGAGGACATGGGCGCCAGCCTCCTGTGCTTTCGATACAAAATTCAATTTGTCTTCCGGTGTCTGTCTGAAATAAAGGTCGTCCTCTTTGCCAAACAGGTTCACCAGGGTTGGCTTTTCTCTTTCGGTGTCACCTGAAAGCAGGACCAGTTTAAAATGGCTTGCCAGGGTGGCCAACATGGGCCGTAAGCCTTTGCGGTATGTGTTGGCGATGAGGAAATAGCCTTTGATCTCATCATCGATCCTCAGGTACACCCTGGTCTTCATATCTTCAACACTCTGGGTTTCCTGCGTCAGCTGCACCCAGGATGCTGAGCCGATCATGATCACGCAGTCATCAACAGTCCCGCGCAAACCACGTCCAGAAAGCTCTTCAAAAGCAGCCACCGCCCTGAGCGAGCCCGCTCCCAGGGCATGGAAGATCTTCTGACTGAGGGGATGGGTGGAGTGTTTGGTCAATGATCGGACTGCCTGCTGTTCTTTTGTTGAAAGAACAGAGCCCTTGAACTCAATGGTCTCATGCTGATTTTCTGTCAATGTACCTGTCTTGTCCATGATGATGGTATCGACCTTGGATAGGGCTTCCACGCCCTCTGTATTTTTCACATAGAACCCTTTGCGGCCAAAGATCCGCAAAGCTGTTCCCAGCGCAAAAGGTGATGAGAGCGCCAGGGCGCAGGGACAGGCAACAATAAGTACGGCGGTAAACACCTTTATAGCAGTCTCTGCGCTGAATTGCAGCCAATAAAGGGCTGCCACGGTTGCAATGCCTACCACGCCAATGGTAAAATAGTGGCTGACCTGATTTACGATCTGGTTCAATCTCGAAAATCTTGGCTTGTTGAACACATCGTTGTTCCAGAGCTGTGTCAGATAACTCTGGGAGGGTTCCTTGATCACCTCCAGCTCAACAGTGGTACCGACCTGCCTGCCTCCGGCGTAGATAAAGTCACCTGCTTGCTTGGTCACCGGGTCTGATTCACCCGTAACGAAACTGTAATCGATAAGCGTGTTGGATTTAAGCAGCACTGAGTCAGCCGGAATAAGTTCCTGGTTACGGACAACGATCCGATCACCCGGTAACAGTTTTGATACAGGAACACTGGTTTCAACATTGTTGATCTTGCGGGTCACCGAGAGGGGAAAGAATGAACGGTAGTCGCGTTCAAATGATAAGAGATCATAGGTTTTCTGCTGAAAGATCCGACCGACCAAAAGGAAAAAGACCAGCCCGGTGAAGGAGTCCAGATAACCGGGTCCTGTTCGGGTCACGATCTCCCAGACCGACCGAATGAAAAGCATACCAATACCCAGGGTGATCGGGACATCGATATTCACCGTCCGGGATCTGATCCCGGCCCAGGCTGAACTGTAATAATCTTTTGCTGAATACAGGAGCACCGGCAGTGATAATAGCAGACTCAGATAACCAAATACCATTTTGAAGACCGGGTCAACGTCGCCAACTCTTGACAGGTACTCTGGAAAACTGAGGATCATGACATTACCGAAGGCAAATCCAGCCAGACCGATCCGCAGGTACAGTTTCTTTTCTGCCGATGATTGCTCTCGTTTACCCACGGTATCCAGGTTGATCAGGGGTTCATACCCCAGGGATGAAAGCAGGGCCGCCGCCTCACTGAGAGACATCTCTTCCCGCTTGTAACTGATGGAGACCTCTTTTTTGGGAAAGTTGACAATTGAGCTGATCACCCGCGGATCCATGTCATGGAGTTTCTCCAGCAACCAGATACAGGAGGCACAATGCATGGCCGGTGTGTGGAAGGTGACCTTGTCTATGCTACCGTCAGAAAACTCCAAGACCTGACTTCGAACGGACTCGTCATCCAGATAGGAAAAGCGATCGGCCACAATATCAGTTTTCGGGGAAATTCCGGGGGTATCTTCGATCTCGTAATATTCGCACAACTCGTTGACATTGAGTATTTCGTATACGGTTTTACAGCCATTGCAGCAGAAGAATTTTTCACCGATTGCGATGGATCGATCGGGACACTGCTCACCACAATGAAAACAGGCCAATTCTGTTTCCTGTGATCGCAGGTCTTGTTCGGCCTGGTAAGCATCGAACTTAATTGCCATGATCGCCTCCAGCCAGTGACTCCAGATCTGGGACACCACACATCTGGTCAGTGGCGGGGAGCAGTCTGCTCTGGGCAAGATTGATTCCAGATAGTTCCCCAATGGTTCTTTTTCCAAGAATGTTGCGAATGGCGTCCTGGGCTTCATGCCATACCAGATGAACGGCACAGTGCGAAGAAAATTGACAGGCTTCTTCACCTTGAATACAGGCATTCAAGTAGATGGGACCTTCTACAGCTTCGATCACTTCCAGAAGCGTTTTGTCCGCGGCGCCTTCAGCCAGGCGAACGCCACCACCATTTCCCTGAACAGAATCAATAAGCCCCTGTTTTGCAAACTGTGATACAATGGAACGGAGAAATCGTTGGGGGATATTCTGATCCTGCGCGATCGCGCGCGCAGCGGTCAGCTCACCTGGAGCCCGACCAGCAAGATAGACCATCAAGCGAACCGCATATTCCCCAGCATTGGTCAGCCGAAATGGCATTGAAACTCTCTTCTTTAATTCTCTTCGATCAGAATTTTTTCAACGAGTCATTCAACTCGTGAAACCAAAATAATAGTTACCGATTCAAATGCCATGTAATTAGTGTTATTTATTGTGTCTGTCACCCTGAGCCCTTCGGCTTCGCTCAGGATGAACTTTGCGAAGGGGCTTGATCCTCTGTTTCGAAACAAGCGGTCAAGATCCTTCACTTCCACTTCGCTCTTCGGTGAACGCTCAGCCTGCGTTCAGGATGACTTTGATAAAGGTCTCACTCCTGAATGGCCACATTCAGGAAACGGGATTCGTAGGCTGCCAGTGGTTCCATATCATAAGTATATCTGTGAGAGCCATCGGCCTCTTCAGAAACGCGATCAGGTTCATCTCTAAAATTGAGACGACCTGAGTCATAGACCATGGACAGCCGCCAGTCAGGGAGTGCGTGATTCAGCATGAACTGATAATGGAATTGCTTCTCTCCCACGCCAGTGATCGGTTTATAATTGAAAATGACACTGAAATCTGGTTCGGTCGCTTGAAAGATGATCCACTCCCCGTTTTCATCTTCAACCCGCTCCGGGGTGAATTGCTCGGTCTTGTTTTCGTTCCAGACCCTCTCGGCATTGTAGGGCAACAGCAATTCGAAGCGGACGGGATAATTCAGGTCCGCTTTTAATTTGCCTGTCAGGCTTACCTGATACTGCGCATAAGCATCATCCGGATAGACTTTTATTTCGAACGAGCGAAAGGGTGAACTTTTGTCCTTCCAGTTCTCCATGGTGAACACAATGGGAATCGCGATCCAGACCTTTAAGGGTTCCCCATCCCTGGAGGCTGGATTGAACAAGGTCCGTTTCACGGCGTTCTCGGCGATCCGGTCCAATTCAGGATGTAATGTCTGGGAGATACGGGTTTTCTCTACCCGGCCGTCGAGTGAGATATACGCCTTGATGGTGACCGTACCTTCGACACCCTGTTCACGGATCGTTCGGGGGTAGTATATGCGAGTGCTCAGCTGTTCGTAACCACCCATTGGGGTCGGTTTAAGGATCTCGCCAGGTGGTTTTTCAGCTCTGAACCAGGCACAGCCTACCAATAGGAGCATAAGAACTACCGTTGAAATGCGTCGAAGCATAATGACCTCCATTTCCAGGTAGTCTGAATATAGCTTGTATATTCATCATATCAAAATCTACCGAACAGATAAGGAAACATCAATCGGTGAGAATTGGAAATATTCTAGTGATCAGCAGATCAGTTCAGCAGGGATTTAAGACTCTTCCCGTCCACTTTGTGGGGTGGGTTGACATTCAAAATATCAGCCAGGGTAATGGCTACATCTGCCATTTGTACGGAGTCATTTAAGGTCGTCCGGGTGAAACCGAGACTACTGAACATCAGGGGAATATGGCTGTCATAATCATAGGGTGTTTGGTGGGAGGTGCCGTAGGGTCCGCGATAGATCCAACCTTTCTCAAGCAAGGTGTAGATATCAGGGCTTAATTCGGGGTGGGTCATATGTGATAACCGGACGGCATTCCGATCTTCTGGATCCGGGTCCAATAACTCAGCTTTTGTATAGACCCGACCAATACCTTCCACTGATTCAAGGTTGGAGCGGATGATCGAATCGATCCGAGCTGGCTCCACGCCCAGTGAAGTCATGCTGTTTTGATCATAGAAATAGGTGTCCCCTCTTCTGAGTATGAAATCATGCGTGCCATACATATCCAGAATGCTCGCCATTGCTTTATCCCGGGCAGCGTTCAATTCTACCGCATTGATCCTACCACCTGTCTTACCCATCACCTGGGTCCAGTGTTCTGGCAGCGGTAAACTCCCATGATCAGTTGACAGGGCAAAGACCACATGTTCAAGACCGATCTGATCATCCAGGTCATCCAGAAAATTCTGGAGATAGCCATCCATTTTGACCAACAGGTCCATGGTCTCCTGCGAATAGGGACCATAATAGTGAACAATAATATCCATGACGGAGAGGCCAAGGGTGAGCACGTCGGGTACGTCATCCTGACCCAACCCTTCTTCCTTAATTGCTTTACTGGCCAGCTGAAGGGTCATACGGTCCAGCCAGGGGCGACTCCCCATCTCACTGAAAACCTTCTTGTCGTCCCATTCACTTTCAATGCCTTTTGGGAATACAGGAGAATAGGTGTCGGTCAGATATCGGTCCGTCTCACCTGGGAATGAGTCGGCATGGGCATACTGATCATAGATAGCGTCAGGTAATGATCTGGTCCAAAGCGAGTCACGATAGCTGACCATGTTATGCTCGCGGTTAAAGTCGTGCAACCAGGCGGGGGTTGTTTCGGTGTAGTAATCGTTAGTTGTAAAAGATCCACGCCAGTTATACCAGACAGCCAGATCGGCGTTTTTGCCACTGAGAAGTATAGCAGCTCTATCCTTGCAGCCCACACCAATTACCTTTGATTCAGGTGAACGCGCCTTCAGCCAGTCTCCGAAGGTACTCCCCGGGACATTCTTGTAGGAAACTGAGTTGGCAGGGATATCCAGTTCGTGGGCACTAGAGTCTTCAATACAATAGACATCATGCCCGACACGTTTATCATAGAAGTGATTTGCCAGCAATCCTGCTGGACCGGGATGGAGGCTTGAACCCAGCACGAAATGTCCAGGTCCTGTGGATGCATAACCATGTTCGAGGTGGGCATTGTCAAAACTGACGCCATGATCATACAACCATTTGAATCCACCCGTGAACAGGGCTTGATAGTGTGTGTAGGTATGGTGGGCCAGGTCATCTACAACGATGAAGACGACCAGTCGCGGTGATCTTTCACCTTGCCCACAGGACATCAGTAGAACTATGGTCATTATAGCAGCGGTTTTTTTTAGCATCCTGTGAGTCCCCCGGATTGACTTGAGCGTTAAAACTAAAGCTGTTTCATTGCGGCAAGCTGCTCCTGAAGCTTTTTCAGGGACTCGCAGTAATGATCCTGTTTATCTCTCTCCTTCTGGACAATATTTTCAGGCGCCCGATCAACAAAACTCTTATTGGTCAGCTTGCCCTCCACTGCTTTCAGAAGACCCTCTGTGGTTTGGATCTCTTTTTCCAGGCGTTCGATCTCTTTACCCAGATCGATGATGCCTTCAAGGGGAATGAATAGTTCCATCTTATCAACCATGGCGGCAGCAGAGAAATCAGGTTTCTGAATATCCTTACCGAAGGTAAGCGTGTCTGCCCGGCACAACTTGGATATGGTGGGTTTTACTCGGTCCAGAATCTCTGCCTGGGCAGCGGTGTGGACCCGTCCGTGGATACTGATCAGCCGTGAGGGAGGTACATTCATCTCAGACCTGACTGTACGGACGGCAGTAATAACTTTTTTTAGAAAATCGGTCTGCCGGGCTTCTTCTGGCGCATTAAATCTGCTGTCAGGGGAGGGCCACGAAGCAACGATCAGATCTGGTTCATCCTCCAGCTTGACCTGCTGCCAGATTTCTTCAGTCATGAAAGGGGCATAGGGATGAAGCATTTTCATCGTGTCCCGAAGCACATAGATGGCAACAGACATGGCGGTCTGTTTCTGTTCTGGTGTTCCCTCATACAGACGAATCTTGATCATCTCGATGTACCAGTCACAGAAATCATTCCAGATGAAATCCCAGAGCGCCCGGGCTGTCTCATCAAATGAGAATTTTTCCAGGAGATCAGTGACTCGCTCAATGGTTCGATTTAGACGGTGCAGGATCCACTGGTCCGCCAGTTCCAGATCCTGCCATTGGGAGGGATCCAGATACTCGGGCTTCATATCAAAATCTTTGTTCATGAGGACGAAACGGCTGGCATTCCAGACCTTGTTCATGAAGTTACGCGCCACCTCCAGACGTTCTTCCGAGAACAGAATATCCTGACCCTTGGGGGCAATGAGCATGACACCATATCGCAACGTGTCGGCGCCATATTTGGCAATGAGATCCAGCGGATCGGGTGAATTGCCCAGGGATTTTGACATTTTCCTGCCCTGGCTATCCCTGATGATACTGGTGAAGTATACATTTCTGAAGGGGATATCCCCTTCAAACTCATATCCAGCCATGATCATACGAGCTACCCAGAAGAAAATAATGTCAGGACCGGTCACCAGGTCATGGGTAGGATAGTAGTACTCAAGGTCCTTATCCTTGTCTGGCCAGGCGTGGACAGCCAGCGGCCAGAGCCAGGAACTGGCCCAGGTATCCAGAACATCCTCATCCTGTTTAATGGCCTCCGAGCTACACTTGCTACAGGACCTTGGTGCGTCGACTTGAACCATGATCTCACCGCAATCCCCACAGGTATAAACCGGGATACGATGGCCCCACCAGAGCTGACGACTGATGCACCATTCTTTGATATTACCCATCCAGTGTTCATAGGTTTTGGTCCAGTGCTCTGGATGAAACTTGACTTTTCCCTCTCTGACTGCGGACAGGGCCGGCTTTACCAACTCACCCATGTCCATGAACCATTGTTCTGATTCATACGGTTCGATAGGAACGTTCCCACGCTCGGAGTAGCCAACTTTGTGAACGTAATCCTCGATCTTTTCCATGAGGCCCAGTTCTTTCAATTGTTCGATCACCGCCTCACGGGCTTCAAAACGATCCATTCCAATAAACTGATTCGGCACATTTTCATTCAATGAGGCATCTTCATTCAGGATGTTCACAAATTCCAGAGCATGGCGCTTGCCCATCTCCCAGTCATTGGGGTCGTGTGATGGCGTCACCTTCACGCAGCCGGTACCAAATTCCTTGTCCACGTATTCGTCGGCAAAGATGGGGATCTCACGACCAACCAGAGGTAGAACCACGTAACTGCCAATGAGATCCTGGTAGCGTTCATCTTCAGGGTGAACAGCAATTCCTGTATCACCCAGCATTGTCTCAGGTCGGGTGGTGGCCACAACGAGATAATCATCTGAATCCTTGAGGGGATACCGCATATGCCAGAGGTGGCTGTTTCGCTCCTGATAGATCACCTCTTCATCTGATATGGCCGATTTTGTGGCCGGGCACCAGTTGACCAGGCGCTTGCCCCTGAAGATGTAGCCTTTATCATAGAGCTCTACAAATGCATGAAGAACCGCTTTATAGTAGCCGTCGTCCATGGTAAAACGTTCCCGTTCCCAATCGCAGGAGGCCCCCAGTTTTTTCAGCTGCTCAATGATGATACCGCCGTATTTGTCTTTCCACTCAACTGCATGCTCCAGGAATGCGTCGCGACCGATCTCGTGTTTTGTGATGCCTTTTTCACGAAGCATGTTCACTACTTTTGTCTCGGTTGCAATGGAGGCATGATCGGTGCCGGGGATCCAGCAGGCTTCCCGCCCCTGCATACGACGCCAGCGGATGAGAATATCCTGCATGGTGTTGTTCAGGACGTGTCCCAGTGTAAGTATGCCCGTCACATTGGGCGGCGGGATAACGATGGTATAGGGCTCTTTTTCCTCATTCGGTTCTGAGTGAAAATAATTCTTATCCAGCCAGTGCTGGTACCATTGATCCTCAATGGTTGAGGCATCGTAACGTTTACTGAGTTCTTTTGACATATGTCTGTGACCTTATGGGGACTTCTGCCCTTATTATTAAATCATTCCAAGCGAAGAATTTAGGCGGGTGAGCAGGGCTGGGTAAGGAGAAAATTGTCTCATTCTCCCTCAATAAACCTGTTTTGTCATTCTGGGCCTTAGTGAAGAATCTCCTGTGCCTGCTTTCGATTTGTGCATGCCCGGATCAAGATCCTTCCCCTTCACACCTTGTTAAGCTCCAGCCTACGGCTTGGCAGACAGTGTGACAGCTCAAGGGCAGGATGACAACTTCAGGATTAAGTTCAAAGGCGTTTTACGGGGCCGCGACTGTATCGGCAGCGGTTTCTTCTGGTGTGATGTAAATACGCATATGCTTCACGTCATCAGCAAATTCCACATCAAATGTATTGTGCTGATCATTCTGCCAGAACACGATCGTGTCTGCTTTGAAGCGTACGTAGGCTTCACCGTAGGTCCAGAGATCACCATTGATGATATCCGGGGCACCATAAATGGCGGCAACTTCTTTTTTTGTGGCACCGATGCCAAAAATGTACTGGACGTATTCTCTGTCAGGATCTTTAAGCATCCCCACACTTAAGGGGTGTAACTCAGATGATTTCCAGCCGATGACCGTGTTTCCTGAAAACGTGATGGTTGAAAATCCATACTTCCAGACATCACCCTTGATCTGAAAGGGAGCGCCCTGTACCTCAGAGACCCATGCTTTGCTTGACCCAAGTGTGAAAAATGTATCCGCGTAGGCCGACGCCTCCTCCACAGGCGCTTCTTTCTCTTCCACCGGCTCCTCAATTAAAGCGGGGGCTCGACTGGGTGGTGATTGCTTCAACTCTTCTCTTTGCTTGAGATAAGCCTCCACCTGCTCTTTTCTGGAGTCTTTCATGGAGGTCATCATTACAAAGACAAATCCAACCAATACAAGCAGCAGCACCACAGCGATAATGATGTTTTGCGCCGGCATATGTTCTGAAGCGTCATCAGCATAGTCATAGCCTGGTTCATAGACAGGTTCTGGACCAGGAGCTGCGGTATATTCCGGTTCGGGCGGTCTGTCCTGTTTTGATCTCTCGGATTTTGGGGGTGGCTCCTGGCTGGCCTCTTTTTGCTGGGCGTCCGGCTCTGGACGTGGTGGTGGTTCAGGCGCTGGTCGTTTTCCACGCTGCTGGCCAACAAACCTGAAATGGCCGTGTTTTTTTACATATTTAAGTGCGACACTGCGGGCCTCATTGATGACCTTGATCTGTTCTTCTGCTTTGGCTTCAAGTCGGGGGTCACTCTGAAATCGGTCGGGATGCCAGATCCTGGCCAAGTCTTTATATGTGAGTTTAACGTCAGCTTCAGTGGCTTCGTTCGTTAAGCCCAAGTGCTCCAGGGCTTCTGCAACAGGCATTCCCTTTTTCGCCATGCGGCTTCGTTCACCTCATTATCTGATGACCATTTCAGTTACAGCCTGCAATGTATCCCATGTGTTGAAAGAATTCAGCAGTTATATGCTACATGGTCTTCTAAAGGCTTATTTCTGATAGCGTACAAGAACGCTCATACCATAGCCAAGAGCAACTGAGTGCCAGTCTGCCTGGCTGGTCCTTCGAAAAAACGTTTTACCGCTGAGGAAGCCTGTTCTCAATCGTAATTCTCCCTCACCCATTTCGCGAATGTATTCCAGGGTGATCACAAAATCATCCTGGACCACGATATGATAGGGTGTCAGGTCTATCTCGCGATCCCGCGTGCCTTCATTGTCTATGAGGGTAACATAAATAGGTTCGCTAAGGATGTTCTTCCCTGGTCGTTTTTCATCCATTTCATAAACGTTTAATCGATAAAAGACCGTGTCATAGGTGGTGCTCAAGCCATGCAGTCGAAGCTGTTTCAAAAGTGTGGGGCGCCTCTTGATCTTCACACGAATCCCCGCTTCATATCCCAGACTATCATTTGCAAACCCGGCAAACGCAAAATTCAATGGGTTGGGATTACCAACATATTTCTCCTCATATTCACGGGGAAAAACGATCACTTCTTTCATGGGTATCACAATGGGGGTCAGTTCTATCCCCTGGGAAAATGTGGCCGCGTCTCCAATGTCCCCTATCCTGATATCGTGAGATTCATACCCGATAAATGAAAACCGTAATATGGATGTTGAATCAGCCCCTGTCAGATCTAGGTAGTAATACCCGCCTTCATCCGAGACTGTCCCTCGGTCACCACCAACGACACCCACATTCACATATGGAATCATTTCTCCTGTCTCTCCATCAATGATCCTGCCTGAAATCTGTTGCCCCCAGCCAAGCACAGGGACCACGAGCATAAACAGGATGAAGGCTTTACATATCTGTTGCACAATTTGTATTAAGCAGGCCTAACTGCTTTGTTTCAGGTGTCTGTTGTTGAATGTCCAAATACCGAGGAGTGCATATATCGCAGTTATTGTAAGAAGCGTCAATATTTCAGGCAAGACATCAGTCAGACCCATTCCCATGACACTGATCTTGTTCAGCGCATTGACTGCATGGGTGGGGGACATGAGGCTCTGCCAGCTGATACCATAACCTGCAATAGTGAACCAGGGATCTGGCCGGATTGGGAAGGCGGCTCCACTGAAGAACATAAATAGAAAAAGGGGGAAGTTTCCGACAATAAGAACTTCTGTGGCTGATCGTGTAAAGGCAGCCAGCAGCAGGCTAAAAGCGATCATGCTGATGCTCGTCAGAATAGCAATAAACAGAAAGCTGAAAAAGGAGCCCTGCATCTCAAAGCCCAAAAGCATGGCAGCACCCAGGGTGAGTAGAATGGAAAACAAACCCACCAAGACCTGAACAAACCCTATACCAGTCAGGAGCTGCCAAGATTTGATGGCAGAAAGTTTCAAGCGAGTGATGGTCTTTTGCTCCACTTCGGTCACAATGGCAATGGTGGCTGAGAACATGAGCATGATGAGAGCCAGGATCATCATGCCTGGCATCCACATGTCAAACTCACTCATTTGGCCTGTCTTCCCAAGCGGTGTCTCTTTTACGCTATACAGCATCTGCTTGCCAGTGGTGAGCGACAGGTATTGGTTCAGGTGGTCCCCAATCAGAACGGCTGACAGAAGATAGGAAGCACTACTCAAGTCGCCGCTGATCTCAAAACAGGGTAGTCTCTCTGCCTCATTACTAATAAACTCCGAAAGGTCGGGCGGTATGACCAGGAGCAGGTCAGCTGTGCCGGCTTTTAGTTTTTTATTTGCCAGTTCGATTGATCCAACCGTTGTTACGACAAGTGGGAAATCCGGGTTTTCTTTCAGGTTCGCGTCCAGGTATGTGATGAAGCCATTCCCAAGATTCAACTGGGTATTTTCCACCGTCACCCCTTGATCCGCATTCAGAATCAGGACATCATAGCTGGGTTGACTGGCTTCATTAATGAGATAGTAGACAAAGACAAAAAAGGGTGCCAGAGATACGGTAAGCACCAGGACCCAGTAATACCGAATCTGTTCCTTGATGCTCTTAATGATAACTGGCCAGATCATTCCCTGAGTCCCCGCCCAGTCAGATGAATGAATACATCTTCAAGACTGTTTTTCCGCAATTGAACCTCGCCGTGATCGATCCCAAATTCAGTCAGTTTTGCAACGACCTCCGGAATTAGGTCAACGGCCCTGTTAGACCGGATCAGAAGTCTGTCATTCGCTGTAGTCACCGATTCAGAGTTGGGTTCAAGTGCCAACAGGAGTTTATTGATCGAGTCAGGATCAGTAGCCGGTGGTATTGAAATTTCTAAGCGGTCACCATCACCCACAGACGCAATTAAATTGTCCACCGTGTCCAGTTTTAGCAGCTTTCCATGGTCAATAATAGCCACCCGATGCGCCAGGCGTTCTATCTCGTCCATGTTGTGACTGGTGATGATCACCGTCTTTTTGAAGGCCAGGTTTTTGATCAACTCCCGTACCAACAACCTGCTCTGGGGGTCCAAACCGGATTCAGGTTCATCAAATATCAGGATCTCTGGATCATGGATGAGCGCCAGGGCCACATTGAGACGACGTTTCATGCCTCCAGAGAGCCGTGAGGCTCGTTCATCCGCTTTTGCAGATAAGGCCAGTGTCTCCAGAAGTTGTGACCCGCGGATCTTAGCCTCATTTTTGGGCATGCCATACATCTGACCGCTGAACACCATTTGTTCCAGACAGGTCAGTTTGGGCCAGAATACATTTTCCTGAGGACAGAACCCAATGGACAGATTATTGAGTGTGGATTGATCATTCCAGAGGATCTTGCCTGCATCACGATCAAGCAGACCACATAGCATGTGGATGGTGGTTGTTTTACCGGCACCATTGGGTCCTAAGAAACCCAGGATCTCACCCTCCCTGATCTCCAGAGATAGCTGATCCACAGCGACCAGATCGCCGAATGATTTACATAGATTTTGGATTGAGATCATGTTTGGCTTCCCCGGTCTAAATATAGCCACTTAACCATGATCTGGGGGCAAGAATTACCGCTCGGTAATGGTCACCTTTTCCATAACATCACCCTGCTGGATACTATTCAGTACCTCCACATCGGATGTCAGTTTTCCGAACACCGTATGTCTCCCATCCAGGTGGGGCTGAGATGAATGGGTAATAAAAAATTGGGAGCCGTTGGTCCCCGGTCCGGCGTTGGCCATAGAGATCACATTGTCCACGTGACGAAGGGGGTTGCTCTCAAATTCATCCTCAAAACGATAGCCTGGACCGCCCATGCCTGAGCCGGTAGGATCGCCACCCTGGACCATGAAATTAGCAATGACACGGTGGAAAGTGACACCATCGTAATACCCTTCTCTGGCGAGAAAGACAAAGTTATTCACTGTTTTTGGTGCATGGTTCGGATATAGCTTTAAGGTCAGCGTGCCCTTGTTGGTTACAATCTCTGCCTGATAGAATTTTTCTACATCTATCTGCATTTCCGGTGGGGCGTTCCACTCTTTTGACATCATGAATTCCTTTATTTCAATTTGTTGTTTGCTGCCTTCAAGCTACTCAAGAAACCCATTCGCTTCAAGTTCCGCCTGCTCACCTGGACCTTAAACTCAGAAATTGTATCTACAGCCTGCCATCCTATATTCAAGCAATTATTGATTTAATCAGAGGTTAATCCAGGGAGGGGTCATGCCAGAATCCTTTGTTCTGTTTGGCAGTGAACATTTCACTGCGCTAGCCGTCATATTTATCATTGCCTTAGGTCCACCCATCATTCTCAAGCAAACCAACAGACCTGCTCTCAATCGCAATTTTGCCCTGGTTCTGGGTGTCGTGATGTTCAGCTATACCATTTTTAAACACCTCTATGGTGTCTTTGTGCTGAGAGAGCCATGGCAGATCTGGTTACCCCTGCACATGTGCCATATCGCTAACTTTTTCCTTATTTATCTCTTACTGACCGGCAAACGGGGTTTCCTGGTTGAAGTAGCCTACTTCTGGACCTTTGCAGGCGCCTCAATGGCCCTCATTACGCCTGATCTGGCCTTCGGCTGGCCTGACCCCAACTACATCATGTTCATGGTCACCCACGGCTTGTTGCTGCTGGCCATGTTGTATTTCACAATCACAGAGGGCTTGCGTCCGACCAGCACCTCCATCTGGCGGGTATTCAAATTTTCTGTGATCGGGCTGCTGATCATTTTACCAATCAACTACCTGGTTGGTCCCCTGGCAAACTACTGGTATCTACGGGCACCACCGGTCTCCGGATCACTTATGGACTTACTCCCGCCACCGCCCGGCCACATCCCGTTTGTGATGCTCCTGGGCTATTTTGCTTTCTGGATCGTTTACACACCCTATTTGATCAGAGATGCGGTCTTCAGAAACGTTGAAGTTGAATCAGGTTGATCGTTCTCTATCTGATACAGTCAGGAGCCCCGGTCAAACGCTTCGGTATACGGATGATCCCGATCGCTTAATCGCTCTTCGGAGACAGACCCCAGGTCAGACTTATGTTGAATCCGCTACTGTGCATATCCGGCATACCCGCTACCTGGACCGTATTGAATTCACCGCCAACCACGCCTGGTGAATTAAAACTGAAGGGATGAAAGATCATTCCGACACTCACATTCAGCAAGCGTTCCTTCCCTTTGTTGCTTGTGATATATTTTCCCACCGATAATCCCAGGGACACAGCGAAGTCCAGTTGCCCGATGGTGCTGATCAGGTCATTGTTGGCATGGAGTTCTGTCCAGCTTATTTCTTCTGTCCCATTGGGTTTCAGGGTGAGCATGCTTTGCGATATGCCCATACCCAAGCCTGGGACGATCTGCATGCCGGCAAACTGGGTTCGGTATCCTCCATTGACCAGAAAAGTGAAGTAGGTATATCTGGCAGATTCGCTGGTTCCCTCAGAAAATCCAGTCAGGAAATAATTACCCTGATAGTTAAAACCCAGCGTCACATGATCCCCAACATCGATCCGGGTACCGAACAGCCATCCCGGACTGACCTGAGAAATCGCACCATACCCTTTAGCTTCCAGGACTGTGTTGAGTGCCGAGAGTCCAGAGAACTGCCGGCCGGCCAGGCCAAACTGGGTAAATGCCTGGGCTGCTACCTCCTGATCATCATGATCCTGCCCGGAGGCGACATCAAGCAGGGCCTCAATTTGAAGCGAGTCCGTCAGCAGGTATTTTTCAATATCATCCTGCCCCCAGGCCATGCTGGCGACAAGGGTGATGACACTTACAAATAGGCCGGGGGAGAATTTCATCATTCGACCGCTGCAGGTTTTTGCTTGCCTACGAGCCCCATGAAGGCTGGCAGAATGATAACGGTAGTGAGGAAGCAAGCACCCACTCCAAAGATAAGGGCGTAGGACAGGCTGGCATATCCACGCCAGGGCGAGAACATCATTGAGCCAAAGGCCAGCATCGTGGTCAAGGAGGTCAACAGGACTGCCTTACCTGTACTGGAGAGTACGATCTGGGCAGATCGCGGACCCTCCAGGCGCCAGCGGTGAACGACGTGCACGCCATCATCGATACCAATACCAAGGATGAGCGGGAGGGCCATGACATTTACCAGATCAAGTTGAAAACCAAATAGCTGCATGAGCCCGATCATCCACACCGCACCAACAGCCAGGGGAAACATGGCCATTAAAGCATAGGTGAAGCTTCTGAAGTCGATCAGCAGGATGACATACACGAAGATGATGGTCAGCAGCGCTGCCTGACGGCCATCGCGACCGATGATATCGAACAGGGCTTTCATGATCACAGGCATTCCGGTGGAGCGATCACTTACCGACCCAACCTCATCAGCAAACTGATCCATGAAGTGTTGGTCCTGCCAGATATTTCCAGAGGGAAGCACCGTGCTGAGGAACAGTGTTCTGTCCTTGTTGGCATAGCGCTCCAGGATCGATTCTGGAAGGGTTTCCAGTGTGATGGGTTCTGTGTTGGTCATCTTGATGACGCTGGTACGGAAGTACTCTGCGTAGCCAGCCTGAAAATCATTCAGAATATCGATGGCTTTGTCTGCTTTGGTGTCCAGAAGCTCGTAGAGCCGTAAAAAAATAGTATTTGTGGGTAGCTCCTCCATACTACCTACGATCTCATCGCAGCGCCTGGAGACCTTGTCCTGTCCACCGAGAAATGCCAGGGACTGTAACTCCATGATATTCATTTCAAGGCGCTCGATCTCACTGCGGATGCTTGTCAGGTCACGGTTTTTAAGTGGGCGTATTTTAGCCGAGGTCATGAGGTCTCGGATCTCATTGATATAAGGTATTCTTCTTTCCTGCTGCGCCTCTGATGGCAGGTAGGTGGAAATATCATCCACCGATGCCACGGAGGGCAATTTCTTGGCTTTGTTTTTCAGCTCTCTTGATTGATCGACGCTTTCAGCAACCAGGTAGGCGAAGTCCATACTCAGATCAAATTTGTCCTGGACCGTATCCTGGAGCATGATGCTGGGGAGTCCCTCCGCTTCCATGTCCATCATGTTGTGGTTAAAAGTGATCCGTTGGGCCGAGAAATACATGAAGATGGTGACGATGGCCACACCCGTCAGGGTGAACCATGGCCTTCTCTGAAAAAAGGTTCCTGCATTGCCAAGCCAGGTCAGGGTCAGGTCTCTGGTCGGTTCCTGCACCGGTAAACCTTTCTTGATCATCTGCTTTTCACGACGGCGTTCCCGCACGACCAGGAGTGTAGGCAACAGAACAAATGTCGTTATCATGATGACCAGCAATCCAATAGCGGTTACCAGACCCAGTTCGCTCATCGCTCTGGAGTCCCCGGTCATAAGGGCCAGGAAGGCCACGGCTGTGGTCAGTGCTCCGGTAGAAACCCCACCGCCACTTTTCTCCAGTCCGGTGCGAACTGCCTCCTGGAGGGCTAGACCCTTGTGGCGCATTTCAGAGAAGGTGGATATGATGTGAATGGAGAAATCGATACCCAGACCGATGAGAATGATCATGAACATGGCGGTCATGATGTTCAAAACAGGAACCACAATGGCCACAATACCAGCCGCCCAGATGATCCCCAGGATCAGGTTCAGGAGCGCCATTACCGGTGCCGAAGCGATCCTGAATGCGATATACAGCAGACTACCGATAGCGATCATGGATAACAACATGGATATCTCAAGACCCTTGGTGCTGTAGACCATTTCATCGCGACCCAGGGGAATGGCACCCGATAATCCAGCTTGAACATTTGGATGATCCTCAAGAACCTCATCCAGAATTGCCTGAACTGCATCAGTACCATCCACCATGAGGAAGGCGTCCATCATGCTGAAAGTGGGCGCCAGATTCATGATCAGGGCCTGTCGATCATAAGACAGGAAGTACGGTTCGCCCAGGAGCAGTTTATCCACCGCTGCATGGGTGCTTTTCTCATTGACCCTTTCGGTGATGAGCGTCCGTTCCATTTCCTCCAGCCAGCTGTTAATGCCGTTCAGATAAACCAGGGCGCCATCTTCTTCTTCCCGGGAAGAGATGGACTCATCGGGTTGGATATATTCCTTCTCGAAAGAGTTGTTCATGTTGGTGAGCAGTCCGCTAAGACCGGGATCTTGAAAGATGTCTTTCATGTTCTTCAGATCATCTTCCTTGATAAGCATAAAGCCATGTTCCTTCATGAAAGCCAGCTCAGTTTTATAGTCGGCGCGACGGACGTACACCATGGGTTCGTTATCCTTGCCGGGAACGGTCAAAGGCTTAAGCACTTTCGGAGCCAGGTCATCGGCAAAGGCCTTGATATCTGCTTCTTCCCCCTGGACCACGACAATGATACTGGATGCCGATTGGAACTCTTTCAGGATGCGGTCAAACTCCACCGTCATTCTATGGCCTTCAGGCAACATGTCAGACCACTTGGGTGTCAGGGACATGCGGCTGGTAAGCGCTCCTGTAACCAGAGTTACTCCCAGAATAATCCAGAGCATCATCTTGGTCTTATTCACAGCCAGGTCGGCTAATTTTCGAAATAATTTTTCTCTCATGATCTATCCTCCGCGGCGTCCTTCCGCTCAAAAATTGCTGGTTACATTCAGGATCAAGCCCCAATCCTGTAGACCGAATTCCGTATCCGCCTCACCCCAGGCCAGTGAGCCCTGTACACTCATGTTGGTGTTTTGAAAGGCATTCCATTCAAGCATAGGGCTGATGACACCACTGTTATCATTCAGGTTTGCAAAGGCGATGGCGCTCAGTGAGACATAATCAAAGGTGGGATGCATAATGTAAACAAATGTATAGTCCTGCATGAGGCTGTGGGTGACCCCTTCAAATGCATAGACATAGTCACTCAGGCTCAGCGCCTCCTTCCTGGCAATTCCGTAGCCATTGTGAAAGTACTCTGCTAGAACATATAGCGAGTTGTCAAAGGTGCGGTCCAGACCAAGAACCCACTCCTCAAAGGGTGTTGTTAACAATGGAAGCAGGTAGTCGGTGCAGGTTGGACATGACCCATAGATGCTGAGGTCGAGATCATTGTAGCCATATTCTGCCCAAACGCCAAAGCCCAGCAATTCACCCACAATGCTACCCCCCATAAGCATGCGCTCGACCTTGGTGCCAAAATTATAGGTGCCTGTTGCCAGGGGAATCTGATACCATGTATACTCGGCTCGGGTCAGAGCAAAATCAAAATGTTTCACACCCCCCTTGAACCAGACTTGTTTTGTTGATTTGTCCCAATCTTCCACCGGATCAACAACTGCATCGATCGAGAATCGTCCCACCATGGGAACCTCAACGCGAATTGCTGGCACGCCGGTCTGTTCGTAGCTGGGGTCCATGAGTGATTTTGTGTTGAAAATATCCGTCGGATTCCAGGCGTAGCCCACACCGGGTGAGAGCTGTTGTCGACCAACAGTCAGATCCGCAAAGGGGAACCTGAGTCTCATATACATATTGTCCAGGAGGATCGTGTCATTCAACGCGATGTTCATTACCGCGCCTAGATCTTGATAGCCGGGAATGAAGTCATAAACGTTCCAGGTGGTCTTCCCCCAATACTTTTCAAAATTTACATTGGCCCCGATGAGTACATGGTCGTTGGGACGTGCTTCTACATCCAGTCTGAGTTTGTTGAAGCCATAGGTATAGGTTTCGCTGCCAAGAGCCATGGTTGACGCTTCGGATTCGAAGTAACCGAAGAATTGTGGCTGAGCAAAAATGAGCAGGGGAAGCAGGAAAAGAATCAGAACACTAACTCTACTAACATAATTAACCAAATTGTCTTCGCGAGCCTGAAAGGCGCGGCCTCTCTTCGCCGAAGCGATGATGGTGCCCCCAGGATCACAGCTCCGGCGCGATATGCTTCGTCCAGAGTTTATCCTGAGCGTAGGCGAAGGATCCTCGCAAAGACGGTTAATTGATTTCATTTTTTTAAACTCCTTTCGCTAAAGAAGTTGTCTGGCGGTTCCCATTCGTAGGTGACATCCAGGGTTTCCATGATGGTCCTGGAGCGTTCCTGGTGGTCCACCATTTCCATTTTCATGGCTGTGGGAATGCCCTCGATATTCTGAATATCCGTCAAGCTCAAGGACTTCGTATTAAAATTGTTTTCATCATAGTAATCCACATGGACCGGGGCATAATCAGACTTCCGCGCCCACATGACGATCTTGGGATAAGGGGGATCTTCCGCTTCGATCCCGATCAACTCGATCGTCCAACACAGCTCGCCGTTCTTTTCCTGGTCGCCTAGATATTTCGGGGTAAACTTGGTCATGAAGACATCACCGCCACCCATGTCTTCATAGGTGAAATCCGAGCCCTGGACCTTCTGCTTCTTGGCATGTGAGGCTAATTTTCTGACCCGTTTGGTTCGAGGAAAATAGGTCCAGATATCATCAGCGTTGTTCAGGGTCAGAAAAGCCTGGCCACGAATGGCGGCCGGTTTTGTATAGCGGGTGAGTGTCCTTTCACCCTTATTGCCGGAATAGGAATCGAATTCGAAGGTTCTTTTTCTTCCGGAGCTGGTGGTGATGGTCTGGGTGCCAGTTGACTTCATGTTGTCCGGCGTCATGATCTCCGTCACTGCCTTCACCACCTCGACTGCGATCTTATCCTGCTTGTCTGGTCGAAGCGGGTTTGCGAAGGCCGAAGCCTGAAGTGTGATCGCAAGACCAAGCGTTAGCATAAGGGGCAGGTGTTTCATCGTTCCAATCCTTTCATAAGGCTATGGATACCTTCAACCAGGGCCCTTTCAAAAGCTTCCTCGTCTTTAGTGAGCATGTACTGATAGACGAATCCGTCGATAAATGCCAGGCAGAGAGTGGTAACCCCATCAAAATTCATATCTCTGAATTCTTCGGCAATGACACCATCTTTCAGAACGCCAGAGACCAGCATCCGCAGTTTTTCGAAACCATCATAGAGATCGGTCTTGGCCGCATCACCTCGTTTGATGGCCCGTGCGCTCTGGGCCCAGATCTCAGTCATGATGAGCATGGCATCATCCATCTCGAAAATGATCTCAGTATTCATGCGCATGAAGGTCTGAAGTTTCTCTTTGGGGCTCAGGTCCATGGCAAACAGTTTCTGTGTGGCGTCCACCATATCTGAAATGACCGTATCCACGATGGCATGGAAGATCTGTTCCTTGCTATTGAAGTATTCGTAAACCGTTCCTTTGCCGATATTCGCCTCTTTGGCAATGTCGGCGATCTTACCGCGTTCGACACCATCGCGGGCAAAGACATGGATCGCCGCTCTGATGATCGCCTCTGGTTTTGTAGGGTCTTTTTGTAAGGGAGACATAATTATTCCTCCAAGATTTTATGTCTGTTAATGTATGACCGGCTGGTCGGTCACGCAATAAATTTTTTGCCTTTCTGGATGGTTCGCAACAAGTAGAGATTTTGCATGCAAGGTCTCTACTATGCACAATTCCACCAAAGAATTCATGGCACTCACGACCCGCCTGGCCTACTTTATCCGAAACCAATGAAATGTAAAACTGTCATCATCACATCGCTCCTTCTGCTGTCCTTGCTCTGCTTGAATACCTGCTGTCCCGAGGACGAATATCAGAACTATCTCAACCTCATTATGACGACCGAACCAAAAACCCTGGATCCCGCCCTCTCCAGTGATATCACCACCGGAATCCTCACCGGCCTCATGTATAACAATCTGATTGAATTCGGTATCGGTACAGACGTCATCCCCGGGTTGGCTAAATCCTGGACCCTCTCCCAGGACGGCACCGTGTATACATTTATGCTCCAGGACAGTGTGACCTTCTGGAATGGAGACCCTCTCACGACTGCTGATGTGAAGTACTCCTTCGAACGACTGCTTCATCCTGACACCCGCTCACCCCAGACCTGGCTACTGACACCAATCAAGGGAGCTCGGGAATTCATGCAGGGCGCTGCAGATTCTGTGGCTGGCATTCGGATCATTTCACCAAAAGAATTCCAACTACATATGGAAGAACCGTTTGCCCCATTTGTGGGCTTTCTGGGGGCACCGGCAACCGCCATACTCTCTCACCGTTGGCAGCAGGATCCCAAAGTGGCGCCCATGGGTACCGGTCCCTGGATGTTCGATTACTGGCATGCCGACCAGGAGATCAAACTGGACCGCAACCCCACCTACTTTAAAACCGATGTCAAGTTGGAGGGCATCTTCATGAACAGCATGAATGAGATCCTGACCATGGCCATCGAATTTGAAGCGGGTAACCTGGACGTCATGGCTGTTCCTTCATCTGAATTCAAATACTGGACCCGCAGCACCACCTGGGAACCATACATTCACAAACTGGAAGAACTGGGACTCTATTATCTGGCCATGAATGTGGAGCGCCCCCCTTTCGATGATGTCCGGGTACGCCAGGCCCTCGATCTGGCCGTTGACAAAGAGAAGATCATTAAACAGATCCTCCACAACAGTGCCGTTCCAGCTATGGGTGCCATCCCGCCTGGCCTGGATGGGTATGATTCTACCCGGACGGTGCGACGCTATGACCCGGAACGCGCCCGCCAACTTTTGCAGGATGCTGGCTACGCCGATGGCTGTGAGTTCGAGCTCTGGGTGGATCCCGGTGCCGCTGTCTCCCAGACCATTGAGGCTATTCAGCACTATCTCATCGCAGTTGGGTTTGAAGTACACTTGATCCGTAGCGACTGGAACATGATGCGGGATGCCATGCGCCGGGGCAAAACCGATTCCTACTGGGGAAACTGGTGGGCTGATTATGCCGACGCCGAGAATTTCCTGGCGCCGCTCTTTCATAGTTCCAATGCAGCCAGAAGGAATCGTTATTCCAACCCACAAGTTGACCAGATGATCGAAAGACTCCAGCGCAGTCTGGATGAATCCGAGCGGATCGAGCTGGCAAAACAAGTGGACAGTATTCTCATCGCAGAGGTGCCATACTCCTTTATGTGGAATCCTATCTCATACACTGTTGTCCAGCCCACTCTCAAGAACTATGTTCCTCACCTCATGCCCAACGCCAATCGTTATACCGATGTATATTTTTAAGAAGAATAGGAAGTAATGATGAGTACAATTGACACACACCCCATCCTGGGACAACTGAAAGAATCAGACCGGCGTACCAAGAATGTCGACCAGCTCCAGGCGGCTATTGCCGAGCGAAGGCGGATCCTGGACCGGGACGGAAAAGTAACGACTGTGATCTCTGGCCTGATCGGTATCTCAGCCCTGTTTTTTATGAAACCCCTGTCCTTCTATATCATTCTGACCCTGCTGATTCTGGGGCTCCCTGCCGTCTGGCGTCACCTGGTCAAAGAAGCCCGGGAGTTCGCCATGACCGATGAAGAGATCCAGAGCATTTTAGATTCAAATTAATGGCACAATTGTAGCAGCGTTGCATGCAACACTGCTACAATGAAACGCACTCAAAATTATTAGGAAAATTCGATGGCACTGATACAAGACCCAACTGCGATCCTCGTTTACCTCCTGTCCATCATGGGGCTCATCTATTTCGTGAAACAGCAAGCCTGGTCGGAGAAGATCTTCAAGGTGGTTCCGCCGGTCATCTTCGTCTACTTCCTGCCCATGATCTCCACCACCCTGGGGATTACACCTGAAGCCTCTGAATTATACGGCTGGGTCAAAACCTATCTATTACCTGCAGCCCTGGTCCTGCTCCTGCTTTCCGCAGATGTAAAAGCCATTTCAAAACTGGGACCCAAAGCCCTGGTGACCATGCTGGGCGGAACCGTCGGTATTGTCCTCGGTGGCGTGGTGAGCCTGGCGATCTTTGGTGCCTGGCTGCCTGCAGATGCCTGGCAGGGTATGGGAGCCCTCTCTGGCAGTTGGATCGGCGGCAGCGCCAACATGGTGGCAGTGGGTACCTCCATTGGTGTGCGGGACGAACTTTTTGGTGTCATGATCATTGTGGATACGGTGGTTGGCTACGGATGGATGGGCGTTGTCATTTTCCTGTCCGCCTTCCAGTCCCGACTGGATACCTGGAACAAGGTGACCTCCTCTCCGGTCCATGAACTCAGTGAGCATCTGAATCGTTCTGAAAACAGACAGTCCGTCCCCCTCAGTTTCCCGTCGCTGATCTTTATGGTCGTCATTGGTCTCGGACTGGGGTTCCTCAGCCTGAAAGCCGGCGAAATTTTACCTGACCTGGGGAAGGTCGTCACCAGTTTTGGCTGGACCGTCATCCTGGTTTCACTCCTTGGTCTGGGCCTCTCGTTTACGCCTGTTTCGAAACTGGAAAAGCATGGCGCTTCCCACCTGGGGAATTTCTTCCTGTATCTCCTGCTCACCACCATTGGCGCTAAAGCAGATCTGCGAGCCATCACCGAAGCGCCCATGTTTCTGGCAGCGGGTGTGGTGTGGATCGCTATCCATGCCACGGTACTCTTCTTCGCTGGACGGGCTGTAAAGGCACCCATGTTTCTCATTGCCACCAGCTCACAGGCCAATATCGGTGGCGTGGTTTCAGCACCCATCGTGGCCTCGGTATACCAGAAGGGCATGGCACCGGTAGGCCTCCTCATGGGTGTGTTGGGTAATATCCTGGGGCTATATTTTGGATTTCTCACTGCCCAGCTCATGGAGTGGGTCAGCCGAATCTAAATTTGCCTCATGCCTAAGCGTGAGGGCTTTTAATCCTAACACAAAAACAGCCTGCCTCCATCGGAGGCAAATTCATTCAAGAATCCTAATCCAACCATCCAGCGCTACAGAGTAGCGCAATTAGTCTTTTTTTAATCCTCAAGGTATCGTTCATTCCAATCCACTCCGTACATATCTAAGAATTCTTGATATTCCGCTCGGAATGTTCTTCCTTTTGCGTGGTGCTCCTTTTGTTTTTCAATGTACTTCACCACAACATCCACACTGTGGTGGTCACAGGAAAATGCAGCAAAGCCCACCTGCCATCTGAACTTCCTTCTTGTCCAACCCGCTTCATTGATCATACGAGATGATTCAGATTTTACTTCTCTCATCAATGCTGATAGGTCTCCGACGGGTTTAAATATCAAAAGTATGTGTATGTGATTCGATACACCATTGATCCGAACGGGAAAATGTCCCTGGTTTTTAATGATTGCCCCAATGTATCCATATAACTCCTTTTCAAATGTTGGTTTAATACGTGGATGACCTCGCTTTACTCTGATAATTACATGTAAATACACACGCGTATAGGTGTTTGCCATTTTTACCGTCCTTTTTTTCCTTGGGTGTTAGATCAGGAGTCCAAATATAGTACTCGGTGAGGTCGAAACCAATATCGCGCCTCCTACAGGGCGCTTTATATTTTTTTGCTCTCTGCTTTAGCCTGTCTCGCTACGCTGTAGCGATATCTATTCCTTTTGACAAAAGGGGAACCAATTTTGACCAAATATCAGCTAGCGACTTTCAAAATGCCTGATAATTCTTATACTTTAGCATGAACCAGTGGCAGTACAATCAGGGTCCGCAGCAGATGCGCTTCGGACCACGACAGATGGGCGATGGCGTCAAGCAACTCCTGATCGCCAATGCTGTTGTCTTTGTCCTGACCCAGATCACCAATGTAAATGTCTGGGCTGACTGGTTCGGATTGAACCCCCATGATGTGATCTTTCGGGTAAGGCTCTGGCAGCCCTTTTCCTATATGTTCCTCCATGCCAATTTCTGGCACATCGGGATCAACATGCTTATGCTCTGGATGTTCGGCTCTGAACTGGAAACCATCTGGGGCAAAAAAGAATTCATCCGCTATTACATGGTCACCGGTGTCGGTGCCGGTCTCTTTTCTTTGGTACCCTATTTCATTGGCGTGCTCACCGGATACTCTGGTTATATCCCGTCCATCATCGGTGCCAGTGGAGCAGTGTATGGTATCCTGCTGGCCTATGCCATGACCTATCCCAATCGAACCGTCCTGGTCTATTTCATCATGCCGGTGAAAGTCAAATACCTCATGCTGTTCATGGGCTTCATGACCTTTGCTTCCGTTGGGAATAGCGACGGCATCAGTCATATTACCCACCTGGGTGGACTGGTGGTGGGCTGGTTCTATCTCCGACGTCACCGTAAATATCGCGGGCTGAACCTTCCCTGGCGCAGCTGGTTTGACCGCATCCTTAAGGTCAGGGTTATCAAGGATTCGAAGCAGAAAAAACCGAGATCAAGCTCCCGCGGGAGAGGCACCTGGCATCGCGTAGAATCGGAAAAAGAACTTCGCCAGGAGATGGACGACCTCCTGGACAAGATCACCCGGGTCGGATACGAGGCGCTCAGCGATGCAGAGAAAAAACGCATGCTGGAGCTGTCCTCCAAGCTTTCGGATAAGACAGACAACCCGAATTAAAACTAAAGAGAACAATTCAATGCAGATAAACACTGTTCCAGGTGAAAAAGAGCGTATTCAATATCAGAAAAATGGCTTCATACATCTGTCTCACATCATTAAGCCTGATGATCTGACCACCTTTAAGAAAGATCTGCGTGTGCTCATGGATGAACTTGAACCAGAGCGCCCACCCCTGGAAGAACGTGATACCTACGGACGGGCGTTCACTCAGGTCACCAACCTCTGGCAACAGTCGGACGTGGTTCGTGATTTTGTCTTCAATGAGGGGCTGGCCCGCATTGCAGCTGCAATTATGGGCGTGGATTCCGTTCGACTTTATCATGACCAGGCCCTGTTCAAGGAGCCCGGTGGCGGCCCCACACCCTGGCATGTGGACCAGGTCTATTGGCCCCTGGACACCAACAATACCTGCACCCTCTGGATCCCGCTCCAGGATGTACCCCTTGAAATGGGGGCTTTGGGTTTTGCTGCCGGGACCCACACCAAGCAGGAGGGACGCGACCTCCTCATTAGTGATGAGAGCGAGACCTTTTATTCCGACTGGGTGGGAAATTCAGGCTTCAGTCTTTCGCAGGACGCCTTTGAACTGGGCGATATCAGTATTCACAATGGCTGGACCGTGCACTTTGCCGGATCCAACCGCTCAGCCAAGCCCCGTGAGGTGATGACCATAATTTATATGGACGCAGAAACCCGCTTGTTGAAAAAACCCAGCGATACGCAACTGGTAGACCGGGATGCCTTTATACCTGGGGTAAAACCCGGTGGCTTGGCTGACACTCACCTAAATCCAATTCTGTATCCGGGAAAGTAGCTACACACATAATTTTCAATTTTGTCCGTAATACGGACCTTGCGTTGGTCTTGAGTCCGGAAGTGTATCTCTTTATATTTCACCTTCTCAGCTAACCAGAGATCCCACCCAAAAATAGTACCTGAAAAGACTTATCCCACGCTGAAGCGTGGGGCAATTTGTAAATTAGCTGATCAAAATATCAATTCAGCCCTGATCTTCTATATTCCTACTTGTCCTGAATGAAATCCCGGATAAGCTGGTTCACCTTTTCTGGCTTTTCATGGTGTAGCCAGTGACTGGCATCCTCCAACATGACCAGCTCACCCTCATCACACAGATCGATACTTTCCTGGGCCATCTCGCTGCCCAAGAAAACATCCTTTTTACCCCATATCAAAAGGGTGGGTACGCCTATGCGGGAGGTCTTCGGATTGGGCGGGGCGTTTCTGAAAGAGGCTCGATACCAGTTCAGGGTAGCGTGAAAAGCGCCGGGTTGAGACCAGGCCTGACGATACATATCCAGATCATATTCTGAGAAGGTACCCTCGCGGCTGGTGGTTGTCAGAGATTGAGCAGCCAGTTTCCAATTGTCATGTTTGGCCAGCCGTTCCGGTAACCAGGGCAGCTGAAAATACATCATGTAGCGGCTTCTTTTTTTCTGGACCTTGTTCTCTTTCAGGTGTTTACGCATGACCTTACCGTGGGGCACGTTCAAAATGACCATGCGTTTGACCCGGTCTGGATATTTGGAAGCGATCCACCAGCTGACAAAGGCTCCCCAGTCATGTCCTACCAGGTAAGCCTGTTTTTCTCCGGCGGCATCGATGAGACCAATAATATCGGCGGCCAGTTCATCCAGATTATAGGCAGCAATCCCTTTCGGTTTATCACTCAGGTTGCTTCCACGCTGATCCGGTGCCCAGACCCGATACCCCTGCTCGGCGAAGACAGGTATCTGGGCTTTCCAGGCATAGGAAAACTCAGGGAAGCCGTGAAGAAAGAGCAGTAAAGGACCATCCTCCGGTCCTTCCTGAACCACATTCAGGTTGATCCCGTTGGTTTTGATCAGGCTATTCAAGATCAGGACTAATGTTTATGTTCTGGGTAGTATTCCCGTAAAACCTCGATGGCAGCTTTGAGCGCTTTCGCATCTTTACTACTCGTGCTCTGCTTGGCCTTCATGGCTGCCAGAACGACAGCGTGGTGGTCTTTCAACCTGGCTTCATAATCTTTCTGGCTGGTTTTTACCCGCTGGGTCATGAAATAAGCGCTGATGGTCTCAATGACAGACTGGGCATGACTTTCCTTGTTCATCACCCAGCGCACCATCTGGTTCTGGGATTGTGCATCCGTCTTCCCGGCCAGATCATTGATCTGGTTAATGGCTTTCTCTACGGTGGCGGCATCTTCCAGCATGGACATGACACGGGCATGATCGTCATAGATACCACAGGGTACCTGACAGTGCGCCTGAAGTGTCGTGGGTGCCAGAGAGATAACAAGTAGGGTAGCAATCAGTAGGGGGTATGTCTTTTTCATTTTTTCTCCTTCATTAGACTCCATGAATAGCTTTCGTTCACCAACTTAAGATGATACATTTAAAATGAGATAAATTTTCTACTCAATCAACCATCGCTTATCCTGTGTTATTCCCTCGCAGGTGTTATTGGGCTGCAGAGCGACCTTTCAGCTCAATGATCTCCCGTGTGTAGACAGCCTGCCCGCTCAAGTGCTTCATCGGTAATTCAAAATATATCTCTGTTGAATAGCCCGGCTTCAGCGTCTCGCGCATAAACAGTTTTTCCGAAATATCAGGGCTGCTTTTTCTCAGGCTATCTCCGGGCTGCACTTCAGTAAGAAATAGTGCGTCACCTTCTGTTGGATCCTCGTGATAAATGTTGATAGCGATCCTGCAGGACGTGAGGGTGTATGGACTATCATTGACGATCCGACCCAGGATATAGTCACGGGACGGATCGATCTCGAAGGATTGAAAATACACCTGCCCCTGGGCATCGGCTGGCAAGGGCTGGTCGTCCATTCCAGCACAACCCAGCAGGAACAAGCCGGCAAGAGCAAGACTCAGGGATCGCTTCCCGTTCAAGCGTCTCATGGCTTACCCGGCTTTCAGTTCGTTCAACAGACCACCAAGGACATTCAGCCGCTCTGAAATGATCTCATCATCTTTGGCCAGAGCCGCCTCGAACAGATCCATGTCCCCACCAATAAATTGATTGTCCTCACACACCGATATATTCATGGCGCCGCCCTGTAATCCGATACGATCCAGGGTTGGATAATTGGGATAGTCCTTTTCATTCTGGTGGTAGCGTTCTTTGAAGACCTTTTTCGCTTTAACGATGAGGATGGCCAGATCCAGGACACGGTGAAGGGGCAACTCTTCCGATTGGCGGGACCATTTTTCCCCGGTGTAGCGCCAGACCTTGGCGGAAATATCGACAATACCTCTTTCGTTCCACTGGGCCAGCCCCAGGGAAAGGCCTTTGGCATCTGAGTCTACGCGCCGACCATCGATCTTGTCGTAATCCTCGGAAACGATGACCGGTTTATGTTTAAGATCAGCTGGTATTTTCATATTCTTTATCCTTTACTAGTTTAGTACTTTACTAAAATAGTGAGGTTTTTCCAAAAAGCACGCTTTTTGTCATCCTGGGCCAATGGCGCCTGTCCCGCCGCCTGCCTGGTCGGAGCTCTGCAAGGGTGTAGACTGGAAGCCTATGGGCACAGGTGGAAAGGATCTTGGTCCATTGTTTCGTAATAGGGGTCAAGATTCTTCGTTTCGCTAAGGGCTTCACTCAGAATGACAGCACCAGCATGGGGAAGCAAAACCTGGTTCTCGAAAGGCCTGCGCCGTTCACTTCGAGAGCACTTCGATTCGGCAGGCAGGAAGACCGATTACAAAAGCTCGCTCTGGTCTAGTCTTCCTGAGTGCCAGCGAAGGATCTCAGAACCGTGCTAAGCAGAATTCCGAGATTGTCCGCCTACGCTTTGTCCTTCGTCAGGCTCAGGATGACAGCTTCGGCGGGAGAGTTGACGATCAATTTTCTAACTAATCCCTTCATCATTTCCCTCTTTGTACTTAGTTTGATACGAATGAAGATCATCCAGTCAACAATACGGTGGATCAGAAAGCTTTTCGATGAGGGTGTCCTCGGGCTGTTGGTGATCCTGTGGATCATTATGATCATCGGCGCCCTGGCCGTCTACCTGTTGGACCAGGGTTCAGAAAACCGACAGATCACCAATCTCTTCGACGCCTTTTACTGGGCCTGGGTCACCATGACCACTGTGGGCTTCGGAGATCTGACCCCGGTATCACCTGGGGCAAGACTGGCAGCGTCCATTATGATGTTCTTCTCCCTGGCGCTGATCTCATTCTTCACGGCCACCATATCGTCCATTTATGTGGCCCGGAAAATCAGAGAGGGTAAAGGCTTGGAAAAAATTAACTACTCCGATCACTATGTCATCTGTGGCTGGAATGATCTGGCGGATGAACTACTGGACTCATTCCTGAAACAGGATACAGAGGAAGAAACACCGGTCATTCTGGTGAATGAATTGTCTGAAGAAGAGATCGATGGCTGGCGGTCAAAACTGAACGCCAGCCATCTGGGCTTTGTCAGGGGCGACTACACGCAAGATGCCATCCTTGAGAAGGCCAATATCTCCAAAGCGAAGGCTGTTCTCATCTTGCCGAACCTGATCAAGAACACCAGTACCGATGCCGACGAAAAGACCGCCCTGGCCGCCTATTCTATTAAAACAATGGCTCCCAAGGCCAAGGTCTATGCTTATATCCTTTTCGCTGAGAGCAAGTCCAAGCTGAGACGAGCCAAGGTGGATGGGATCATCGTCGCCGATGAGTTTGGTCCCTTCATGGGGGCTGCCCAACTCCATCGTCCCGGCGTCCCGGCTTTCCTGTCAGAGATGCTCGATGCTGATCTGGACCATATCGCCACCCAGCCCGTGCCCGACAAAATGGTCGGTAAGACCTATGGTGAATTGTTCGTCAGCTCCTTTGAGGAGTTCGGCACCACTGTCATGGGTGTTTTTCTGGAAGAGACAACTGCCGGTATCGGCGATTTCCTGGCTGCAGATTCTGGAGACTACCTGGATCAGTTCATTGCCGCCAAGCTGAAAGCCGCCGGTCGCACGGGGGACGAAGAACGCAAAGTGAAGGTCCGGATCAATCCTCAGAAGGACTACGTTCTTAAAGAAAATGAACAGATGATCCTTTTGAAATAATGACCATAACCGAGAGCTGCCTATGCCTTACATTAAACAACTGATCGATTGCAACCTTTTCGCTGGTGTAGCGGAAGATAAGATAGAGGTCTTTCGTCCAGCCAGTCGTTTGGCGACCTTTCAAGCCGACGATACTGTCATGCAGGAAGGCAACCAGGGTGAAACCCTGCTCATTCTCATCAAGGGCAAGGTCACCATCAGCAAAAAACTGACCCTCCTGGGAGATGAGGAAAAGGACACCAAGGACAAGACCTTCATCACCCTGGATGAATCCGTTAAACCCTTTTTTGGTGAAATGGCAATGCTCATGGAGGACTCCACCAGAACAGCCACCGTGAAAGCCCTCACCGACTGTGAGATCGTCATCATGGAGAAAGATCCTTTTCTCAAGGTCTGCAAGGACAACCCTGCCATCGGTTATCTGGTCATGGAGAATATCTCCAAAAAACTGGCAGCCAACCTGGACCGAGAGAGTAAGAACGTATTAAAACTGACCACGGCCTTTAGCCTGGTCCTGGAAGAATAGATAATTAGATTTAATTAATCACCACGAAACAGACGCACCGAATGAAGCAGCCCACGTGCAGCTATCATTCATTGCGTTGCAAAAAAGAAAGTAGATCATGAACATTTCAAAAGACAAAGTCGCAAGTATTGATTACACCCTCACCAACGATCAGGGAGAGGTCCTGGACAGCAGTTCCGGACGCGAACCCCTGGCTTACCTCCATGGCCATGGGAATTTGATCCCTGGCCTGGAAAAAGAGCTGGATGGAAAAACGACTGGTGATAAGCTTGTGGCGATTGTCCCCCCTTCAGAAGCCTATGGTGTTAGAAGCGACGAACTGCTCCAGGATTTTGCCTTGGACCAGTTCCAGAATCCAGCCGAAGTTCAGGTTGGTGTCCAGTTTCAGGTCAAATATGGCGAGGACGTCCATATTGCCACCGTCACCAAAATAGAGAACAATATGGTCTCAGTGGATATGAACCATCCCCTGGCTGACCAGACCCTGCATTTCGATGTGGAAGTCATGGAAGTCCGCGAACCCACGACTGAAGAGCTGGAACACGGCCACGTCCATGGCGCCGGCGGGCATCAGCACTAGGCTTTAATAGCCACAGATCTTCACAGATGATGTTATGAGTTTAATTGCCCCAGGTCAAAGCCTGGGGTTTTAAATTTCCACTCCCTAATTACGTCTTTGCGAGTACTCGTAGTGTCACACTGCCTGCCAAGCCGAAGCTCGAACCCCGCCACAGCGGGGGATGAGCGTAGACTGGAGCCTGACGAAGTGCGACCGGAGTGGACGCGGCAATCTCGGAAATTAGTCAATTGGCAATCTTCGAGAACATAACAAGCAATTTCCAACCAGGGGTAATTCGAGATCGCCACGCCCTTCGGGCTCGCGAAGACGGTTAACGGTTTTTGGTAAAGGAGAGGGCGGTCAATGACCGCCCTCTTTTAATTAAGACTCTATTTTTGTCATTCTGAATGGAGCCGAAGGCGAAATGAAGAATCTTGGTCCAGGGTTTCGGAACAGTGGGTCAAGATCCTTCCCCTTCGACTACGCTCAGGGTCAGGATGACAATTTATGAGTTTATTTAGTACTTCACCGAGCAGCCATAGGGCTTGGAGGTGCTGGTGGCAACCGCCTTTCCAGCCAGGGCTGCATCCAGAGCAGCGGCCACATAGTTGGTGGCTTTATCAATATCCTTCACATTGGTGGAACGGATATCATCGATACCACCAGCATAGATCACCATCCCCTGGGGATCCACAACAAACATATGGGGCGTGGTCTTGGCGCCGTAGGCCCGGCCCACTTTTCCGGACTCATCCCGAAGGTAGGCAGAAAAGGCTGTATTGTGTTCCCGTGACCGCTGGAGGATCTCCTTTGTAGAATAGTTACCCTGCTTGCCTGGGGCAGAAGAGTTGATGGTCAACCAGACCACACCCTGTTCCGTATATTTGGCCTGCAGCATTTGCATGTTGCCACTGTTGTAGTGCTTCTTCACAAAGGGACAGTCATAATTGACCCACTCCAGCACCACATGTTTGCCCTTGAAGTCGTTCAGGGATACGGTGATGCCCATGGGGTCCTGCAAAGTGAAATCAGGGGCTGGTTTGCCCACCTCTGCACCCTTGGCGAACAGGGATGTGCTCACGACAAGTGCCAGGATCATAACCAGGGGTTGATGTTTCATATTCATGGATCTCTCCTTAGGGTAGTATGGATTGGTTTATTTGAAAATACTGTGTTTTGGCGCCTTTCGGTGTTGCAGGCTTAATGGCCAGGACCCCTCTCACGGCAAGGGGATCGGCATCTCTTTCTGGCAGGAGGGACAGGATGAGCTTGCGGCCCAGGAGCCCTCTTTTCAAACGGGGGGCGGTTTGAATATCAAAGACCAGCTCATCGGCCGGGAAAAAATCGATCCGCTTTACATCCCTGAAACCACGGAGCCGCAAGCTGAGTTCGTCACCCTCAATGCGGGCTTTTTTGGCCAGGCCTTCTAGCTCCACTGGCATCCGCGAGTGGGCATCCATCCTCAGGTCGATGATATCCAGAGGCAAGTCATGGGGCTCATTGCTCACGGGCAACACGACCTGCAACACGGCCGATCCGGGCAGGCAGATGGACTTGCATTCCAGCCAGTCCACAGTCAGATCGATGGTCATTGTGTCGGTTAGGTCGCTGGGGGTAGTCAGGGTAAACAGATAGATCGCTTCGTCGTCATGGATGAAGGTGGTGATCCCTTCCTCAGTCAAGCGGGAAGGCGCTGGCTCCTGTTTGTTCAGGATCTGAACATCGTCTGGCAATTGCCAATTGAACATGGTGGCCATGCCAGCGTCACCAGGATTCTGCCAGTAGATGTGCCAGTCGTCCAGCATATCGAAGACCACAGCCAGCTCCAGCTCTTCACCAGGGATGACGTGCTCCACTAGCGGGACGAGTTCTACTGACACATTGGGGTGCTGTTCCTCAGCGAATAGCAAGGCTGCCACAATCAGCAGAATGATGATCCTGTACTTCAGTTTAGCTGCTCCTTCTGTCCCCACGAATTGAATCTTATAATTCCAATGATAGATTATTGTTTCCGGTTTACAAGAAATTATTGATCTGCTGACCCTGATATTGTGGGAGGGCACTCAGATGGGCCGTTTCGCGAAACGGCCTCCTCTGCTTGCCACCACATCTTGTTAGATATTATTCCAGTATCCTTCGGCACATGTCAAGAGACCATTAGCCCTCCCACACCTATCACATTGTATTCGCGGCAAGCAATGGATATGGAATCAATACCAGGGGGTCCATTGATGGTTTTTAGCCCAATCTTCGATAATTGTCCAGAACATTATCCGTATACAGTTTTTTCGCTGCTTCAGATAAAAACGATCGGTCTATCATGGCCGACATCTCATGCTCTTTGTTATTGAACTGTCCGATCGTTCTGATGATGTTGGCTTTCTTTATGTTCAACCGCCTGCCAAATTCGACAAAGTCTTTCAGGGAGTACTGGTACTTTTCACCTAGCGGCAAGCTGGTCTGCTCCAGCTCTTTGAACAGGTTCAGTGCCATCAGGTTATCTCTGAGATGGAGTTTTGTGTTCATCAGATCATAAGCGGGGGAGAGCATCATGTCGCCATCTGCCGTTTCCAGCAGGGAAATATTTTTAAGGTGAACGTCTCCGTTACCCGTAAGGAAATTGAATATAAGGATTCTAAGAAAATTTATTTTGTCCAGCGGACTCAAGCTTTCACCAACATCCCCATAGGTTTTTGATTTGTATTTATCGTCGGCCTGCAAGACGGAAGCGAAATCTTCCTGGTTCAGTTTTTCGCCATCCTGATTATAGTCAAAGCGTCGCGTGAGATATGCTGGCGCGCCATTGGCAAAGCTCATAAAGGCACACGCAGCCGTTCTGATCCCGAAAAGCTGTTTGGCCATCTGCATGGTCACGTGTTCGTTTGCTGGCGATTCAAGGGCTTGATCAAATTGAGATAGCATGGGCTTAATGATGTATTGAGATGGTGCATTCACATCCAACTTGGGCACCAGTTCAAGTCCTCTCGGCTTACCTACAAATCCTTTCCGTTGAATACCGGAAACACTGAAGCCCATGGGCTGGCCATCGATTCTTTTTGAAATATCCTCCCAATTGAATGTGAGTTGAGGAGAGACCTTTGACCGGTCAAAGAGGGCGGTTTCGCAGGCACTGCAGAACCCGTCGATATTGTCCTTCAGACAGCCATTACACTGTGCCATGATCTTTGCTTCTCACTGTTATTGCCCCAATGGTATCATATTGACAGGTCATAGCCAGCAGGCTCCACTCATCGCTGGGATCAATTCCTAAGGCCTTACAGATCTGCTTTCGATTTTCACCCTCGCTGAGGATGGACCTAAAATAAGGGAACAGAGTGTTGGACTGATACGACTTTCGCTTTTTGGGCATATTGACCGAAATAGGTCGCGTGCTAACATCCTCCCTGAAGGCATCGTCATATTCAAAATGAAAACCATCATCATCTACCCAGAGTTCTCCAGCTTTCACTTTGCCCTTATAGATGACCTCAAGTCTTTTCACCGACTCCACAGTCAGACCTCCAGATCCTTCACTTCGACTCGCATTTCCAGGTTGAGGTATTCAAAGATCTCAAACAGCACCTCAAGCGTCGGATTCCCACTCCCTTGCTCCACCTGCGAGATGGTGGTCTTGGATAATCCTGTGAGATCAGCCAGCTCTCTGATGGTGAGCCCCAACGTTTTTCTGCGCTGTTTGATCCGCTTCCCCAGTTCTTTAGCATTCATACTTTGTACCATTTTATTGTAAATATTCAATCAAATATAATCATTTCACCATTTAATGTCAAGAATATATCATTAAACCGGTACACTATCGTCATATTTACACCAATTCCATAAAAATGTCTTCTAAACACCACTATAATGGTATATTTATACTAATTCGATGGCATTTTGTTTGTTTTGATAAAATATAACTAATATAATGGTACGTATTTATGTGTAGACAAAACTATACCTCCAGCTTGATCCCTGGGGTTTTTGGGCTGCCAAACTCCCAAAAGAGCTGGTCCAAAGCCCAACTACTGACTTCTGAATTCTTCCCTCCTCGCTTATATTCACAGGCAATCGTAGTTATCAAAAACAACCGGGAACACCTCCTATGAAAAAATCTATCTGGCTTGTCCGCACCACGCTAACCCTGATCGTAATCACTGCCATTCTGGCCTGCTCTACACCCAAACCATCACCAGCTCCAAGCCCTCCTATCGCGCCTCCTGCACCTGCTACAGGAGAATTTGAGGTCCCCCGGGAATTCCGCGCCGCCTGGGTGGCCACCGTTGCCAATATCGATTGGCCCAGCAAACCGGGCCTGACCACCGAGGAGCAAAAAGCGGAAGCGCTGCTGATTCTGGACAGCGCCGCCATCCTGAACCTGAATGCCATTATTTTTCAGGTCCGCCCCCAGTGCGACGCCCTGTATGAGAGCGAGCTGGAACCCTGGTCCTATTATCTCACCGGAGCCCAGGGTATGCCGCCGGTCCCTTTTTATGATCCCCTGGAGTTCTGGGTGGAAGAGTCCCATAAACGCGGCATCGAACTCCACGCCTGGTTCAACCCTTATCGGGCCCATCATCCCAAGGGCGAACGGAATGAAACCTCTATCGCCGCCACCCGACCGGAACTGGTCCGGGAAGTGGACAATGGCTACCTCTGGATGGACCCCACCATGGCGGGCACCCAGAATCATTCCTTTGATGTGATCATGGATGTGGTCAAGCGCTACGACATTGACGGGGTTCATTTCGATGACTATTTCTTTCCCTACGGTTCAGGAGAATTCCCTGATGACCGATCCTGGGAAGGCTACCAGAATGCCGGCGGTACCATGAGTCGCGAGGACTGGCGTCGCCATCATGTGAACGTTTTCGTGGAGCGGGTCTATAAAGGCATCAAGGCTGAGAAGCCCTGGGTCAAGTTCGGGATCAGTCCCTTTGGGATCTGGCGTCCCGGCAACCCGCCCTCCATTATGGGCTATGACCAGTACGCCAAATTATATGCAGATGCCAAGCTGTGGCTAAATGAAGGCTGGGTGGATTACTGGACACCGCAGCTGTATTGGCCCACACGCCAGATCCCCCAGAGTTTTCCTGTGCTCCTGGGTTGGTGGAAGGGTCAGAACACCCATGACCGCAATCTCTGGCCCGGCATTTTCACCAGCCGGATCAAAGATGAAGCGGGTGCCAACGAACGCTTCTCCCAGATCATGATCACCCGCGGCATGGTGCCGGACGGTCCCGGTGTGGTCCATTTCTCAATGAAGGCTTTACAGAAGAATTACGGCGGGTTCGCTGACATCCTGTTGGCGGGTCCCTATAAGCAGCGGGCCCTGGTACCGCCCTCACCCTGGTTGGATAACGAAGCCCCGGCAGCCCCCCTGGTGGAGCTGGACCTGTCTGACGGCAACGCCAACATCCACTGGCTCCATGAGGACAAATCTGATGTCCATGCCTGGATCGTCTACATGCAGCGAGGGGATAACTGGTACTATGAGATCCTCACATCTGAGCACCTCACCCTGAGCGTGCCTTTGACCTTACGCTCAGAATCAGAGGAGGAGATGGAGATGCCAGAAACCCTGGACAGGGTGGCGGTTACAGCGCTGGATCGGCTGGGGAACGAAAGTAGCAAGACCTACATTTCGGTTCGCTAGCCAGCCATCGGAACTTGATTTAGCTAGACGTTTTGTTTGCTCGATTAGTCGCGCCGTCACTTGACTTGTCCCGGCGTAGCTAAAAGCCTAGACGGAAGAGCGTAGGTGGACAAAGCTGAAAAAGTGTCTTTTTCAGCAAGCGCTTACCGAGACTCTGACGCTACCTTCAAAGCCTTTAGCCAAACATCAAGCGACTCATGGAGCTTCTTTTTCATCATACCTTTCAGTAGTTTCACCAGCCAACCGTCCATGGATTCATTTGTGCGCAGCAGCGTGTTTCCATTCTCCAGGGCGATAAATTCCCAGGTATGAATGGCGCTTGCACCAAAGCCCTTGCCGCTCCATCCGATGAAGCTGTTTTCTGTAAGCTTATTGATGGTGGAGGTAAGTTTAAATCCGCCTGATTTCCACGTAAAGGTCGACCCCAGTTCAAGGGAGCCCATCATCTTCGCATCCGTGATCTCAGGCTGCCAGTCTGGCCACGATTCGATGTTGGTCTGTATGTTCCAGACGGTCCCCACCGACGCCTCAATTTCGATTTCTTGGCTGGTTTTCAGCGCGGCATTTTCATTGATGTCCATGATATTCCTCTCTTTCTAGCGGATCTATGGCAAAGCATGGTCTATCACTTTTGCTACAATCCTCACCAACCCCCGTTGATCAATATCAGCAAGAGTATTATCAGAAAGCGATCAATCCAATTTTTCTTTGCGCTTCACGGCCATGTATAAATGTCTGAGACCATACAGGAGGGTTAGATAGAAAATGATCAACAGCATGGCAGCATAGACGGGACGATCCGACTCGCCACTGGCTACTCGCATCACGACACTGTAAGCAATGTAAGAATACAAAGTTCCCCAGATCAAAAACTTGGTCCACGAGCCGACGATCCACTCCGCCCAACTTACCGGATCGCTTTCGATGGGAAACAGGAACTGCATCAATTTACTTTTCATTTTCTCTGCCTTTCTGCTGTGTGGCGCTGTTGGCGCTTAAACCTTGACTTGTGAGCTTATTCTAACCGCTCACTGTTTTGTAACACCACCCGGTAGCCGTCCACGTCTTCAAAGGTTTTACCACGCTCACCCCAATAGGGATTATAGGACACGACAGGATTAAAACCAGCCTTGAGCATCTGCTCACAGCTGCTTTCCCAGGTGTCTGTGTCAGGAATATAGAAGACCAGCAGGTTGTCCTGTGTCGGTGCCTGGCCCACTGTGGTGCCTTTGTGGTGGGTAAATTCTAAATGGTAGGGATGCTCCTCGTGACCCAGAATGGAGCCATCAAAGCCAGCGTGGTCCTCAAAACTGCCCAGCAACGTGAATCCCAAACCATCCATATACATTTTGGTGATCGCTGGCAGATTGTCGGTGGGTCGGGCGATTCTCATTGTAGCGGTTTTAGGAATCATCCGTTTCTTTGGTAAATTCTTGCCTGATAATACACACGACGGTCCGCGCTTTTGCAGCACAACCCCATTTCTTTCTTTTCTGTATAGTTGTATATAATAATCATTAAGTAATCTCCCCTTCTGAGTCTGCAGCACACGCTTGGTAGGTGTTTAGTTATATTTTCCTAACCTTCGCTTTATTCTTTCTAGCTAAGGACCTGAAAATCTTTTCAACCCGATCGCTCATGATTGATCTGTCGAAATCGCTTATTTTTTTAAAAGAACAATTTATACAAGACCACTTATAGCCAGACAGAAATCTCTTTTCCTCTTCTAATTCAACTTCACAATGTGGGCAAAATGGAATTAAGTCTATTTCGTACTCATCGGGATTTGGGTTTTTTAAATCCGTAGGATCCCAGGGTGTGGGATAGGTAACAAGCCACAACACACTCGAATGCTCAAAGTATCCAGCTTTTATGTATCTTCCCCCCCGTGAGATAGCAATTGGAATGATTGAATTATCGCGGAATCTCCTGATACTTCTTATTCTTAGTCGAATTAGAAGTGCTACTAATGACAAAAAAAAGATAATAACAAGTAGTAGCCAGTGGTTGGTAATAAAGTTTAGTACATTTGATGCAAATGATTTTATAAAGCTGTTCTCCTCACCAGACTTTCCTTCTCCGACAGCACTTATCATCGTCACCAGCACAGGAAATATTAGTCCCTGTATGGTGATCAAAATGGATTGTTTAAAGAAATTCACTAATATACCTATAAGCTGTTAGGTGTGTTTCCTGTTGTACTGAACTCAATATTTATCGCGCTTTTTTAAAATTACTTCAACTATGCCAGCAAGCTTCCCGATGGCTTGAGCGATATCAGTCAGCATAAAGAGATAAAAAGACTTTAGGCCGTCCTTGCCACCGAACATCTCTTGAATACTAGCAAATCTTTTTGCTTTCTCCTTGTCTCGGTGATACTCATAGGCGTTTAGGAATTTCATTAATGAGTCATGCGAGTTTAAAATACCGTCATTGTCGGATATTTTAAAAAGCTGTTGGATTTTCTCTCCCTCCCAGTATTGGCGAGTGTCTTTTAGAATGGCTCGAATAGACTGATCGTTTATGTTCTTTGAGATTATACCGTATACTTTCATGAAGTGGGTGTCTTCCTTTTTGAGCACAAATGGACGTAAGCGATGAAGGAATGCTTCAATCATTTCATTGGGAGGAAGAGTATAGGTTGTCGTATAGCCCTCGTCTTTGTTCCACCCAAATTTCAGGGAAGTGTCATTCGCGACCTTTAGGAATTCTGATGCAAACAAGTGTTCAGAATATTCAAGGTAATTATTTAAGATACTAATGTTTTTGGAGTCCAGCATTATAGCAATTTCTCTTGGCTCAGTGTCACTATCATCTTGAATCTTAATTTTAAACTTCTGCATGCTTAAACACACCTAACGCCTTAGGCTTACCTTTTCGGCCCCCTGTTTTTATGTATGGACTTTGCGAGCTTATTTATTCTTTTCTGCTCCTGATCGTACAAGGTTGTAAATATGCTCGACATTATATCGTATATATCCAGAATATTTTCTTTACTCAAGGTTTCTCTGCTGTGACTGCCAGCATTACCAGACCATTTAATTGCAAAACAGAGCTCTCGAATTGCTTCATATTTTGGGGAAAGTAACTCGATTCTCTTATGAAGGGAAAGCATCCGCCTTTTTCTGTTCTTAACCTCAAACCTATTGACCTTTAGATCATCAAGCAACAATTCAAGAGCCATCCTTGCATGATTAGCTGCAGCCTTCGGATCGACAAAGAAGAAACCAAAAGAGAAAAGCAGTTCATGCCTGACCTTCTCTGGTATTTGCTTAGGCATTTCAAATAGTATTAGAGGAGGAATGAATATTTTAGGTTCGAAGTACTCAAAAAATACTTCCTCATAGTCCTCTCCCTTCTCATCCCAAGTTGGCTCACCAATATTGGTTCCGCGTCCAGAACTTGAAACAATCTCCCCACAATTCGTCCTCGAACACTTAAACAAACATGCATATACATATTTTATATCTGTAGGATGTACTTCACTTTCAGGTTTGGGCCATCTTGTATCCTTGGATTCTCTTGTTTCATCAAAGCGTAGAGTCTCAGCCTGAAGAGTTAGTTTACCCTTGCCACAAGTCGGACATTTCCAATCCGGAGTATGCTTCTTTGTAAAGCCACTGTAAAATATGTTTCGATCATTCATAGTTAAGCCTAACGCTCTGAGTTTGAGCTGCTTCCCAAAACTGCATCGATAATCACAAATTGATTGTTCTGTTTTATCTTATTCCTACACCACTTCACGTTGGTGAGTCAGCTCTAAACTTTTGTTAGCTAGCTATTCAATCACATCAACAGCAACTGCATGATCAGAAGAAAATGCAGGACCAGAAACTAGTGCTTGACCCTGTGCAAGTATCGGGAGTACTGAAGCTGACTCAGGACCCAAAATGGAATTGAGATAATCAAGTCCAGTCTTGTCGACACTTTTAAAGGCAATGATGTTTTCACACTGAGAAAGTGCACTTTTTGCTACAACAGCAGTTCTTTGACTAATTAGAACAACACTAATTCCATATTTACGAACTTGCATCATATACATACCAAATGTGATGGAGCTCTCACGCCCTGGCATATTGAAACCTAACATTGTAGGTTCTGGTACAAATTGGTGAGCTTCATCAATAATGATCACGCGTCTAAATTGCTTCCCAGCACGGTACTCTAGCAACGCTGTATTTAGTATATCTTTAAATTGGTTTAGTCCCTCATCAGGAACTACTGTTGCTGGTGCCGGTTCAAATACGCTCACTCCTGGTTTAGATATATGTACAGCTGGATCATAAGGTGTTAGCCCAAATTTTGAAATATATTCACCTGTTTGGTCAAAAATGATTACACTTGCCATTGTACTGTAGAAATTAGCTATTTTTCGAGTCAATGTAGTTTTTCCCATCCTTGTCATCCCCAACATTGCGAGATGCCCCTCAAGCAGGTTCCGCTTTATTAAATACACGGGTATATTTGTTCCAATAATAGCGCCCAGCTTTCTTTTATTTACCCAATTATCATCAGAAATATTAGGCACATCAACATTCGGTTTTCGAACAAATTCTCCTGGTGGGGGTGTCCAGCCTCGTATCGAGATTCTCTGGTTTTCTGAGTTAAATATTCCTAGCTGTACTGCGACTGCCTTCTCAAATATTCTGCCCCCCCCTTGCACTTTTTTATCTGCAATTTCACCTCTTGCAACTTGGTAGAAAACTTCACCATCGGGAGTATTTACAAAAACTACATCACCAATTCTGATCGGCATTAGTGGAGAGAAGACAATAACATCTTGAGTTGAGCCTACATCTACTGAACCAAGAATATTTTGGTGAATTTCTTCATTTTTATCAATGATTATGGGACTTGACTGAGTTGCTTTCTCAAGATCCTCTGCATTAAATAAAGAAATTTCACCCCATATGTTTTTGGGCCTAACTATTCGACCAGTTATCACTCCGTCCCACTCAACTCCATTTGCGGTTAACGAGATTACCCTACCCAGTGCAGGAAGAGTTTGAGCATTAAGAAGAATCTTATTGGGGCTTACAGAATTTTCAATGGCTAAATCGTATTTGTCAACACCATGAGTTTTTAAAAAATCTTGAAACGGCAAGAGAGGGATTGTGACAACTATAAGCCACAGAGAAGTTAGATACCAAAATTCTATCTCAATTGGCTGATGAAGACCTATTAGAGCTAAAAAGTATATTCCTGTGTAATATTTTCCCGCAGTAAATATTCTGCACAGCTTTGAGAACAACTGACTTGTTCCATGAAGTTTAGCATTTGGATATTGATTTAATAATATTGCCAGTAGAGAAATAACTACCCCGACAATTAGAAATACCGTAAAAATATTCCATCCATAGGCAGAATAGGATTTGTCCGCAACAGCTACCAATATCAGAGAGACAATAGAATTTGCTAAAGTATCAACCGGTCTTGAAAACCATGGTTCAAGTAAGAAAAAGTTAATTGCTAATGCTACAAGAGCGCCAAACCATGACTCAACCGATATCCATGATCCCGTGATTAACCAAGATCCAACAAGAATGACAAAAAGCTCAATTGAGAATAAAATAATTCTTGAACGTAATCTCATCGCCTGCCCCTTTTGGTTTGTCTAGCTAACGCTTTATGCTTTAGTTGCTTTTGGTGGAGCAACTAGTCCATGTTGATAACCGTTTATACTTGTTGTTCAATTATCGTGCCCCCGATCGATTTGTGTGTCCGCTCTAATCCTTTGTTAGCCAGCAACTTGTATGAGACCAAACACCTTGCCCGCTGTGTTTCGAATTACTTTTATTTTACATGGAACGGCAATTCGATTTCGCCCAATACTATTCTCAGAATTAGGTTTTATCCCGAGTCTTTTTGCGTTCTGGAGAGTCACTCTAGCGATAGTTGTTCCTGAATAACTTTTTGATAGCTTGCTTGAATATTCAAGGATTCCTTCGAAGTTCTGTTCTACCAAAAGCGATAGGATGCTGTAGTCCATACCCCATATAAAAGCCTCACCCTCACGATTCGAGATTGGAAAAACTTCGCAGAAGGATTCCCCTAAAATATTCGTTCGTAAATTATAGGCGGAATTGGGCACCTTAAAGGGATTCCCATTTACATTCAGAAGTGGTTTACCCTCAAATTCTTTGTAGCTACCTATGCTAATCATATCATGGATTCGATTTATAAGAGCAATAAGCATGTGTGATTTTAGTACACTATGAATGTTTTTGTAGTAGTAATAGAGTCTAGCTACAATGCGATAGAAGGCTGGATCCCATTCAATGTTTGGAGCAGGTGGATCCATCAGGTAGCAGCAGGGATCTTCTTGCTCCTCTGGAAATGCCGTAATAACCCCAATCAAACTTGAGCTAGGATGCTTTACATTTTGTTGTTCCTTCTTTTTTCGAACACGGGACGCGTGACCAGCTAGAGATTTTCGGTCATTTGAATTTTTATATATTGTTCCTTTCGCTTCCATTTTAACAAAATCACTTCCGGTGGCTGCTATCTCGAAGTCGAGGTCTTTTTCACCACTAATGGGAATTTTTTGCCAATCGGCCTCAGTAAGTCCGTAGGCTTCACTGCACAATGCAAGACCCGCGCCCACACCCATCATTTCCGTCACCCAAGGGTCACTATCTTCACCACGGTTAAATATTGATCGGAGATGACCAGAATTTAGTTCAAAATAATCCTGTATGATTTCGCGTCTAGAATCGGCTTTTTTTGACAATTCGCTGTAATTCCTGTATCCTGGAGCATCCTTATGTTCTCTGAACATACCATATGACAATAAATCATTCTCACCACATTCGAACCCATTATCAACAAGGTGTTTGAAACGGCTATGCAATCCTGTTTTTTGTAATTTCTTTTCCTCGTCATCAGAATAGAATTTGACTCCAAACTTCATCGTTGTCCTCCCTTTAACAGTACAATCCATTTTTGACTGGCTAACTACGTGCTCTATAGTTTTTTATGTATAACTCCCGTATGAATTCGCAGTAAAAATTTTCTCGCAGAGGTCTGGATAGCATATCACCACAGCATGCCTCGACCTTGCGCCATATTCCTCTCGAGCTGTTCATAATTGATGCGATAAAGTAATAACAATGGACAATTATACGAGCCCTTATTCGGGATAGGCGATAGGTGTTAGGGGTTAGGGGTTCCGTCTAACACCGAACGTCTAACCCCTAACGAGTCCGTAGCTCTTACTCCGCTGGCACCTGACGGCCCATTTGATCAATAATGCTTGCTGGCATCCTTAATGATGTGCCTTTAGTAGATCGTTATCCGATCAGCAAAAGAATTGTAGTTCACTCTGGGGAAATCGATCGCGCGGGCCTCCTCAAAACTAAGCGCGTTACCTGCAATTGAACACTGGACCACCCGGTCCTTAGCAATGATATACAGGACCCGGCCTTGCTTGATCATGTAGTTCTGCTTGGAAACATCGATGACCTCACCCAGATACTCCTGCCCATCATCCAGGAGCACCCGGTCTTCGCCTGGAACGGGAAGGGGTTTATTATCAAAACCATGATCTTCAACCCGGAATGAATTTTCAACCGCTTTGCCCCGGCCAATGCTGAGCGAAAGGTCTGCGCCCTGAAGGGGAAATTTGTCCAGCAGAGATTCCAGCCTGTTCTCCATGGAATAACTGCCTTCGTTGGCAATATTATTCCACAGGATCTTTCCCGTACCCTTCTCGATCAGAGCCGCCTGAAAGCCGCCCCCTTCTGGTACAGGAACAACTACAACGCCGGTCAGCAATCCCAGAGCGACCCCGCCAACCGCACCTGCGGCTGTTGAACCACCGGAGCGCTTGAACCCTTCGTATCTGACATACAGGAGCGCATCTGAAGCATCATCTGACAGGAAGGAAAGGTGGATGGGGTTGATCTGCACCGCACGATCCGCTACCTTTTTCAGCTCACTTTCTGGCCGTCATACAAGCGGGGCATTTCACTGAAATAAGCAGCCCGCAGTTCGTCATAGTTCTGGTGAAATAATTCTGATTCTACAGCGTCATAGGGAATCATATATGGTGTGACCTGGTAGCCCTGACTGCTCAGGATATTGGGGATGACCAGGGAGCTTTGTTCGATGATCTCCAACTCTTTCTCCTGATCTCGCTCACCTGTACTGGATAGCTCCAGCTTTTTCACCTGCGCATCGATGGGGAGCAGGGTGATCGTTTTGATCTTTCCCGGTTCATTGACAAGATCAGGATGCATCCGGACCTTGGTGGGCATGGCACACCCCATCAGACCGATGAGGGTCAGCATGCTTATCAGTAGACGAATTGTCCTATGGTTATTCACGGTGAAATCCCCCTGTTAATTGGACCAGTGGACGCCGACCCTGAGGTCAAATCGCCCCAGGCCCTCCCCATTTTCTTTTCCCAGATCAATGGTTTCGGGATGTCCATCTGTGGTTAGCGTTATTTCTGACAGCGTCCCCTGCAGATAGCTGACCCCCAACAATACGCCCATAACTCCAGACAGCGGGACCATGAGATCCAGATTGAAAAGAGCCCCCAATGTTTCACCTTCAATCAGCATGGATTCGCCTACCCGGGCTTTGTCGGTATAACTTAAATATCCCAGACTCATGGAGCTGGTCACCACGAATCTGCCCCCGAAATTATCCATTCTGGACTGGACTGAAGGTCCTATAAATTGAATGTTTATCTTATCGGACACACCAATGGACTGGATCTGATTCTCAGCAAAGAAGACGGCATGGGAAACCCCCAGGCCCAGATCTTTGGAGATGTAATAATGGGCACTACTACTCCAGGTGTAGCCCCGCATGAGTTCTTCAATATACTCCCTGAGATCAGATGTTAGGTCGTCGGCGATCTCGGCCGTACGATAGCCTGGCCCCCCTGATGTCTGCAGCAGCAGTTTATGATAACCCGGTTCCAAGACCTGACTCTGAATGGTCGGCCCCATCGCGACCGTGCCTCTTTCTACCTCGCTCACCTCCGTAACCGGGATCAGTGAGTTCCTGATGTCATTCCCATGCATGATGGTGAAATAATAATTGCTAGAGTCTACCCTGGATATGCGGCAATTGATCGTGTCGTTGGATGTGGTGATGATCCGATCCTGGGCGCTAAGCTCCTGCGACATGAGCAACAGGATCAAGATGGTGAGCCCGAGACGGACGGTCTGGTCTTTGACTTGTACGTGCATGTATCCCCTCAATGATGCATCGACAACGTTCTGTCCTAAATTTCTACAACTTGTGCACTTAAATTAATGTTAATCACTAGAATAACGAGGGTTTGTTGGTGAATGTGCGTCCGCTTTCGCGTTTAGCTATAGCGTGATAGATTCTGGCTTGCAGTGTCTATCACGCAAATGGAAACGCCTAACACCTAACGCAAAATAACGGTTAGCGGTCAAGATTCCTCGACTCCGCTCGGGATGACGTTATGTGTGTGGATTAGATGATCACCAGCGGTTGGCCACTTTTTCAGCGAAGCCCAGGAAATCTTTAACCTCCAGAACAGTCCCATCATCCAGGGTGCAGGTTCCGGTGAAGCGGCCAAAGACCTGGTGCTGCCAGGAACGGATCAGCAGGACGTTGGTGTCAGAAAAGCGGTCCAGGATGGGTACAAAATCCATTTCAAAGCGACCATCGTTGCTGGTGAAGGTCCAGGGTTTCAGGAATTCCGGTTCGGGAATATTGAAGGTCACCTGATCCAGCTTGTGCGCTTTCCCCTGATAGAACAGCATGTTCTCCGTGGCGGCAGAGGTATCACCAAAACCATAACCAATATTGAATCCGAAAGATTCTCCATTCAACACCCCTGACGCTGATCCCCAGTACCAGGTATTGGCATAGGTCCAGACCCCGCGCCCCCAGTCCAGCACCGCGTGGGCGTGCTGGGGGTCGAACATGAGCTCCCGGTTACCAAACTGGATACTGCCACTGGCGGGCATACAGTTGACCTTCTGATTGTAGTAAAATGCCTGCGCTTTCTTTTTAAAGGGTGTCGCAATGACCATGGAATCCATGTCATCCGGCTGGGACAGATGGACACTACCAAACAAACCCTTCCCGCCAGCGAAGTCCGGTACATCCACCATGATGATCCGCTCCTGTGCTTCGCGGTGCATCTGGATATTAAAGCCCTTCTGCTTGAAGTGCACATCGCCTGACGCGGAGGTGGGGGGCATCTTGAATGAGCCCAGGGGCAGGATGGTCATGACAGATTCTGTGGTTTCCTCGGGGTTCACAAAATCGAAAACAGTGACGGCCACAAAGCCCAGGTAAGCGTTATCGGCAACCGTTATGGCGATCCCGTATTCGTCGGTGAGGATGGCGTAGTAGTCCCACTCCTTGATGAGAAATTTCGATGCTTTGATGCGGGCCCGGTCGTATTCCAGCAGGAGTTTTGTGGCCCAACCTGGCTCACGTAAACTGCCATCAGCGGCGTGCAGTGGTCCCGGTTCTGTGATACGGTGTTGTTTGTTGGTCATTATTACCCCCAGTGTATACCTCTATTAATATAAGCTTTTCCCTCGCAAAGGCGCCAAGCCGCAGAGTTTTGGTTGCCCTTCAAACCGTTGCGCCTCTGCCTGCCCGCACGGAGTTATACGCAGGCGGGCGTCCTTGCGTGGGGAATCTGCCAATTGACGTGGATCCGAGATTGCCCGCCTGCGTCTTATCCTTCGACGGGCTCAGGAAGACAGGCTTCGGCTCGGCAGGCCGGCTCCACGCTGCGCTCATACCCTGCCGTTCCGGGGTTCCGCTTCGCCGGGCAGGCAAAGACAGTCACTTTTAATTTTTTATTTTGCATTTTCACATATTGCTAGGCGTTCTCGTCACGAAAGGAACTTACCTGTTCTGAAATACGATTTTGTATAGTGATTATCTTTAATCCTCTGCGTGCCATTTCAATTTCGGACCGACTTCCGTAAACCCTTCCCGCTGATAAAATGCTTTTGTTCTCGACCATTCCGGATAGGAGGGGGCGCCAACCTCTAATCTTGTCCAACCCATTTCCAGGGCCCTGCGTTTTACCCGCTCCAGTAGCTGTCGACCCAGACCATGCGAACGGTATGCGGGTTCAACGTAGAATTCGAGGATCACCCCAAAACTGCCTTCTGTATATACGGCCCCGGCTTCCCCCGTGTTTATTATCCCAACTGCCTGATCCTGATCATCCAGAGCCAGAAAGACAGCATATCTGTGGCTGTCTGAAGCCTGCTCGATGAAGGTGGTCGCCTTCTTTGGGTCAACTTCGCATGGTTCACCATTTAACTCTGACAGGAGCCTGGAAACCAAACGAATAACCTCCGTGGTATGGGACTTCCCGGCCTTGATGATTATCAATTTTCCTCCAGATGTTTACCTAAATTAATGTAAATTTTGTTCTCGCCAAGGCGCTAAGTCTCTTGAAATGGCCGACCTTTAAAAGCCTTGCGTCTGCGCCGGCAGCTTCGCCGGGCAGGCAAAGACAGTCACTTTTAATTTTGCATTTTGAATTCAAACCGTTGCGTCTCTGCGAGAGGAAACTGCCAACAGACTTAAAGCTGAGCCTGGATAAATTCTCCGATGGCATCAATAGCCGCTCTGCCTTCCGGCATGATGTTGGCCGCGAAATGCCATTCATGCTGCATGCCTTCATAGACCTCCAGGGTCACATCCAGTCCTGAGTCCCGTGCTTTTTCAGCCAGACTGACCGAGTCGGACAGCAAGTATTCACTGGAACCGACCTGGATCAGGAGGGGCGGAAGACCCGCCAGCTCGCCGAAGAGGGGTGATGCCAGAGGAGTCCGCGGATCAATGTCTCCCAGATATACACGGGCTGAGTCACGGATGGATCCTGGGTCCAACAAAAGGTCTTTTCCGGCATTGCTGGTCCAGGTATCCCCGGAGCAGGTCAGGTCCAGCCAGGGAGATAAACAGACGGCCGCCGCGGGTAATGGTTTTCCAGAATCCCGCAGGTCCAAAAGCAGAGCCATGGTCAACCCACCACCAGCCGAATCACCAGCGATGGCGATCTTTCCAGGCTCAAGCCCCTGCTCCAACAGCCAGTCATAAGCCGCTCGAGCATCTTCCAGGGCGGCTGGAAAAGGATACTCCGGAGCCAAGCGGTAATCGACGTTCAGCCCGCGGGCATTAGAAGCATGGGCAATGTTGACCACCAACGAACGATGGGTGTGGATGGATCCACTGTTGTAGGCACCACCATGGAAAAAGAGGATGGTGGCTTCTGTCGAAACCCCGGCTGGAATGATCCACTCAGCTGGAGTCTCGTCAATCATGACCGGTTCACTTTCAAATGGGATCTTTGATTTGAAATAGGAAGACAGGGCTTCATTATCGGCCCGAGATATTGCTACATCCAAATGGTCCGGTCTGCTCTTCATGAGACGGCGGATTCTAAAGTAGGTTTCGATGACTCTGGATTGCCAACTTTGCATGTTCACTCCCTCATACTTGCTGCACTCATCGGAGGATCTTCTCCATGGCCTTGCCCCGGGCCAGTTCATCGATGAGCTTGTCCAGGAAGCGGATCTTCTGCATCAGGGGGTCTTCAACCTCCTCTACCCGCACCCCGCAGACCACGCCGGTTATCAGCGAGGTGTTGGGGTGCATTTTGGGTGCATCTGCGAAAAAGGTCTCGAAATCGATCTTGTCGCTAAGTACTCGTTCCAACCCTGCCTGATCATAGCCAGTCAGCCAGCAGATGATCTCGTCCACTTCTGCCTTGGTCCGCTCCTTTTTCTCCGCTTTGGTCACATAATGGGGATAGACCGCGGCGAAGGGTGTACTGAATATGCGGTGTTTAGCCATGGTCACCCCACTCTCTGGCCCTGGTACTCAAAGATTGCTCGCCACTTTTTCCTTAAGCTCCAGACCCTTAAACCCTTTCCATAGACACCAGAAGATCAGGAGCACTTCACCGACAAAAGTGAACATGGCCAGATTCAGATCGTAGTTGGCGAAAAGAACAGCCCCCAGGCCATCGATGACATAACCCAGGCCAGCAATAAACACCAGGATACCCAACCAGCGATTGATATATCCTGACCTGAACGCCAGGTAGCCGACCAGAAGAAGATGAAACCCGAAAATGATCAGGCCCAGCGCCCACTCATTATTGAAGGCTGCCAGAAAAAGCATGATCTGACCCATGGCAGAATCATCACCCAGGAGTGATAATACATTCATGTGATTACCCAGGCTGATCACAAGAACACCTGAATAGATCAAACGGAACCAGGCAGCCAGAAGCGACCACTCACGATTCACCGGCTTGAGCAAAACGAACAAGGCCCAGGCGACAATGATATCGAGAATGGCAACCAGGAGAAAAAGGAAGATCGCCATACGAAATTGGCCCTGTGCGCCTTCGATGTTGCTAACTGTGGTAAGCGCATCACCTGGGATAATAAGACTTTCCAGTATGGCAAAATTGGCAATAGGTGCCAGAATGGCCATTAACAACAGGGAAAACCCTGTGATAAGTGCAGCGCTGCGCAATGAGATTTCGGGAATCATTGCGGGTTTCGTATTGGGTATCATATTCACTCCTTTATTAGGGTCTCATTTAACAGCGTGACGCCTAATGACGGGCTACGTCAATAGCGCGTTCCGGCTGCTGCGTCCATTGGAAAAGCAGCATCGATCCTGGACAGATCATCTTCTGTGAAAGCAACATCCAGTGCGCCTACATTCTGTTCCAGATATTTCAGCCGCTTGGTGCCTGGGATGGCTACAATATCCTCACCCTGGGCCAGGACCCAGGCCAGGGCTAATTGGGCCGGCGTCACACCCTTGTCCTGTGCAATGGCAGTGATCCCCTCCACCAGCTTCAGGTTCTTCTCAAAATTCTCACCCTGAAAGCGCGGGTTGTTCCGGCGCCAGTCATCCTCAGCCAGGTCGTCGAAGGTCTTGAATTGTCCTGTGAGAAAACCACGCCCCAGGGGACTGTAAGCCACAAAGGTGATACCCAATTCCTGACAGGTTCCCAGGATCTCTTTCTCCGGTTCACGACTCCACAATGAATATTCGGTCTGTAGGGCAGAAATTGGATGAACCTCCATGGCGCGACGAATGATATCCGGCTCTGCTTCAGATAAGCCCAGATAACGAACCTTGCCGGCCTCTACCAGTTGAGACATAGCCCCAACCGTGTCTTCAATGGGAACCTTGGGGTCCACGCGATGGAGATAATACAGATCGATGGTCTCTGCACCCAGCCGCTTTAAGCTACCCTCGCAGGACTTCTGCACATTTTCCGGCGATCCATCCACCCCCAGGAAAGCACCGGTGTCCCAGTTGCGCTGGGGGCCGAACTTGGTGGCCAGGGTGATCTCATCCCTGTGTCCGGCAAAGGCTTTGCCCAACAATGATTCGTTGCGACCCACCCCATACATTTCTGCCGTGTCAAAATGGGTGACCCCTCGGTCCAGAGCCTGGTGGAGGAGTCGTATGGCTTCAGATTCTTCTGCCGGTTCGCCATAAAACTCAGAGAGTCCCATACAGCCCAAACCCACGCTGGATATCTCTATGTCGCTGTGTCCAAGTTTGTGCTGCTTCATTTTATAATTCCTCTGTCTGTGTCTGTTTATAAAAGATCAAAAGTTAAAGTTGTCCGGGTCGGGACCGATCCGCTTACCCTGATCCAGTCTGTCTAGCAGACCCATGTCTTCCTGGTCTAGTTCAAAGTCAAAGATCCCGGCATTCTCTGCAATGCGCTCCGCAAGTTCTGATTTGGGAATGGTGACAACCCCATGCTGTACATCCCAGCGCAGGGTGATCTGAGCCGGCGTTTTACCATACTTCTCAGCCAGGCCCTGGATAACCGAGATATTAACAACCTCACCCTTCATCAAAGGGCTCCAGGCTTCCACGCGAATATCGTACTTTTCACAATGTTCTAGCAGCTCCGGTTGGACAAGGTGAGGGTGAAACTCGATCTGGTTGGTAGCCGGCACAACGTCACAGCCAGGTAGAATATCATCCAGGTGATGGACCATGAAATTACTCACGCCGATAGCCTTTGCTCGCCCACTGTTATAGATCTGCTCCATCTCAGGCCAGGTGTTCTGGTAATGGTCTTTCACTGGCCAGTGCACCAGATAGAGGTCCACATAATCTACCCCCAGTCGCTTTAGGCTTTCGTCAAAGGCTGCCTGTACCCGATGCTGGCGCTGGTCCTCATTCCATAGCTTGGTGGTGAGGAATATTTCATCTCGGGAAACGCCACTCTCCCGGATAGCCTTGCCAACGCCGCGTTCGTTTTTGTATACGGCCGCTGTGTCAATACTCCGATATCCCACACCCAGGGCGGTCTTCACGGCCTGCTCTACCGGCTGGCCATCCTTTATCTGAAAAACACCAAATCCCAGCCAGGGCATGTCTACCCCATTATTCAAGTGTGTTTTATCCGTTATTTTATTGATCATTTTTTCTCCTTGATTATACCCCACGCAAAGACCGTAACTTTTAATTTTGCCTTTTTAACTACTCGTGCGGCTTCATTATTCCAAAGTGCTGATGGAGAAAATCGAATATCTCATCCTCTCCCAGAAAGAAAGCCCGACCAGTCTCGTCGCTCAGTCTGGCGTTGTCTGGTGGTGTGGTACCCTCATCCAGAACCAGGACCGGCGAGTCCTGATTCTCTTCACCCAGGGTTTCAACGATCGGTGGTCTGGGGCGCACAAAATCCACATACACAATCTCCAGTTGGTCTTTCAATTCAGGGACATATTTCAGCAAGCCTTCCATGGCGGCATTGTGTGGGCAAAAATAAGGACCCTCATTGCCATCATGGAAACCAGGGTTGAGCAGGAACAGTTTATGTTTATTCATGGTGTGACTCCTTTTCCAGGTGGTTCTTGAGGGTTTGAAGATCCGTCTTCATGCTCTTGCGCATCATTCCCCCCATGAAGATCAGCATAAAACGAAACTTGAGCGGCCCAGTGAAGGTTGCCTGAAAATCAACGCGGCTACCGCCATTCTCCGGCTGTACCCGAAAGAAGGCCGTCGAGCCTGCCAGGGCTCCCTCTATATGTTTGAACTCAAAACTGTTGCCCGGCTCATATTGGGTGATGACCCATTTCAAGCGTCCCACCTGTTTGTGGGTGTGTTCGCCTGTGGATCCTGCCCCGTAAGGAGGTTTGGATGTCCACTCAGCTTTTGTAATGCCCTGCCTCCAGACGACATCGTTTCTGACATCCTCCAGGAATTCCCAGATCACATCCGGTTTCTGTGCGATAAAGACGGACTCCATATTCACCATGGTGTAACCCCTTTAATTGCCTGGGATCGGAAGCTTATGCATACGCAAAAAGGATAGCTTGTCCCAGTAACCACGCTGAAAAACAATCTGTTCGTTCTGTATCTTGAAAAAGCCACAGCCCCTGAGACCCAGAGGGTCCTTCCACTCCAGAATGACCCACTCGCCATCTTCAAAAAGGTTTTCAATGATGCAGATCATATCAGCCTGGGCAAACTCGTGGGCGAACATGTTGCGGATGGCGGTCTTTCCTTCCACTGGCGTCTCCGCCACCTGATGATTGATGGCGTTCTCAGCATAAAAAGCAGCGACGTCATCTGCATCGCCGCGGTTGAATGCGTCCACCCACTTTTCGATCAGTTCTTTTGGTGTCATTGATGATTGTCCTCTTCTAGAAGAACATGCATGAGTCGTTCGTTTTTTCTCTTTGCCACAGATACACACAGATGTTATTAAAGGCTACCACCAGGCTTATCTGTGTTTCATCTGTGGCCTTGATCGTTCACCATAAAACTCAACAACTGGCAACTCAAAACGCGATAACCGCTAATTTTACTCCATCAGTGCAGAAAACAACTCATAGACATCATCACCGGGTTTGATGGGGCGCAGGGTCTGGGCGTCGATAGGCGCCCAGTGGGTCAGTGCCTTTACGATCAGCTTACCATCTTTTTTCCGGACCACATCGGTAAACCGTGTGAACAGTTTTTCCCCTGCTCGTCCTACCCAGGTACGAATCACTAATACCTCATTCTCAAAGGCAGGTCTGCGGTATTCGATCTCATGTTTGGCAACCACCCAGAACAGCTTTTCCCTTTGCTCAGGTGTGGCTGTGGCATTCCATGCTTCAGTCGCGATATCCTGAACCCATTGTACATACACAACGTTATTTACATGTCCGAGCATATCGATATCAGAGGCCTGAACGACATACTCTTTTTCATATTTTTCTAATGATTTAGTATTCATGTTTTCTTGTCCATTAATGTACGTCTGGCAACGACCCTTCTTTTGGAGTAGTTCTCCCTTGGGGGAGATGTCCGAAGGACAGAGGGGGTGGCTTCACCCTCAAACACTGGTGTGTCTAAATCCTCTACTGTCGTACGACAAAACCCACCGTTAAACTCAAAAACTCGGTAACTCATACGACAATATCATGGCTAGCGGTCCAGATCCCTCGACTCCGCTCGGGATGACAAAACTGGGTTTGGCGTATGTGGTTACAAGCCCAGACTTCTCTTAAACGCCTCGTTATTGGATTTCCTACCCAGGAAGCCTTCCACCAGGTCCAGGGCTTCTTTACTGCCGCCAGGAGCCAGCACGTCGTTCCGGAAACGCATACCGACCTCTGGATTCAGCACACCATCCCGTTCAAAGACGGAGAACATATCCTGGGCAAAGACCTCCGCCCAGGCATAACCATAGTAACTGGCAGCGTAACCATTCAGGTGACCGAACGATGCAATCCGGGCCGTATTCGGGGTTTCATTCCAGTACAGAATGTCCTTATGAACCCGGCGTGACATTTCCAGCAGGCTCTCGCCAGTATCCTCTTTACCCCAGGTGTCATACAGGGTCAGATCCTGGGTTCCCAGAAATACCTGGAAAGCCATATCACCACCACTGGTCATATTCTTGGCTGCCAACATACTTTCCAGGAGCGCGTCCGGGATCGCCTCGCCGGTCTCATAATGTTTGGCGAAGATCTGCAGGGATTCCTTGTCCCAGACCCAGTTCTCAAAGATCTGTGATGGCGCTTCCACGAAATCGCGGTCCACACTGGTGCCGGAGTGGGCAAAATATTTAGCCGTAGTGACCATGCCATGGATCAGGTGACCGAACTCATGGAAGAAAGTGGCAACTTCTGATTTGTGCTTTAACAGAGATGGTTTATCACCCTCTGGTTTGGTGAAATTACAGACCAGACTGGCAACGGGATACTGGTAACCATCTTTGGTCTGCTTGCCTTTATTGATGCCAAAATGGGCGGCGTGGTTGTATTTATTCTCCCGTGGAAAAAGATCCAGGTAGAAATATCCCAGGCGTTTACCTGATGCTGAATCGAAGACCTCATACATGGTGACATCCTCGTGCCAGACACTGGGGTTCTCGATCTGTTTAAAGTTCAAACCAAACACCTTCTGGGTAATGGCGAAAAAGCCATCACGGACAGCTGTCAATTCGAAATACTCGGCAATTTCTTCTTCGTTCAGGCTATACTTTTCCTCACCGACGATGTTCTCCAGGAAGTGGAGTTCCCAGTAATTGACCTCTTTTTCTTTTTTACCTGATAATCTTGACTTTAGCTCCAGCAATTCCTGTTTCTCTGCCATGAGTTTCTCTTTCAGGGCCGCGTTCAATTCTTTTTCGAATGTCCAGACCGTCTCTGGATTCTTGGGCATCCTTTCCTCCAGCAGATAATCAGCATAAGAATCATAGCCCAAGATACGGGCCAGTTTGTGGCGGGTTTCTACCATCGTGGGAATAAGCTCCACATTGGAGTCAGCAGCGCGGTTCAGAAACTTTTCACTCAGTGCCTTGCGGGCGTCTGCATCGGTGGACAGCTGCATGAAGGTCCGTCGCGCCGGGTAAGAGATGTCGATCTTGTATACGTCTCCATGACGATAGGCGTCTTTATACCACTGCGGTGTCCCGTCCATCTGAGCTTCGGTAACCACCAGGGTATCCGTGTAGTTGGAAATATTGTTACTGAAATCCTGACCGATCTTGCTCAGTTCGTTGCGGACCTTTTTGATCTCGTCCCGCTTCTCTTTGGGGAGACCAAAACCCTGACGCAGGAACCCTTCATAGGTGTCATCAAAAAGGACCTTGTCTTCGCCGGTGAGTACTTTTGCTGCTTCGGTTGTGGCAAATGTCTCGACGGCGTTGAACAGGTCTTCATTTAGACTAAAGTCGGTTTCCCAGGCCGAGAACTTCAGGACAGCAGAATCTGCATTATTCCTGACCGCTTCTTCCGGGTGAACAGAGCCCATGAGGTAGACCGGGTACCAGACCTTGGCCAGTTCATAGCTAATGTCGTCAATGGCGACGATGGTGTTCGCAAAGGTGTGATCACCATCCTTGATGGCAATAATATCATCCAGCATGCCCTGGGCTTTTTCCAGGGTGAGATCGGTTGCTTCAGGAATATCCTCAGCCCTGACCTCTGCGAAGGGAATGATCTCATTGAATCCGTGGATAAAGGGGTTGTCCGTCATTTCGCCAGCTGGCGCTGTGTCCATGGCCTGTTGCAGGGGTAGACATCCAATCAACAATAGAACGCTTACCAGCATTAAACTCTGTTTCATTTTTTATTCCTTTCAGTCTAAAACTTTTCTTTCCGGGTAGTTAAACGCCTGATAAACTAGCATTATCGACCCTGGATACGAAGCCATAATGAGCAGAAATCCGTTACCGTCTTTGCCTGCCCGGCGAAGCTGAACCCCGGAACCCCGCATGTGACGGTGGCCAACGGCGGCGGGTGGAGCAGACGGGCGAGGAATGCAATGAAGCCTGTGCCGAGCGACGTCGAAGTAACGCGATCTCTGATTATCATTCATTGACATATAGCTTTAATGTTTCAGGATTTTACCAACAGGCTACTGTCCGAGATTCTTCGCTCGTCCCGCCATTCTGGCTCGGACTCCTCAGAAAGACGGCGCTGCCTCTTCTTGCTTCTCTCTCTGCGTCTCCGGGGCTTTGCGAGGGGTTTCAGCTACGCGTTATTCTTCGACTGCAGTCCTGGATTCAGTAATGCGGCCGCCTCTGACTGTGGCACCGACTACCAGTCCAGCACTGATCAAGATCAGGTTCTTGATGATGTACTGACCTTCCAGCGTGGGTGCATAAGGAAAGCGGGTAAAGGTCTCTGCTGGAAACAGGATCAAAGGGGTCATGGTCCCCAGCATTTGGGCAAACAAGAGGAACAGGATAACTCTCAGGTACTTGCCCAGGATCAAGCCCAGGCCGATCAAGGTTTCCCAGGCAGCCAGAATGATGATGGACACATCGGGCTGAATGAGACCAAAGGTCAGCGTGGTGATGGTTTGGGTGGCGATCTGATCAGCCGGACTCAAGCCCGGGAAGAATTTCAAAAAGCCAAACCAGAAAAAGATGATGCCCAGGCTGATCCGTAAAAACGTGATCCCATAGCTCCTCATGAAAGACGTGATCTGTTCATCAAGTTGCTGGTACATCGTGTCTAGTTTTTCCATTTTATATCCTTTTTACTTGCTCAATTTTCTTTCCCGCTTTCATAAAACAGCCCCTCAGCTCAGCCTGCTTCTTTCAGGCTTGGATAAAGATCCTTCGACAGGCTCAGGATGACAATCTCGACTTTTTCATTTTTAACTTTTTACTCCGATTACGGTTCGTAAGTGGCAAGCGATCGCAAACCCCAGCGCAGGGGCAACCAGGTATACAGGAAGGTCAAGATCACCACAAAGGCAACCGTGACGCCGATAAGCCAGCCACTTCCATCTCCCTGGTACAGGCGAATCACAAACACCAGCGACAGGACGGAAAATGAAACATAAATAAGACTGAGTACGATGGCAATGATTCCACCATAACCGCTGCTCACCTTCATGGGGTTGGGTTCGTCGAATTGCGCATAGACCGCCCCCAGTCCCAGAGATAAACTGATCAGCGACAAGCTTGTCATAAGCATGAACCCGCTGGCGATCACGGCGATCTCCGCTTGAAGTCCCAGAAAATAATTGGAAACCATGACCACGATCTCGGCCAGGGTGAACAGGCTGAAAAATGCAAACCAGAATTTCTCCTGGAAGACCTGACGCATGGAAAAGGGTGCAGCTCGCAGGATCCATAGACTGCGGCCCTCCATACTGACCATGGGATAAACGAAGCGGGCCGTCAGAGCAGCCATGATGAACCCGGTGAAGCCAAAGTTGAACACGTAGATGGCGTTCTGCCATATAGGCAACAGGTCATGAAAATGGACGCGCCCCCTGGACAGGTTGATCAGATAGATGCTAATGAAAAAACCCATGAGCAGAAACTGCACCCATTGCTGCGGCGTTCTTAGAAACTGAACAAAATCCTTGGCAAGCAACCCCTGCATCGGCCGCTGCAAGCCCATCAGGGGAAGTGTAAAGATGCGATTCATACCCTTTTTAATAGCGCCGCCACCGGTTCGCTCCATGATCTGATAAGAGGTGAAATAGTGCATCCTGGCAACCCCCAGGGATACCTCCCAGCCCACCAGGGCCGTGGTGATGAAGAGGGCTGAAAAGTAAAGCCGTTCCAGCCACTGGAGCGTTTCAGAATCCAGAAATAGTTTGCTCAGCCAGTAGCTGGGAATAAAGGGGAAGGGTGTGCTGGACAAATTGGCCATATAGCGGCCCAGGGCCCTGAAGTTACCCAGTTGACCGCCCACCACTGTGTCTTGCTGACTGACGGTGAAGTAGAGGTAGAAGGCGCCAGTGAAGATCAACCCAAGACTGATAAACAGGGTGCGCATCTTGAAGAAGCGGGACAGGTTGACCAGCAGGACCAACAGCAGGGATGCCGTCACGGTGGCAATAAAAAGGAAGGGCAGAATACCGGTAATAAAGACGGTGATGTACGCCAGAGCGGACAGGCCCTGTAATTCCCCATAGGCCAGGGTCATGGGAATCCCCAGAATGAGGATGGCCCAGGAACTATAGACCAGATTCTCTGTGAATTTCACTTTGAATATCTGCGCAGTTTCCACCGGCAGAGTGAAAAGAAAAGCCACTTCAGGTGAGCGGTAAAAAGTAGAAAAACCGGTAATCAGGTTGGAGAGGACCAGCAGATAGAAAATAATGGACCAGCCCAGATAAAACATCCGATCCAGAAAGACCTCACCCAGTTCTCCCTGCCGCAGCAGAAACTCGCCGCCGGAGATCAGCAGGCGATAGCCACCCAGAATGAGTCCGGTCACGATGAGGGTGGAGACCAGGATCTCCAGGCGCTTCTTTTTAAAGACGTCGGAAAGAAACCCTCTCAGGTTCTGGCGCTTGACGCGAAATAATAACTGTGCTTGCTGAGAAACGATGGTGGACTCTCCCTGCTAATTTTAACAAGTGTTTGTCATTCTGAACGTAGTGAAGAATCTTGATCCCTGTTTCGAAATATGGTTCAAGATCCTTCGCCTCTGGCTCAGGATGACAAAGGGTTGTTTGTTAAGAGTGAGGCGCATTAGTGGTCAGACCCGGTGTTTTCTTCTTCCTCCACAATACGCAGGAAGCGTTCTTCCAGGTTTTCTGCTTTTCCTGAAACAGACTGGAAGGAATCCACAGTACCTACCCCCAGAAGTTTACCCCGGTTAATAATGGCAATGCGATCTGACAGTTCTTCGGCCACATTCAGGTTGTGGGTGGAAACGAAAATGGTGATACCAGCGTCTCGTTTTTCCTTCAGCATGTCCTTGATTATCCTGCCAGTTTTCGGGTCCAGGCCGACCATGGGTTCATCGATGACCAGGATCTCAGGATGGTGCAGGAAGGCGGCAGAGAAAGCCAGGCGTTGTTTCATCCCCCGGGAGTAACCCGAGATACGTTCTTCGATCCATTCTGTCATAAACAAGTGCTCGGAGAGGATCTCCAACTCTGTCTGAATGGCTGCATTATCCATGGAGTACAGTTGACCAACCATCATCAGCAGTTCAATTCCGGTCAGGTGCTGATACAAAAATGCTGCATCCGGCACATAACCGATGAGTTCCTTGGCTTTCTGCGGATCGGTGTCCATGTTGAAACCACCCATTTCCAACGATCCGGCTGTAGGGGTCATAAGTCCCACCATCATTTTGATGGTCGTGGTCTTGCCGGCGCCGTTGGGACCCAGAAAGGAAAACAGCTCTCCTTTTTCGATCTCCAGGGACAGGTTTTTGACGGCGACCGTGGTTTCGAACTCCTTGGTCAGAGCATTCAGTTTTATCATGAAGTCATCCAGCGCTATTCGTTAATTTTGTGTGCCATCCAGACGTTAGGTTCAACATAAACGCCAGAATCCTTTTCGATATCAATATTTACCGGTACCAGGGCGCCTTTGATAATATAGGGCCCTGTAGCAGGAAAGGTCATTCCTGTCCATTCTTTCCACTCCTTGACTGTCCCAACAATGTGCATGGCCTGGTGGCAGACCTTGATGAGTCTCGCTCCCATTTTTTCATGCACACGCAACCAGGGGTCATGCAATATCCCCTCGTCCCGCCAATCGACATAAAGCTCCATATTCATGGCCGGGTTCTCGTGTTTCAGGTTAGGCCGCACTGGCGCGATGAGATCGGAAAAACCGGCTTCCTTTCCGATAGCCTTCATGATCCTGATCATCAGCGAGCTGAGCCGTTTTCCCCTGAAGTCCGGGTGGATCTGAATGGCGATAGCTGAAAGCATATTCCAGTTGCTGTCCATCATACCGGAGGTCATGGCCCAGTCCCAACCCTCATCAGGTAGCTCATCCAGGCTACCCTGCCAGGAGACCGGAATGCTGTTACCAACAGCTCTCCAGCGACCAGAATCATTCTCCACCAGGGCAAACTGAAACTGCGGGTGCTTCTGATGCATGCGGCTCCAGTATTTATTAGCCACCGTATCATGCATCATGAACTCGGGCCAGGAAGGAATACTGACCGTGTCAGCCTTATCCACAAAATTGTCTGTATCCTCGGCTGTGATGACATGGCAATTCAATGTCTTCAGCTCGGTTTCCAGAGCTGATCCAAGCTCTAATTGGTGCATGGGTGTAAATCCTCTGATGGGCTAGTGATAAAGGAAGCGCTGGATCCGCTTATCTTCCTGACTGATATGAACCAGGACCCAGTGATCCATTAACTCGCAAAATTTGTTGCGTATCTCCATGAGGTGGTGTGAACTGTTCAGGGTCTCATTCATTCCCCTAACGATCTCCGCATGTTTATCCTTGTGCTCTGCTTACCTGGATAGTCCAAAGCCAGCATGAAGGCTTCTTCCCTGGTGAAATGGTTTTTCACATATTCGTAGAGCTTGCGGATCGAGCGACGCAATTCTTCACCCTGATTTTCCAGATCGTCAAGACAGGCCATCTCATTAGCGATCTCGATCAGTTTTTTGTGGTCCGCATCGATCTGCCCCTTGTCGATCTCCAGCGCTTCTGTCCATTCAAACCTGCTCATCCTAACCCCTTATCCAATACCGGCCAGCGTGGAAAGCTCAGCATATTTATCCAGAATGACCGCACGAATATTTTTGTGATCGCTCTTCCTAAGATGGGGGTCAGCCTTGGCTAAGTCAAATGCTGTCTGTCTGGCCTGTTTCAATATATCACCGTCATAAAGAATATTGGCGATCTTCAAGGCCGGGAGCCCGGATTGGCGCGTGCCAAAGATGTCGCCTGCTCCTCGGATCCTCAGATCTTCCTCTGCTATTTTAAAACCATCTCGCGTTTCCACCATAATATTCAACCGGTCCAGAGAATCTTCGTTTGGTTTACGGTGCACCAGCACACAGACCCCTCGATGCTCACCACGACCGATCCGGCCTCTCAATTGATGGAGTTGTGCCAGTCCAAAGCGCTCCGCGTTCTCGATGAGCATGATGGTGGCGTTGGGGATATCGATACCGACCTCGATGACGGTGGTGCTGACCAGTACCTGGATCTCATTCCGGGAGAAGGCCTGCATGATCCCATCTTTTTCCTCTGATTTCATACGGCCATGGAGCAGCGCGGTCTTATATCCCTTGAAATGGACCGCCAGTTTTTCAAATCCCTGGGTGGCGGCCTCCAGGTCGATCTTTTCTGATTCCTCGATGAGGGGATAGACCACAAAAGCTTGACGACCAACTTTCAGCTCATCCCTGATAAAATCGTAGACCTTAGGCAGGGTGTGGACATCTACCTTGCGCGTCAGGATCTTCTGCCTGCCAGCCGGTAATTCATCAATAATGGATACGGCCAGATCGCCGTAGATGGTCATGGATAATGTCCGCGGAATGGGCGTGGCTGTCATCACCAGAACATCTGCTTCTCCCGCTTTCTCCAGGAGTTCACCCCGCTGCAGGACACCAAAGCGATGCTGCTCATCAATGACCACCAGCTGGAGTTTTTCAAATTTCACTTTTCCCTGGATCAAGGCGTGGGTTCCGATGATCACATGGTAATAGCCTTCCCGGATCGCCTTGTAAAGCTCACGCTTTTGAGCCGCCGTCTGTGACCCGGTCAGCAGGGTCACCCTGAGAGGCGTTCCCTCAAAGAATCTTACTGCATTTTTAAAGTGCTGTTCTGCCAGGATCTCTGTGGGCGCCATGATGGCGGACTGATAGCCGTTTCCGGCCGCGATGGCGGCGGACAGCAGGCTGATGACCGTCTTTCCAGACCCCACGTCTCCCTGGAGGAGTCGGTTCATGGGGTGGCTTGACCTGAGGTCATCCCAGATCTCACCCATGACGCGTTTCTGGGCATCGGTGAGCTCAAAAGGTAGTTTTCCATACTGGGAGGTGAGGTAGTCGCCATAACCGGTGTAACGATTTGCCTTTACCGTCTCTTCCTTGCCCTGACGGCGAATTGCCAGCAGGAGCTGCATAAAGAAGAGTTCGTTGAACTTCATCCGGCGTCGGGCTTGTTTCAGTTCATCCAGGTTTTCCGGAAAGTGAATGTTCCTAAAGGCCTGTTCCAGCCCGATAAGTTTTTGTCCCTCCAGAATGGCTTGTGGCAAAAATTCCTGGATCTTCCCGTTCAAGGACTCGATCAGAGGCTTCATAAGCCTGCGAAAACCGCGGCTGTCTAAGCCGGCTGATTGTAATTTTTGTCCAGAGGGGTAGAGGGGAACAACGATGCCAGTGTTGATGGGATTACTGCCATCCTCTGAAAGCAGATCAAAGTCTGGATGCACCATCTGGAAACCGCCGAAAAAATCGACCTTGCCGCTGACGGCAACCAGATCGCCTTTCTTGAAGCGTTTCTGTATCCATTTGGCGCCATTGAACCAACGGCATTTCAAAAAGCCGCGTTCATCGGCCACCACCATCTCGAAATAAGCCCGTCTCCGGCCACGGCGCATCTGCGTACCGGTCACCTTGCCCACAACGGTGGCCTGCATGTCTTTTTGCAGATCGGTGGTATAGCTGATGGTGGATCGATCCAGGTAGCGGCGGGGATAGTGCTCGAGCAGGTCTGCGATCGTAAAGATGCCTGTTTCGTTAAGCACCTCTGCTTTTTTTGAGCCCATGTATTTCAGGGAGAGGATATCCGCATTCAGCTTCATGTAAAATCAATTTAATGCTGGTCAATTTGAATGCAAGACCAGGCGTCTCAATCAATAGATGGCGGGGGTGGCACATAGACAGTGGCGTTGCATGCAACGCCACTACCAACCAGAACTTACTAAATGGTTTTGATAGAAGGGCTTACTTCGTGGTCAGATTGAAACTCACCTTGAAATCATCATGGATCATTCGGTCCCCCAGGCCATCGAAAACACTCCCGGAGCGATACTTCATATTGTAGCGGGTTCTATCGACAACGATATCCCCTTTGGCCGTTGCCATTTTGTCAGTGAGGTTGACAATAGCTTCAAAGTTGACCACGTGGGTGATCCCTTTTATGGTAAGATCACCACTGATCTGATAGATCGTTTCGCCGGGAAGCCCAAGTCTGGATGGCGTGGCTGAGATCACTCGAAATACAGCGGTGGGATACTTGGCGACATCAAAGAAGTCAGCTGCTTTTAAATGTGTCTCCAGTTTCTGTCTCCGCTCACCCGGGGGCATATCCGTATTCTCAATGCTTCTCATGTCAAAAGTGAAGCGACCACCGGTTATCCGGTCATTTTCAAATTCGACAAGGCCTTCCTGGAGGTCAATGACACCTGTATGTCGACCGGTTACCTTACTGCCCATCCATTCGATGATACTGTTCTCAGTGTCGACTCTCAAGACCTGAGATTGTCCATTTAGTCCGACTGAGATAAGCAGGAGTAAAAGGGCGCTCATTATGTTTTTCGTTCGTTTCATCTGATACATCCAAACACGGCCCTGGGCACGATGTTCCCTAGAATATAGGCCTGTATCTGTTGAATACTGTGACCTATAACGCACATCCACGGGGATTCGATCCGCTATTTCCATGCTCTTTTTTTACTAAAGCTGCTTATCTTTGTGTTCATTATTGGAGATAGGACGCGTTTATGAAGATACTTTCTTATGGATTAGATCAGCGAATGGAGCCGCGGTTGGCTTTTTTTCTCAGGGGTCATGTTGTGGATGTGATGCGGGCATCCCTGTGGATGAAAGAGGATCGAGGCGCTCAGGACTTTCTGAATCTGGCCTCATCCATGAGGCTGGCCCTGGAAGACTGGGGCCGGTCATATCGTCTTCTGAAAGAGCTGGAGGAAGCTTTCCTCTCTGTCGAACTTGAGGGCTTGTCCGTGTATAAGCGGCCCATTTCCCTGCCTGAGACAGAAGTGGTCTTCTTTGCCCCCATCCCCGATCCGCCGTCTTTACGACACTTCAATGCTTTCGGGGAAAACCCGATCTCTCACTTCGCTTTTGGCAATACGCAAACACTCCTGGGACACAGGCAAGCCTTAACCGTTAATGGTCTGGCACCCCAGGGAGAAGTGGCCGCCATCATCGCCAGGGACAAGCAGAATGGTCCGGCATCCATCGCCGGATACTGCACAGTCAACAACTGGCAGGATGTGAGCCAGACAGGGGGCCTGGCGATTGGAAAAGTCACCGGTCTGGGGCCCTGGATGGTCACCGCTGATGAAGTGGAGAGCCATAAACTGGGGACGGGCTTGAGTCTGGATATGCAACTGCGGCTGAATGGTCAGGTCCAGCAGGAGGGACGATTCAATAAAATGTCCCATGGGTTCGCCGATATGCTTCAGATCGCATCAGAGACCGGCGTTCAGGCGGGAGATGTACTTTGCTCAGGTTCACCGATCAATGCTGAAAAAGCATCAGCATATAAATCCGGCGATACTATCGAGCTGGAGTTACAGGCGCTTGGGGCGCTCAGTACCAGCATCAACTAGGTTACCCAATGCCAGGCGTCCAGATACCAGAGGGTGAACTTGAATTTAAAGCCATTCGCGCCAGCGGACCTGGTGGACAACATGTAAATAAAGCATCAACCGCTATCCAACTCCGCTTTGACAGCCAGAACTCCAGTTTACCTGAGCTGATCAAGGAAAAGATCCTCACGCTGAGTGACCGACGGATCAATAGCGCCGGGGTCATTGTCATCACATCCAAACGATTCAGGAACCAGGAGGCAAACCGGCTGGATGCGATCAAGCGCCTGGAGCGAATCATTGAAAAGGCATCTACCCCCCAGAAGAAGCGACGGCCGACTCGACCCACCCGCGCTTCCAAGGAAAGGCGGCTCAAAAAAAAGTCCCTTCGTTCCAGCGTTAAGCGAACCCGTTCTAATATTGATCCGAATTCACTCAATGAGTGAAGGCAGTCATTGCATCCGCATATCCATCAGGTATTTTAGCACGACATTAACGGGTCTCTGACCTGCAGGAAGAGTGCTTTTGGATAATCACGATATATCCCTGAAAACCGAAAAGATCGGTCGCCTCCGACGGCGGTTGAAGCGTAGACGCTCACGCTACGTCTGGTTTCAGAATGCCCTGTTCAAGATCAAATCCTTCGATCAGATGTTTGTCATCATCATGGCCATGCTCATTGGAGTTGCTGCTGGTGGACTGGCGTCCCTGTTTCGCATGCTCATCGACCTCTTTCGACTGGCGTTTTGGGGTAAAGGGCCGCTGATCGATCTTGTGATCGCAGCCCCGGTTTACCTTCAGATCGGAGCGCCCGCAGTTGGTGGGGCTCTGGTTGCCTGGTTCGTTCATCGATTCGCTCCGGAAGCAAAAGGACACGGTGTTCCGGAGGTCATGAATTCGGTCGCCACCCAGAATGGTTTTATCCGCATGCGCATTGTCGTGGTCAAGGCCGTTGCTTCAGCCCTGTCCATCGCTTCAGGTGCCTCTGTGGGACGTGAGGGCCCTATTGTCCAGGTGGGATCAGCTTTTGGATCAACTATCGGACAAATATTTCAGGTCTCCGCCCGACGCATGAAAACGTTTCTGGGCTGTGGTGCCGCTGCCGGTATTGCCGCCACTTTCAATGCACCAATTGCTGGGGCCATCTTCGCTTCCGAGGTCATTCTTGGCGATTTCAGTGCTGCTGCCATTGGCCCTATTATTATTGCTTCAGTTTTTGGTACCGTGATCAGTCGGGCAATTTATGGCGACTTCCCCGCTTTTGAGCCGCCGACCTATTTACTCCAATCACCTGTGGAGATCATTTTTTATATCGTGCTTGGATTACTGACCGGTGTGGTTGCCTGGATCTTTGTGCGCACCCTTTACAAAAGTGAGGACATTTTCGATGCCTGGAAGGCTCCCGTTCTTTTGAAGGGCTTGCTGGGCGGTGCATTACTTGGTTCCATTGCCATCTATTTACCCCATGTACTGGGCGTTGGTTATGAGACCATGGAAGCTGTCCTGGGAGGGAATATGCTCTTTGGAATGGCCCTTTTGTTGGTCTTTGCCAAGATCATTGCAACCAGTCTTTCCATGGGCTTTGGTGCTTCAGGCGGCGTTTTTGCACCCTCTCTGTTCATTGGGTCCATGCTGGGGGGTGCTGTTGGCATCATCTTTCATAGTTTCTTCCCCGAAATTACGGCACCAAGCGGTGCCTATGCATTGGTTGGTATGGCAGCAATGGTGGCTGCAACCACCCATGCACCCGTTACAGCAGTTTTGATCATCTTTGAGTTGACCACCGAGTATTCGGTCATTCTGCCCCTGATGATCTCCAGCATTATCGCCATGGTACTGGCCTCCCGCCTGTTAAAAGGCTCCAGTATTTACACCCTCAAACTTGAGCGTCGTGGCATCAACATACACGGGGGTGCAGACCTGAATGTGCTGGATAAGATCAAGATCAGCACCTTGAAGCGCCGTATCGTAGATACTGTCAGAGGAGACATGCCGCTGGAGGAACTACTGGAAAAAATGGCCAAGGTTACCGCTCCTAATATTTATGTGAAAACTGAGTCAGGCGCTCTGAAGGGAATTATCACACAATCCTCCGTGCGGCGCTATTTAAATCATTATGAAGATGTGCCTAAAGACGTTGTGGCAGAAGATATCATGAATGCCTCTGTTGAAGTCATCACTGATGCAACGCCCATTCATGAAGCCTTAAGACGAATGACCGAAATGGATCTGGAGGCTTTACCTGTGGTTGACGAGAACCAGTTGTTGACCGGTGAGCTGGACCGAAATTCTATTGTCAACCAATATCAGGACCTGCTGATCCAGGCAGATTCAGCCAGCGCTATTGCGGCATCCATGAAATACATCCAGAAACATTTCCACGAAAAGACGGAAGTTCTTCCCGGGTTCTACCTTGCCAGGATCAATGTACCGTCCATGTTCATCAACCAAACGCTAAGAGCGGTGAATGCCCGCAATGCTTACGGGGTAGACGTGCTGCTCGTCCGTCGCCGTCACAACAAAGAGTCGAAGAACATCATTCCAACGCCTGACATGGCGTTGACTGCGAATGATCAACTCCTGATCTTTGGTGAAGAAAAGAACATTGAGAAAATGTGTAACACCGCTTGAGCTCAAGGAAAGGATGTCATGATGGAACCATCTGAACAAAAAAAGCACGTCCAATGAATTATATCTGACTTGGTCTGGTCATTGGAGTCGGCATTGGTCTCCGCAAGAACAAAAAGATTGATGAAGCAGAGGACAAGGATCAGGTCGGGGAATAGATCCAGTTCAATCTGATCGAGATCTCCCGCTCCACATAGGATTCCCCCACCGTAATATAGGTATACAGATCATGGTGCCAGCGCAGCCATGAATAGTGAGCACTGATATTCAACTGGCCCAGGCGTAACTGCCCCCCGGTGCCAACACTCAATACATGTTTGATAATTTGTTTCTTAAACGCCCACATGGCCGTTTCTCCAACAGGCTGGTGTGTAACGAGAGAGCTATAAGCTTGCGGGGTGAACGTGTAGCCCATCCGAACGGGCATCGGGTCTAAGTGCTACCCGGTTCACTGTCTGGCTGAGCTTATTCCACTTGAAGATACGGGTAAGCGCCTCTTCCTTTCTTTCATTGATAAGAGAATAGGTATGAAGGTGGCCAGACATGGATGCACTCACTGAAGTACCCTTAATAACCGCAAGACCTGCCGGATTGATATCGAGAGCAGAGATTCCTTGGGCTGAGCCAATTCCTGCACCACCCAAGCCCTGGTTTGGACCGGGAACATGGCGGGTGATAAAGTCCAGGTTTTGTGCATTACCACCCACAGCAAGGAGTGTCAGCAGAAGAAGAACCCGGTTCAATCGGAATGTGTTATCCATTAATAGACAGATCGGACAGCATGATTGCTACCCGAATGCTTAGACTCAATAAGCTCGTTCTATTGATTCAGTCTGGTATTAATCCTCATACCATAGCTGCGTAAATTTTGCGAAGGCTTGCTTCTTTCCAATGATGCGGTGTGAGATCAAAACAAACAAACCATAAGCCAGGGCTACACCGATAGCGGCCCAGAATAACATGGGGTTATTCTTGGTAATACTGTATGCTGGCAGATTGATGGAAAGGATGAAGGGGATCACCAGAAAAAAGGTTATAGCCGAAGAGTACATGTAGTCCGTGGCCACTGGTGTTTCGAAATCAGGATCAATAACCCTTAATAAGGCTAACCCTGTTGGCATGGTACCCGTACAGGCCCCAAAAATGATCAGTGCCCGGTGAAACTTGAAATCATCAAAGATCCGTGAGGAGAGCCAGAGAACGGTAATAAAGGTGATCGATCCGCCAATGACGGCAACAATAAGAATGGGAAGCCAGTATTGGGCAACGACGGTCAGAGAAATGGCGCCCACTGCAGCTGCGACCATAATGTCGACACTGTTTCCGGCGACCCGGGTCAGGGCTCCGTTATCCAGTGCATGTTCCACACCCATCTTGGTCATGACGGTTTTCACCAACAGGGCGACCATGGCGGCAAAAACGAAACTGATGCCCCAGAGATTCACGGCCAGGTCATTGCCAAGGTTTCCAGCGAAGCCAAGCAGATATCCAAGACCCTTCAAGAGCAGAAAAGCCAGGAAATAAACACTGAGCACAACTGCCATGTTGTAACTGGCAGCATCAATGGCTTCAGATTCAGTGGTCAGCTTAGAGCCGCATCTTAAAGCTTCTTCGCGACCCATAACTCCCGTTCGCAGTTGCCTGGATTTCACTTCCTCGACCTGAGATTTGTCTATCCAGCCTTTTCTGACGCCCAGATTGATCAGGTAAACCCCGGCAAACGCAGCGAACATATATCCGATAGCTGCGAAAGTAAGCCCGACATCCGGAGCGCCTTCAAACCCCATGGCTACCCAGCCTTCTCCAATTGCATAGGCTTGACCTGGTCCCAGGGCAAAGCCCAGGGGCATAAAAAAGCCAAACGCCGGAAAAAGATCCTTGATAAAGGTGCTGATGAAAAAGAAGGTCAGCAGTAGTCCCACCAGAGACTGCAGAGAATACTGTGAAATAATAGTGATCGAGGTTCCAAACACGCCTCGGCTGCCTTTTTTCTTTTTAAAGGTGGACTTCCTCAGGCTCATGGCCACAAACGAGATGCTCAGCAGGTGGTACACGATGGCACCCAGTCCCACATCAGACATACCGACGTACGGCGCCAGATAGTTGTAGAAAAGGAGGAGCAGAAAACCGGCTGTGAGTGAGTTGGGAATCAGAAATTTTTGGAAGAATGTAAAATTGGCTCTGATGGCAGTTGCAATGATAAGCGCGATTGAAATGACACCAAGATCCAGAAATAAAGCCCAGGGGAAGTTCATGTTCACCTACCTGTTGTGTTCAAATGTGTTAAAAAAGGTTATCCTGGCATCCATGTTACTTGTCAGAAACAATATTTACAACGGGAAAGAGGATGCCTGACCTTTGAATCAGTGTCGGGATGGCTTAGATTCACCAACATTCAACACAAGGAGGAGCTATGTTTGTTACATTATTGCTCATCACGTTTTTCATCGCACTGGCCTGCAGCTTCATCGTGGTTCGTTTGTTTCAAAACCCCATCGATCGTATTCTTGGGAGGATCGTTTCAACCGACATAAGCGGTGCCTGGAATCGTTATATCTCCTTTGCCATTGTCGTGGTTGGCGTTTCTGGAGGGGTTCGAGTCTGGGATCTTGAGAAATACATCACCCGGCAGAGCAAGGACCTGGAGGTCATCGTCCTGAATTCAGAGCGCTGGGTCCTGGAAGTCTATCGTACGATCATTGGGACACTTCAAAGTACGGCCTGGCTGTTACTCGTATTCTTTATATTTGCCTTGATCGCTTATGTTATCACTCGCGGATTTGAGCTCAGGCATGGATCTCCCTCCTAATCGTTTTGAATCCTCAAATCCAAATCATAATTTAGGGTATATGATGAGAGAGAAAAAATTGATTCCCGTTCGTTTTCGACAGAAGTGCGGCTCAATGTTATTCAGCCTGTTACTTCTCACCTGCTCACCACAACAGGGGCTACAAGATGGTGATGTCATCGTCTTTTTTGGTGACTCCATTACCCAGCTGGGTGTGAGACCCAATGGCTATGTCACCCAGGTTAAAGAGTCCATCGCAACGACTTACCCTGGTCAGAACATTCAGGTGATCGGTGCCGGGATCAGCGGCCACAAGGTTCCAGACCTGCAGGCACGCCTGGAGCGGGATGTGCTCTCAAAGGACCCGAGCATCGTCCTTATCTATATCGGTATCAATGATGTCTGGCACTGGGAGCTGGCCAAAACTCGAGACTATCTCAGCGGCACCACACAGGAAGATTTTGAATCCGGACTGCTTGATATCATTACCCAGCTGCAGGATAATGACGTTCGTGTCATCCTGTGCACGCCTACCGTCATCGGTGAACAAACCGGCGGCGCGAATAAACTGGATAAAATGTTAGATGAATATGCTGACATCATTCGCAAGGTGGCTCGTTCAGCGGGGGTCCAGCTGCTTGATCTGCGACAGGCATTTGTCGCTTACCTGGCAGACAACAATCCGGACAACCTGTATCAGGATGTGCTTACTGTCGACGGGGTTCATTTGAACGTCAGGGGGAACCAGTTTCTGGCTGATCTCGTTTTACAGGCTCTGGGGGTTCGACAATAAGGTTAATGAACGGATCGGAGATGCTTAATGAATAATTGGATGTTTATGCTGGTTCTGGTTGGCATTATGGTCCTGGTGATCGGCTGGTTTGCCTTCAAGATGGCCAAAAAGCAAAAAGTACTGCTTGAAATAACACCGGGGTATCCAAAAGGGTATTTTCAAAACCAGGGAATGGGTCTCGGCATTGCTATTGGAGCTGGCATCGGTGTTGCCCTTGAGAACATCCCTGTTGGTGTCGGTGTCGGCGTTGCGCTAGGGGTTGCCTTTGGTGCATCCAAAGAGGCCAGGCATAAAGATGAGATCAGACCCCCGACAGAAGAGGAAAAGACCCTCAAAAAGCAACAACTCGTTTTTACAGCTTCCATCCTGAGTATTGGCTTGCTGGTTGCTATTTTGTTCTATCTATTGAATCGCTAGAGGAGCCAGCTAAGCTGGCGCTTGCTGTGGATAGAGTATTTCATTCTGCAGGACCTGTTCGTCTGCATGATAAGATGATCGAACCAGGGGACCCGATTCCACATAGGAAAATCCGAGCTTAAGTCCATAGATCCGGTATTCCTCAAACTCGTCGGGGTGGACATAGCGATGGACCGGTTCATGCTCATGGGTTGGTTGTAAATACTGCCCCACAGAGAAGATCTGACAGCCCGTGTCGCGAATATCGTCCATAAGAGCAAAAACCTCTGCCTTTTCTTCACCGATACCCACCATGATAGAACTCTTTGTCTGCAGACCTGCTTTGACAGATTGTCTGAGCACATCCAGTGAGCGTTGATATTGGGCTTGCGGGCGGATCTTTCGATGGAGTCTTTCTACGGTTTCCAGATTATGACTCATGATCTCTGGCTTGGCATCCAGGACGGTCTGAATGTGTTCTGCTGCACCCTGAAAATCCGGTGTAAGCACCTCTACAGAGCAGCCTGGAACTTTTTCATGGACCTGGCGGATGGTCTCAGCCCAGATCTCTGCGCCAAAATCATCCAGTTCATCACGATCCACCGATGTGATCACGCAGTGGTGCAGCCCCATTTTTTTAACCGCTTCTGCGGTTCGCCGTGGTTCATCCAGATCCACAGCTGACGGTTTTCCGGTCTTGACGGCACAAAAGCCGCAGGAGCGGGTACAGGTGTCACCCAGGATCATGATCGTGGCAGCCCGGCGTTCCCAGCATTCTGAGATATTGGGACATTTTGCCTCCTGACAGACCGTATGGACCTGATGGTCATTAACGATATCCTTCAGTTCCTGAAAGTTTGGCCCTGAGCGGAGCTTGGTCTTCAGCCAGGCAGGCTTTGTTGCTTTCTTCATCACTCGACAATATAGACCGAGCAGGGGCTTTGGAAATAATCGATGCTTGATTTTTACAGCTTTTGCCTACCGGGTGAAATCGAAGCAACTCTTGATTCACGGCCAACAAGCCATAGATTCAAGTCTCATTCAATGATCATCTGGGTTTGGACAGCTCAAACCTGTATAAGGAGAATATATCATGAAGCATTCAAGCTTTAATTCCAGGCATGTATCTGGTCTTCTATTGAGCCTTTTTATTTTGCTCTGGTCGTGTCAAACCGGCGGTGATGGAGACATTCAAGTGGCCAGCCCTGCTTTTGAAAAGGGGGGTATGATCCCTGAGAGATACACCTGCGACAGTACTGATATTTCACCTCCCTTGAGCTGGTCAAACACACCCGAAGGCACCAAGTCTTTCGCGCTCATTTGCGATGACCCGGATGCCCCCATGGGAACCTGGGTCCACTGGGTCCTTTTCAACATTCCTGCCGAAGTCACAGAGATTCCCCGCAACCTGCCACCCATGCCCGAACTGGCAAATGGTGCCAGGCACGGCACCAATGATTTTGGAAAGCTCGGATATGGCGGGCCCTGTCCTCCTGGTGGTAAGCATCGCTATTATTTCAAGATATATGCCCTGTCGAAGATGCTGGATCTTGAGGCGGGTGCATCAAAAGCCGACTTGCTGGCTGCAATGGAGGGGCATGTTCTGTCAGAGGGACAGTTGATGGGTAAGTATCGTAGAAAATAACCTGAATTGGGAGCCAAAGACGATTTCGCCCGTACTGACTTAGGAGAAGTACAGTGAACACAGATAAATTAAAACAGGCCGAAGAACAGTTCCTGAGCATGTACCCCGGTGGCTTTGAAAATCCTGAAATGCTGGCGCTGGCAAAAAAGCATGGCGTGGGGAAAATGACCGCTCTGGTGCAGGAGACATTTGCTGAGGATCAGTTTGACGACCCTAAGTCGGTCGTCCAGTCCATGGGCAAGATCGTTAGCCGGGCAAGCCTGGTCAGTCTTTTTGAAAAACCAAAGTTTCGCGACTATGTCAACAGTCTGGGACCCCAGCAGGAAGCGATCCTAGCCAATGGTCTGAAGGAGGCGCTGCACAGCAATCACGAAACTGGTTTTAACATGATGTTGGATATCCTGATCGAGGGTAAGCTGGCCAAGTGGTCGCTTATCTCCCTGCTCCCAGTTTACCATCGCCCCCAAAAAGAGGTCTTTGTAAAACCAACCACAGCCAAGGGCGTCATCCAGTACTTCGAACTGGAGGGCCTGGAATACAAGCCGCGGCCCAGTTGGGAATTTTACATCGCCTACCGCAAGGCCATCCTCAAAATGAGAGCGTCAGTCGACAGATCCCTGTCGCCTAATAATGCGGCTTTCACCGGCTTCCTCATGATGAGCCTGGAGAAGTAAATCACACCCATTTATCGTTGGATTCCCCCTTTGCTGGCAGAATTTCAACCTCTTGGCGATATTCGGTCAGCTGGTGATGCTGGTCATGTATCTTGTCATAAATATATAGGGGGTTGACATGAATATCGGTATCACATTCCTGATCATCATATCCGTGGTGATCCTTTCACAGCTGCTTACCCAATCGAAGGACCAGAGAAGAAGACATGAGGAACTGAAGGAACTGCTCCAGAAGAAATAACTGGGAGTTAAGATCCAAAGATGCAGAGAATCAAAAATGTTTGCTTTAAGTTTTTTAATCGTATATTTGCGATATACGCTAGGAGGCGAGCATGGCGATAGCAAAGATCGATATCTTTCACACCACAGACCAGGAATTGGCTGATATAGCCAAAGCCATGGCCCACCCCGCTCGGGTGCAAATTTTGCGGGTCCTTAATGACAAGGACCAATGCATTGTTGGCGACCTGGTGGATTTACTGCCCCTGTCTCAGTCCACGGTGTCACAACACCTGAAAGAACTCAAGCGCGTGGGCCTCATCAGGGGTGAGATCGACGGACCCAGAACCTGCTATTGCCTTAACGAGCGGGTGATGGAAAAGGCGAAAACAGCCTTTACCTCCCTCTTTTCATCCATGAAATGCTGCTAGTTGTTGAAAACCTTTATGCCACAGATGAAACACAGATAAAAGTGCTGGTGAGCATAAATGCCACTCTGTGTAGACCTGTGGCTAACAAAAAGAATAGACAAGGATCATTCTAATGACTCAAAACATTGAACTCAAAACCATCGTAAAGAATAAATATGCCTCCGTCGTTACCGAGAACAGCTGTTGCTGTGGCTCGGGCTGCTCAGATCCGGATGACACCTATGTCATGAAGGAAGATTACACCGGTATGGATGGCTATGTGAAGGCAGCCGATTACAACCTGGGCTGTGGTTTACCGACAAACCACGCAGAGATATCCGAGGGTGATACGGTACTCGATCTGGGCTCAGGAGCAGGCAACGATGCTTTTATCGTTCAGCGCATTGTAGGAGATACCGGCCAGGTGATCGGGGTGGACTTCACCATGGAGATGGTGACGAAAGCCGTTGAGAACAAGAACAAGCTCGGTCTGACGAATATCGACTTCCGCTATGGCGACATCGAGGATATGCCGGTTGATAATGATAGCATCGATGTGGTCATCAGCAATTGCGTCCTCAATCTGGTCCCAGACAAGGAAAAGGCTTTCAAAGAAATATATCGCGTCCTTAAGCCAGGCGCCCATTTCTGTGTCTCTGATATTGTCTCAAAAGGACAGATACCAGCTGAATTGAAGACGTCGGCCGAACTCTATGCCGGTTGTGTGGCGGGAGCCCTACCCAAAGATGAGTACATCGGACTGGTTAAGGATTCAGGCTTTACCGACATAGACGTTCGTCAGGAGCGAAGTATAGACCTTCCAGAACACGTGGTCCGTAAACACCTCTCAGATGAAGCTTATCGGGTCTGGAAATCGGGAGAGACTGGGCTACTGAGTATTACGCTCTTTGCTCGTAAGCCTAAATAACCAATTGTCATTCTGAGCGTAGAGAATCGCAGCGAAGGATCTTGATCCATTGTTTCGATATTCGGGATCAAGATCCTTCCCCCTCGACAAGCTCGGGGTCCGGATGACATAACTATAAAGTTTTTAGAACTTCTTCAGGGTTTTCCAGATTCTTCACAACCGCTTCAATGAATTGCCCCCCCATAGCACCATCGATGAGGCGATGGTCAAACCCCAGAGTAAATACGCAGATCTGACGGATAACGATCTCGTCCCGACCCTTCACCTCGACAACAACAGGGCGTTTCTTAATGGCGCCCACCCCAAGAATAGCCACGTTGGGCTGATTGATGATGGGGTAGCCGGCCAGGTTACCGAACACGCCAAAATTGGTGATAGAGAAGGTGGTCCCTTCCAGGTCATCCAGTGTCAGTTTTTTGTCTCTGGCCCGGGAAACGATCCCGGCGACATCATGAGAGATGTCCAGGAGTGATTTCTCCTCCGCATTCCGTACCGGGGGAACCACCAGACCATTACCAACCGCAACAGCAATTCCCACATTCAGGTGCTTATGGCGTACGATCTTCGCGCCATCCAGTGATGCATTCACCAGCGGAAACTCCAACAGGGCATCTTTTACCGCGTGAGTGATGAAATGAGTCACCGTGAGAGAGTGACCATGCTTTTTCTTGAAGGCAGCGTTGTTCTCTGCAATGAAGTCCATGATCCCCGTCATATCAGCTTCGCTGACAGAATAAACATGGGCAGAGGTGTCCACACTCTGACGCATATGCTTGGCGATGCTCTTGCGCATGGTATCCATGTCAATGATCTCAGTCTCATCTTCGCTGACATTATCGGCCAGGCCAGTCGGCTCCAGGCCAGTCGTTTTGGTCCCTGAATCACTCTTTTTCTTCGTCTCTACATAAAAAAGAATGTCCCGCTTGCTCAAGCGCCCCCGAAACCCGGTGCCTGGTATCCTGGATAACTCGTCTGGACTGATACCTTCCTGGGCCGCAATGGCACGCACCAGGGGAGAGTAATAACGATGGCTCCCCACACCTGAACTCTGGGGTATGTTAATTTTTACGGGTGGTGATGCTTGCTCCCTGCTTGGTGCTGTCTTTTTTGAACTGTCAGCCTGGTCCGCTACCGGGGAAGGCGAGGGACGTTTCTGTTCCACGTCGTCGCTTGTCTCAACCCGGGCGATCACCGTATCCACATCATAGGTTTGATTGACCTCGCCAATGATCTCTACCAACGAACCTGAAACAGGCGAGGGTATCTCAGAGTCCACCTTATCGGTGGCGATCTCAAGCAGAATCTCGTCCTTTTCGATGGTATCCCCAACCTTCTTTTTCCACTCAAGGACCGTACCTTCGGTCAGAGATTCACCCATCTTTGGCATGACAATATCGAAAATCATAAGATCACCATTTCGTTTGCCGGAGATCGTAAGACTCGAAATTCCGGCGGTATCAAAACCTGCACTTCGAGAGCCTCAGTGTCCGGTTCAATTTCAAAAGCCCAACAAGCGTGTGGCTTTATCGTAAATATCTTCTGTTTGGGGCAGCACTTCATCCTCAAGATCCCAGTTGAAAGGAATCGGACTATCCTTGGCAGCCACCCTCAATACTGGACCATCCAAGTATTCAAAGAATTCTTCTGATATGATAGCCGCCACCTCAGCTCCCGGGCCGGCTGTCAAGGTGTCCTCATAAACCACCATGGCTTTGTTACATTTTTGAATGGATGCCCCTACGGTTTTCTTGTCCAGGGGAGACAGAGTCCGTAGATCCACCACCTCAACGGACGCGCCGTGTGTTTTTTCCAATTTCTTTGCCGCTTCAATGGCTTTGTACACCATCATCCCATAGGTGATGATACTCAGGTCCTGACCTTCCCGGACCACGGCTGCCTGGCCGAAGGGGAGCAGGTAATCGGAACTGGGCTCCGGTCTTTTTGCGAACCCCTGGCGATACATCCCTTTGTGCTCCAAAAAGAGAACGGGATCATCGATTCTACACGCATATTTCAACAAACCCTTGGCATCTGCTGCGTTGGAAGGATAAGCAATGTGAATCCCCGGCAGGTGCATGAAAAAACCTTCAATGCTCTGGCTGTGGCAGAGCCCTCCGTGAATATATCCGCCCACCGGCACGCGCATGACAATACCGGCAGAAAATGCATTATTGCTGCGGTAGCGCATGGTAGCAACCTCATTTCGGATCTGCATCATGCCTGTCCAGATATAGTCTCCAAATTGAATCTCCACGACCGGCTTCAGACCAGCGACAGCAGCACCAACAGCTGTACCAATGATGGAAGCCTCTGCCAGGGGTGAACTGAAGACCCTGCCAGTAAACGCCGTTGATAATCCTTTGGTTGCGGTGAAGACCCCACCTTTCCCATCAGCCACATCCTGGCCATAAATGAGCATCTTTTCGTTATGCTCCATTTCTTCATACAGGGCATGATTGATCGCATCGACAATAACGATCGCTTCACCAAGGGGCTCAATGGGTCCTGCTTTCACATGTGAGGTGTCTTCGTTTACCACATGGGTAATGGCATCAGCTTTCGAAGGGTAAGCTGCTTTCTGGGTTCTATCGGCTGAATCATCCACCTCTTGAACGACCTCATCCCAGACGGCCTGGAACTCTTCTGCGGTAATGATCCCATCATCTTCACAGATCTTTCTGAAATTTTCGATGGGGTCTCTTTTCAGGTCATTGGCCAGATCAGCGGTATCTCGATACTTTCTGTGATCATCTGAAGAGGAGTGGGGCATGAGACGAACCACATTGGATACCACCAGCGCCGGTCCATCACCTCGGCGAATACTTGTTACAGCCTTACGGAAGGTTCTCTGGGAAGAAAACAGGTTGGTACCGTCTGTCTCAAGCCTGTTCAAGTTGTGATAACCGCCAACCATGTCAAAAACGGATCCCATGGCCATCTGCTCTGCCTTGGGTACTGATATGGCATAGCCATTATCCTCGATATGGAACAGGACCGGTAGTTGTTCACGGCTAGCCCAGTTCAAAGCTTCGTGAAACTCACCCTGGCTGGTTGTCCCTTCACCGGAGGAGACATAAACAAGCGCATCTTTTCCCTCTCTTTTGAGGGCCATGGCTGTTCCTACCGCTTGAAGATATTGGGTACCTGTGGGGCTGGATTGAGAGACAATATTCAGTTCTTTGTGACCGAAATGCTGGGGCATTTGGCGTCCACCTGAACTGGGATCATCCTGTTTCGCCAGAAACCCCAGGAAAAGGTCGTCTATACTGGCTCCCAGACCCAGCACCATGGCCTGGTCACGGTAATAGGGATAGGCCCAGTCATAACCCGGTTTGATGTTCAAGGCACAGGCCAGTTGGGCCCCCTCGTGGCCAGCTGCGCCAATATGAAAGAAGGATTTACCCTGCCGGAGCAAAGTCAGCATCTTTTCATCCATTCTTCTGGACGTGGCCATGAGCCTAAAGATCTTCATCAGGTGTTTTTTGCTATAGCCCTTGTAATTTTTACTCAATCCGCTCTCTCTTCGATCTGGTCAAACCCGAATATGCTGCTAAATGCGTCTATCAAAAAGGGTGTCACTGCTGATATCTCAATATCTTTGTTCAGTAATTCCTTCAGGCTTGTCACCCCTTTTCCCTGGATTCCGCAGGGTATCATGCCATTGAAATATGACATCTTCGGTCTCACATTCAAGGCAAATCCATGCATGGTAACCCAGCGAGACAATCGCACCCCCATGGCACACACTTTTTTATCTCCCACCCATACACCGGTCAAGCCTCTGATCCGCTCGCTGTCGATAGCGAATTTCTGCAGGGTTTTGATGATCGTATCCTCCAGACTTCGCATATACCAACTCACACTTTTCTGATGGTCTTCCAGGTTAAAAATGGGATACCCCACGAGCTGTCCAGGACCATGCCAGGTGATATCGCCACCCCGGTCGCTTTGTATCACTTCAGCGTCGCCGGGATCAATTAAATTTTCATCACCAGCATTTTTTCCCAGGGTATAAACAGGGGGGTGTTCTAACAGAATGAGGGTGTCATTAATTTCACCCGCTAACCTTTTTGCGTGCATATCGCGCTGGAAATTCCAGGCCTCTTCATAAGGCACCAACCCCATCCGAATGACTGTTAAATTTTTCATCTGCGGGTACACACCCTGACGACACACCCGCCGATCTCCGTGTGCACCGATCCACTTTTTATCGGGCAAGGATAATTGAAATCTGCATGTATCCCAATATTTTGGGAATAACAAAAGTCTTTACTTAAAGGGCTTTCCGCTTTTTTAGCCATAATTATTTTGCTTTATCCCGGTATTTTGGGAAGCGCTTTTCTGGAAAAACTCTAGACATGAATTCCCTTATCCAGAGCAAGAGCTGCTGCCTCCATGATCATTTCAGAGAGTGTGGGGTGGGCATGAATCGTATCAAATATTGACTCGTGTGTTGCTTCGAGTGAGCGGGCAAGACCGACCTCTGCGATCAACTCTGTTGCCTCAGCCCCGATGATATGTGCGCCGAGCAGTTCACCATACTTTGCATCAAAAATAAGCTTGGTGAATCCATCCGTTTCGCCAGATGCCATGGCTTTTCCTGACGCTTTGTAGGGGAACTTTCCAACCTTGATCTCATGGCCAGCTTCCCGGGCTGCTTTTTCCGTCAACCCGATAGAAGCGACCTGGGGGGAACAGTAGGTGCATCCCGGTACATTGTCATAATGCATGGGGTTCACATCCAGGCCTGACAGATGCTCAACAGCAGTAATGCCTTCGTGGGAGGCAACATGAGCCAACCACGGTGGGCCAGCAACATCACCAATGGCATAGACACCAGCGGCACTGGTCTGCATGTATTCATTTGTATTGATCCAGCCTTTCTCCAGTTCAACGGAGGCGGTGTCCAGACCCAGGTCCTCAACATTTCCCTGGACACCAATGGCTACCAGCACTTTGTCAGCTGAGAGCTCCTGCATTGCATCGTCAGCCCCTTTAACATGGACGACTGCCCGCCCTTTGTTTACCTCGATCTTTTCAACTGTGCTCGAGGTCAAGCTTTTGATGCGCCTGCGCTTGAATAGTTTTTCCAGCTCATTAGACACCTCTTCGTCCTCAACTGGAAGTATGTGGGGCAACATTTCTACGAGCGTTACCTTTGACCCCATGGCTGCATAAAAGTCAGCAAACTCAACACCTATGGCTCCGGCACCTACGATGACCAGTTCTTCGGGAGCCGCTTCCAGGATCATCGCTTCTTTGGCTGAGATGACAGTCTTGCCATCAAAAGGGGTGTGGGGCAGTGGCCGGGCTCTTGCTCCTGTGGCCAGAATGATGTTAGTAGCCATCATTTCTTCATCATTTACCAGTATTTTACCATCGCCAAGCAGGGTCGCCTTCCCATCCACAACATCAACACCATTCTTCTTCATTAGAAATGAAACGCCTTTCGAGAGTGATTCAGCCGCCTGGCGGGAGCGCTTGATCACGGCAGGGAAGTCCACGCTGACCTCTGGCGCCGTCACGCCATACTTTTTAGCCTTTTGGATAGAACGGAATACCTCAGCGCTTTTCAGAAGGGCTTTGGTTGGAATACAGCCCCAGTTCAAACAAACACCACCAAGTGCCGATTTTTCGATAATGACCGTTCTGTGCCCAAGCTGGGCAGACCGGATGGCGGCAACATATCCGCCGGGGCCACCACCAATAATTGCAACATCATACTGATCAGTAGACATGGGTTTTCCTTTGCCGTTTATTTATTGTGATACAGGTGTTCGTTCAGGGCGTCAAGCTTTTCAGGCGTACCTATATCCATCCAGAAGGCATCACCCATAGGAAAGGCTTGAATCCTTTCCCCCTGTTCCGCGGCATCCAGATAAACCGGTATGGTCGAGAACGCCTGCTCTCTTCCGTCCATATAATCAAAAATACCGGGCGACATAACCTGCAGACCATTAAAAGCTTTGGTGGTATAGTGAACGCTGGACCAGGAAATGCTCTCTCCAGATATCCTATTCTCCCAGCCGCACAGCAAGGAATGATCGTCAAATCGAAGATAACGGCTTGTTTCCCGCTGGGCAACCACCAGGGTGGCTAAGTTGTTTTCCGCCCTGTGTGTGCCCAGCAGAACCCTTAAATCAAAATCTGTATAGATATCACTGTTACAGACCACAAAATCATCCTCATCCTCAAAATGATGCCGCGCTTTCAGCAGGCCGCCTCCCGTCTCCAAAAGGTCTCTTTCATGGGAGGTGTGGATCTCTACTCCAAAGCTTTGGCTTTCAACATACGCGATGACCTGGTCCGCCAAGTGGTGAACATTCACAACAACGGTGTCAACACCTGCGTTTTTCAGATACTGGATGTTATGTTCAAGAAGGGTGCGATCCCCGGCCTTTACCAGGCATTTCGGTGTGTTGTTCGTCAAAGGCTGCAGCCTTGTTCCCCTGCCTGCGGCAAAAAGCATGGCTTTCATCGTTTGCCGGTGCCCTGCAAAACCTTAAGCTTCATCGAGCTCTCTATGACTCAGGACCACATCAACATCATGGGTCTCCTGCAGGTGTGCCGCCAGTCGATTTGCAGAATGTACGGAACGGTGCTGACCACCCGTGCATCCAAATGACACCATCAGGTCGGTAAAATTCTGCTCCTGGTAGCTGTTCACGGCTGCATCTACCATATTATACACCCGCTTTAACCAGCGGTCCATATCTGGTTTGTCTGCAAACCACTCAATGACCTCTGGATCATTGCCCGTCAACTGTTTATAGACAATATCTCGGCCCGGATTGGGGAGAAAACGGCAATCAAAGACAAAACCACCACCATGGCCCCTATTGTCTACCGGAACACCATGCTTGTAGGAGAAACTGACGATCCGGACTTTGAGACGCAGGTTCGCCTTCCCGAATTCACGGAGAGCCGATGAGCGGATCAGCTGCTGAAATACATCCATCATAGCAGGCAGCTCAACAGGGAGATCCACCTTCTGAACCAGGTATTCCAGGTTCTGGATCGCATAGGGAATACTCTGAAGAAAATGGGTTTTCCTCTCATAAAAACCGCGATAACCATAGGCACCCATGGCTTGCATGATCCGGATGTAAACGAAGGCATAATAATGCTTGGTAAAGGCCTCCCGGTCAATGGGGATAAGTTTTTCAGCTGCCGACAGATACCTGTCCAAAAGCTTTTCTCTCACCTCAAAAGGAAGATCTGCTTTGGCGTCAAATAAAAGAGAGGCAATATCGTACTGGAGCGCGCCTCTGCGACCCCCCTGGTAGTCAATGAACCAGGGTTTTCCATCTTTAAGCATGACATTACGAGACTGGAAATCACGATAGAGAAAATGATCACTATCGGCTGAGAGCAAAAAGTCGATGAAGGTCTTAAAATCAGCCTCCAGCTTCTGCTCGTTGAACTGGACATGAGCCAGCTTCAAAAAATAGTATTTGAAATAATTCAGGTCCCACATCATGGACTGTCGATCAAAACTGTGGTGGGGATAGGATTTACTGTAATCCAGTCCTTCACCCCCTTTTATCTGGAACTCGGGGAGACGATCTACGACCTGCTCATAAACAGCCAGCAACTCATCTGGAAACTCTTTTTTACCCCCCCTGACTGTCTGCAGATAATCAAAAAGCGTCTCATCACCCAGATCTTCTTCCAGATAGACGTTATCGTCCAGGTCCTCAGCATAGATCTCTGGAACCGCCAGCCCTTTCTTTCTGAAATGTCTGGAAAAATCGATGAAGGCCTCATTCTCAAGCCTGTCAGCGTTGGTCACACCAATCACGGACCGCTTGTCGCTTTTAATTCTGGAATACTGTCGGTTAGACCCGTGAGCAGCCAGCGGTTCGAATGATGTGACCTGCTCATCAAAATGATCACTGAATAGTTTTTTTAGATTGTCAGACATATTTTCTCTCTGTGTGCGCTTTGATATCAGCGGCCAGGGCCGTTTTACAAGTTCCTTAGACCGATTATACTCAAGAACTCCGCTCTGGTTTCAGCTGCATCATGAAATTCACCCAGCATGGCTGATGTGGTGGCAAAAGAATTCTGTTTTTCAACTCCCCGCATCTGCATACAGAGATGACGCCCCTCCAGAACAACGGCCACGCCGGCTGGATCCAACAGGCTTTCCAGTGCTTCAGCCACCTGGTGGGTAATCCGCTCCTGGATCTGCAGCCGTCTTGAATACATCTCCAATATTCGGGGGATCTTGGAAAGACCGATCACTTTGCCTCTTGGGATATAGGCGACATGAGCTTTTCCAAAAAAGGGCAGCATGTGGTGTTCACACATGCTGAAGAACTCGATATCCCTGACAACGACCATTTCTGAGCACTTGTCTTCAAAGATGGCGTCATTCAGTACATCGCTTAGCTCCTGCTCATAGCCTTTGGCAATAAATCGCCAGGCCTTGGCTACCCGGTGTGGTGTTTTTAATAATCCTTCCCGGTCAGGGTCTTCACCGATCTCCAGCAAGAGCTCGCGTGTCAGGTTTTCCATTTTTGTTATGTCTTTCATTCATGACTCCGATGCTTGGATAATTTATCGCCTTCGTGATCTGCCTGTGGATCGATCTGCAAATATCGGGAAAGATAATGTACACTGAGATAAAAGGGTCCAGTATCCACCAGAGCAGCCAACAATTTAAACGTGTAACCCGACAGTATGAAAATCATGAGTTGATCGAATATGGGTTTATTGTCATGAATCGGCAGGGCATGGGCGTAATAGTGCGTGATCAGAATAACAGCTGTGGTATCCACTAACTGACTGACCAGGGTCGAGCCATTATTCCTGAGCCACAGGTGCTTTCCTTTGGTCAGATTCTTCCAGAAGTGGAACATATACACATCAACAAACTGGGCCGCCAGGTAAGCGATCATGGAGGCGGCGACCGCTCCAAATGTAAGCGCTCGAACCTCAAAAAAGACCGGTAGGCGTCCAGCAGCATCCCGAACCAACTCCCCGGAGGCACTTATCTCTTCAAAGCCTGGCATGATCCCACCCAGCCAGAGGATGAAGATGACCCAGAGATTCAAAATAAGGCCTACAAAAACCACAAAATTGGCCCGGGTTCTTCCATAAAGTTCGCTGATCAGGTCTGTGGCCAGGAAGGTCAGGGGGTAGGGCAGCACACCGACAGCCACGGCGAAGACAACCTCTCCGTAGCCATCAAAATTCATCGTGAACAATTTGATGAATCGGCTGATCCCCAGGATATTCAACATGGCCAGCGTTCCCAGGAACAGACCGGCCAGGATCAGAAATACCCGTTCTCGACGTTTGATCAGCTCTGGACCTGGATCGTCATTAAATTTCATATATCCATCCCTGTGGTGATTTCACACGCTCATTGTTGGACCCGTTGACTATTTGGCGTTTGGACCGTAATAATCCGTATAGATCGTTGGGGTTTCCTGTAGCCGGATGCGGTGCAGGGTGCATGTTTCCAGGTGTTTTTCGATCGAATCCCAGATCCATACCACCATATTTTCGGTTGACGGCTGCTTCCCTTCGAACCAGGGGATGTCTTTTTCAATCAGGCTATGATCAACGATGTCAACAACCCGGGTGTTTACCACATCTTTTAGGTGACCCAGGTCAGCAATAAACCCTGTCTCCGGGTTTACCTCGCCGGTAACAGACACCGTCAGCTCGTAATTGTGTCCATGGACGCGCACATCTTTTCCAAAAGCGGCCAGGTTCTCAGCCTCAGACATGGAAGAGTTCCCATATTGGTGTGCAGCATTGAAGTAAAAGACTTTATTCAGAATGATCATTGTGGTCCTCGCTTATTGTCTGCGAATTTATTGTGGGTCATATGGATGTCAAACGCAATACACCTGACGCGGCAAAACCTAAAAGAAGGATTCGTCCTGCCAGCGGATGATGCGCCAGATACTCGCCGTAGAATCTTTTTTGAATTCAAAGATGGCGTTGCCAGACAGAAAGATATCCCCACCAATGGATAGATCGAAGGTCTTGGTCTGGCTGATAATACCGTTTTGGGATGTATCCTGACTGATCGTTGCGTTCCAGACCAGTGTGAAATGATCGAACGCCCGGAATAAGCGTCCGGTGGTCCTTAACTCCGTATCTCGACCCCAGTAATTATACCCGCCGGAGCCTCCGACATCTGGATCGTAGTAAATAAAGACAAAACTGGTGTCAAACAGCTCACTGTAGACAATACTGTCTCTATAGATATAGGCATATCGGAAATTCTGGAGGACCTCGTCAGGAGATCGTTGTTCGGTCAGGGTAAGGAGGGTGCCTGTTTCCAACTCACCTTGAGTTGGTGCAAATGGATTCCAGCAGCCGGTGATAAACAGAAGCAGTATTATGCCCGTCACATAGTGCCTCACTCCGGACTTGACGATCACTGGACCTGGGCCTTGAGTTCTGTCCAGCAGGATAGTGTATCAGCGTTCAGGTCTTCCCAGCGGGAGATTTCGTACAGGAGGTCGTTATTCTGAATGATCGTTAGGGTGGCCTGCCCTCCCAGTTGAGCCGGTAATTGCGTAGCCCCATCGCTGTAACTCAACACAAGATGATAGTCTGCAATGATCTCATAGGTGTCTCCAAGGGGCGAGATCTGTTCCACATCCCAGATTAATCGTTGAAATCCGCCAGTTTGTAGACTCTCAAAGAGTTTGGTGATGAAAGTTTCTTCTTCCACATAGCCCCATGAATTAAAGACGCCTGGCTGAGAACTGGCAATGCCGGCGTCGGGAACAAAAACAAAATCCGGGGTGAGACCCTGGTCATGTTTTAGCACATCCAGAAAATAGTTCGTTTTTCCAGCGGGAAATGAATTTTTCAGATTGTCCAGAACGATCTCTGGGGCGGTTGGTGGTATCCAGGCATAAGGATCCGTTGTATCCAGAGGTGGTTCTGCTTCTCTTGGAGCAAACAGCTCACATCCACCAAGGAGGATCAAAACAGCAAGAATGGGCGCCAAATGCTTCATGAATGAGAAAACTACACCCCACAGCTCCAAAATCAAATCCCATGTTCAATATTTTTCTTCATCCCCTCAATCAAATCCCTATTTTTTCAGCATGATGGAAGAGACCACATGAGGATCTTTGCCTGCATGGCCAGCACACTTGATGGCAAGATCGGACCAGCGAATACAGACCACTTTGTTGCCCTGGGGTCACAACATGATCTGGACCATCTGGTCGCATTGCGAGATCAGGCCGATGCCGTTCTTTTTGGCGCCAGCACTTTCCGGGCCTGGCCAAAGATCCACCAGGGGACCAACCCGGATCAAACGCTTCACCACTTTATCATGAGCCGCAGTCTGGATCTGGACCCTGGATCTGAACTATTTCAGGACCCGTCTGTTCCTGTGACCATCATTACCTCCTCTGATCCTGGAGAGCGAGAATTTCCTCCACATGTAGCGCTGTTTCAAACGCCTGAGGACGCACCCATGTCAACTATTCTGGACCATATCCGTGCCAGGGGGTATGACGCGCTCATGGTGGAAGGTGGTGGACAGGTCCTTGGCCAACTGATAGCGGCCAGAGCAATTCAGGAGCTCTATTTGACGCTCATTCCCCAATTCATTGGACAGGCAGACGCACCAGGCTTACTTGGCAGTCAGGATCTGGGGGTTCCCCTTCAGCTGGAGATCATTGAGCGCAAACAGATCGAGAATGAAACCTACTTTCACATAAGGATCTCCTATTCATAATGAAAGAACTACTGGTTCTTCTCGCTTACGCGTCACTTTTATATGCGGATTATCCCGATCAACACCGCGCTATTATTGCCACAGATATGTGGGACAGGGTGGTCAGCAATACCAATATCGTCCTGAGCTCCGATGATTTGTCGCTTCAGCTCAAGGATGGCGCCACCTCTGGTAGTTTCATTCTAAGGGCAGACACCCTTTCTGCTTCATTCAATCGCGGTCTGCCATCCTGGAATGGTCGTGTGTATGCTGATAACAGTGGCTTTAAAGTACTTATGCGGTATAAGCAGGGGACAACCTGGTCGCCCTGGCTCACCGTGGGATACTGGAAAGACTATATCTGGTCTTCATATGGAGCCACTCAGTATTCTGGTGGATATATTGATTACGATTATACCAAACTCTATAGTTATGGTCGTGTTTTTCAATGGCAGGTTCAGATGAAACGTCATTCAGCATCCGACCCTTCTCCTCGCGTTCACAAACTGAGCTTCTTTGCCAGTGATTCCCGCACAACAGCTAATGTGAACCATACTGCTATCCTGGCAGACAACCCTCCAGAGATCTTTATCCCCACAAGCTTTGTCTGTCAGTACAATGTAGACCCCTATATTGGTGGTAGTATTTGTTCTCCCACATCAACCGTGCTGGCTATTCGCAGCTACGGTATCGATGTAGATGCGTATGATTTTGCCGTAGACAACAAGGACACGTATTGGGGAATATTTGGAATATGGCCCCGGGCCGTACAGAATGCGGCACGTTTTGGCCTGGACGGGGCTGTGACCCGCTATCGCACCTGGAGCCAGGCTTATGACACACTGGCTGCTGGGGGCCGGGTGATTATGTCTGTCGGTCTTCCCCTGTATTCTGGACACCTCATGATGCTGGCCGGGTTTGATTCAGAAGGAACCCCCATTGTCCATGATCCGGCCAGACAGAACGGATATTCATATAAATACTCCAAATCAGCTCTGTCAGAATCCTGGTTTGACAAGGGCGGCGTGGGTTATACCTTTTTTCATGATGACACGCTTCTCTTGTCGACTGAGGCCGATGTCATGATTCCAGGATCCGTACATCTAGACCCTGTCTTTCCAAACCCGTTTAACTCCTCCACTGTGGTCCGCTATCGCGTAGATACCGAGCAAGTGATCGATCTGGGGATATACGATTTGAGTGGCCGCAAAGTGGCAAGCCTGGTTGATGGTGTTTCCCCTGCTGGAATTCATCAGCTTCGCTGGAATGCTGAGGGTCTGGCTGCCGGTATCTACCTGGTCAGACTTCATACAGCTACAGCATCCCGGGTTTCCCGAATTACCTATATCAAATAGCACTATCCTGAGAGGTCTTCACCTCTCTTCTACTCATATATCACGTTCAGGGAAAAGGCTTGGTGCGCTAATACAAGCCATTAAATTCCTTACTGAATCAGACTATAATTGATCAAAATAGCCGATCCGGAGATATCGCCAATGAAAAAGCTTGCTGCATTGCTACTGTCAACCCTCCTGGCCACGGGTGTTTTTGCCGAAAAAGTGGCTATTGTATCGAAAGCAAACGGGGAGGTGCTGCTGCGCAATGCGGATGCACAAACCTTTAACCAGCCTGCTGTCAAAGGAACGATCCTGGAAATCAATGACCGAGTCAGGGTCAATGAAGGGTTTGCAGTCGCGCTCCTGCTGGATGATCAAAGTCAATTTAAACTTCGCGAAAACACAGAAGTCGCCTTCACTATGGTCAAGGACCTGAGTGGCACAAGTTACCACCTACGCCTGGATTACGGTCAAGCCTTGACAAACTTTACTCCCGTCCCTGGCACCAGTTTCAATATCCATACGCCTACATCTGTTGTTTCTGTTAAGGGAACATCCTTTTGGACAGTCTCCGACCCCGATGCTGGCGATAACGTGATCGTGCTGGAGGGTGAAGTGAGCGTAATGAATAGCCTTACCGGTACGACCAGCACAGCTACCGCCGGTCAGAGTATTCGCTCAACACCGGATGGAAACGTGCAGTCTGCCCCCACAGAAGCAGGTTCTATTCCTGAAGATCCAGATCCGGATGATTCGTTCGGGGCTATAACTCCAACACCTGATGCTCCGGATGATGCAAGCGGTCAAGCTGAGCCAGTAGAGCCGCAGGATGAAGAAAGCACAAAACGTAACCGGGGCTTGATCCTGGGACTTATGATGGTTCTTCTTGTCGCTGCACTGCTATAAGCGCAGTGTTTTTAGGTTTTATGACTGGTAAGTAATCGCGTGCCCTGGCTCGGGAAAAGGCTTGGCGCACCATTTCAAGCCATTAAATTCCGTACTGAATCAGATTGATTTGATCAAGGACCATAATATGAGGACTTCGCCGATGAGAAAAAATGTTACTTTTTTACTGTCAACCCTGATCGCCTTTACTGCTTTTGCTGACAAAGTAGCTGTCATTTCAAGGGTTCAGGGGGATGTTCTGCTACAAAAAGCAGAAGCAATGGACTATGATCAGGCTGTTGTCATGGGTACGATCCTGGAAACCAACGACCAGATCAAGGTCAATGACGGATTTGCCGTCATGCTGCTCCTGGACGATAAGAGCCAGGTCAAACTTCGTGAGAACACGGAAGTAGCGATCACAATGGTTGAAGACCTTAGCGGTTCAGCCTATCACGTCAGGCTCGACTATGGTCAGGCGCTTACAAAATATACGAAAGGTGCAGACTTTGAATTTCAACTGCACACACCGACCTCCGTTGCCTCTATCAAGGGGACTGAGTTCTGGACCATCTCTGACCCGGAAGAGGGTGATAATGTCATCGTCCTTGAGGGAGTTGTTGATGTGATGAACAACCTGACTGGCATGATCAGTACTGCCGGCGCCGGCGAAACCGTCAACTCAACCACAGACGGCTACATTCAGACCGACCCTACTGAAGAGGGCAGTATCCCTGAAGATCCTGAAGAGGGGATTGGCGAGGTAGAGCAAGGGGAGGATGAAGAAGCCGCCTCTGACTCTGTTGCGACTGAAGAAGAAACAGTAGATGAGCCCGTTGTTGATGATACCGCCGTTGACGAGGAGACGCCTGTTGTAACAACGACACCCCCGCCAGCAGCGCCTGCTCCGAAAGCGGAACCTGAAGAAGATACCGAGCCTGAAAGTGAGGGTGGTGGTTTGTTTGGTGATGCGCTGGCCATGAACGGTGCTCTTGGCGCTGTAACGATCGATGGTGTGCTCTATAACCAGATCGCCTTGCGACCCGATATTTCCATCGGAAAACTGGGTATCGGACTTGACCTGGTCTTTTATATGAACCAGGACGGGGATGTCGTCTGGGAAAAATGGCAAGGAGCAGAGAATATTGCGGATAAGGTCATGTATGTCCGTTGGGGACAGCCAGAGGATCCACTATACATCCGAGTGGGTACACTTGAAAAGGTGGTCATCGGGTATGGTATGTTCGTCAACAACTATAACAACATGATGGAATATCCTTCTGTTCGCAAGATCGGTACCCATGTGGGCTTTACCCGGGGTAGCCTGGGTTTCGAAGCCATGTGGGCCAATGTCAAAGAGCTTGGACTTGCAAGTTTAAGAACAACTTACAGCCTGGGCAAACTCCAGTTTGGTGTAACGGCAGCTGTCGATATCAACCAGTACAATGGATTCAAAGATGATGACGATGATGGCCGTCCGAACATCGTGGATGATTTCCCTGATGATGATACAGCCTGGTTGGATTCCGATGGTGATGGAATTGAAGATAAGAGTGATTATGACCGGGATAATGATAACATCCTCGAGCTAGGTCTCGACCTCAACAACGATGGTGAAGTTGATGGATTTCCTGGTGTGCTCTGGGAAGATCCCGATAGTGCTGATGTGAAGCCTAACCCCTTTAATCTAAAGGATAAACGCTCCACCCTGCTGGGTGTCAGTGTTGATGTGGGCTATCCGGTCTTCAGCAATAAGATCCTGGATATACTTGTCTTTACTGAGGCCGGTATGTATATGGGTGATCACCATGAATATACCTTCAACGTCGCAAACGGCTTGGACTCAACAGAGGTCAAGCATGGTTGGGGGGTCACCATTCCTGGTATCCGTGCCTCATTGTTTAGTTTCATCCATTTGGGTCTCGAATACCGCATGACCGGAGAGAATTTTGTCTTCGGTTTGATGGACCAGAACTATGATCTGGATCGTGTTGCCATGCAGTATTTCAACAATGGTGAGATCATGAAGCCACTGACCCGTGATGCCAGAATGCTGAACACAACACCCATGCAGGGTGTCTTTGGTATGTTGAGCGTGGATATTTTCAGTCTGGTCACGGTGAATGGCGCCTATCAGCACATGATCCAGGATGGCGCTGATCCTGTCAAGGGTATCTATGGGTCCATTGATCTGGCTAAAGACCTGGTGCCAAAACTGGCTGGGGCATCGGCCTACCTGAATCGCATGAATGTGGATGACCCCTTCGATATCTATAGCGAAGGAACCCTAATGGGTTATAAGGTTGTGTTCGAACTTGGTGGCGGTGCCACCCTGACCTGGGACATGCGTACGACTTTCCGTGACCTGGATGGCGACGGTGAGATCGATAGAGACGCAGGGTCAGATGAGGTGATCAGCTCCACGGTCATCGAGACTGGATTCTCATTCTAGCTCAAGCAAGCTGGTAATAATCAAAAGGCCTGGCATATTGCCGGGCCTTTTTTTTATGTCTAAGCTTCACCGTTTTGCCTTTGTGGGGCGCCCCCCTCGGACGCCGTAGCCTGTCATGCTGAGTGTAACCGTCGGTGGAACGGAGAATCTTGAGCCACTGTGAACAATTCTTAACCCTGGATCAGGATATTTCCCCTTCGCACTTCGACCAGCCTCCCTTTTCAGCTTCGACTTGGCGGGCAGACTCCAGCCTACACTCATTCCCCGCCGTGGCGGGGTTCGAGTTACGGCTTGGCAGGCAGTGAGACAGCTCAGGGGTCAGTCTGACAATAAACTGTGGGTCAGCGGGTAGGGCGATCTGTTAAAAACAAAAAAGCCCCAACCCGACATGCTTGTCGGGACAGGGCTTAATGAATCATCGAGAAAGAAGAGCTTACGCTTCGGGGGTCTCAGCGTCCTTTCCCAGGAACTTGCCTTTCTGTTCCTTATAGTAGTTGTCATCCGGTTGAAGTGCGATACACGCATCCATAACGGCAACGGCTTCGTCAATACGATCCAGCTTCCAGAGGACCTCGCCTTTGGTGTCCATGATCTGGGCTCTGGCACGGTTATCATAATCTTCATCGAACATGCCGATGGCCTGGTCGATACGCTGAAGTGCATTCTCAAGGTTCATACCAAGTTGTGTCATTCTCCAGGCATATCCATTCAGAAGGCTTGGTGTTTCTTTCTTCAGCCCTGACATAAAATCTACATAGCGACGATATGCTTCTGCTTCAGCCTTTTTGTTTCCCTGTTTGCGGTAAAAATCCTTCAGGGCACGATGGGCTTCGGGCAAGACTTCCGTGTTGGTGGCGCTGCCAATAAAAGAGATCAGCATCTCTGGGTCTTCTTTTTCCTGTGAGAGGAAAAGAGCCATCTTTAAGCTTGCCAGGGCACGGGAGGTCTCGTCAACCTCGTCCATTTCGAAGATCATCTCCCAGTAACTTACGGAGGCTTTCAATCCACCCATAGCTTCGACTTTTTCAGCCAGGGTCTTTATCAGGTCAACATTCTCTGGATCTTCATCAAGGCGGCTCATTAGATCGGGGATTGTGTTTATCCCTTCCCGGATGCGTTTCATTTCAGCCAGGTATTCCTCCGGGGGCATAAAACCAATGATCCGGTCTACTTCATTCCCTTCTTCGTCTACAAAAACAAAAGAAGGAATTCCCCTAATATTAAATCTTTTTTTTAGTTCATTGCTCTCAGTAGAGTCCACGTTGAGGTGATAAGCAATAAAGTGTTCTTTCGCGTAGGCGATAAGGTCAGGGTCGGTCCACGTTTCGGCTTCCAGCCGCATACAGGAACCTCACCACTTGGCCCAAAATTCATATCCCACCATTTTCCCTTGGGTGTCAACTTCAGCGTTGATGTCTTTCACCCAAGGAAAGGCCGGCTCTTTTTCGGCACAAGCCCAGGCCAGGAGTAGGGCAGTGACGACCAGCCATAATTGTTTATTTCTTAACATGATAATCCTTTCACGATCGTTAAATTCTTAATCAAACAAAACTATTGATAATGAGGAGTCTTTGCAACCGTTCCCTGAACCGCACCTAAAACAAAAGGCGAAACCCCAGAGTCCCGCCTTTTACTATTCTTTGATCCGCGTTTCTACGGTTTAGTGCACAATGTGTTTGATGGATTTTTCCAGTTTTGGATCATTCATAACGACAATCGGGTGTTTGCTTGAATTAAAGAAGAACCACCAGAGATAGACGCCTCCCATTCCAAGTAAGGCTGTGAGATGCATCCAGGATACGTGGAGGTGATGATCATTGAATACCGGATTGATCATCCAGAAATGATCCGTGTAATGCATGACCAGGAACAGCACTGCCAACGAGACGATGAGTGCCGGCACACGCTTAGCTGCCCTGAATGCCAGAATTACAAACGGAATTATGAAATGAAACAGGATCAAAAAGAGACTCACTGCTTTCCAGCCGTGCTCCCATCTGTGAATAAACCAAATGGTCTCTTCTGGAATATTACCATACCAGATGAGGAAATACTGGGCGCCACCGATATAGGCCCACCAGGCGGTAAACGCGAACATGAACTTACCCAGGTCATGGGTGTGTTCCATGGTGATCAGTTCATCTGCTCCGCTCTTTCTCAACATGTTGGTGAACAGAGAGAGCAGCGCAAGGGCTGCCCAGAAGCCGCCTGAGAACACATAAACACCAAAGATGGTTGAATACCAGTGTGGATCCAGGCTCATCAGCCAGTCAAACCCGAAACCGGTAACCGTGAACGCAAAAAGGACAACACCACCGGCTGCACGACGCCGCATCTTTACCAGGTTCCCTGAATCACCTTTATCTTGTTTGAGAGACAGGGTCTTCAGACCGCGGACCAGCCAGATCCAAACGGCAAAGTACAGGACATTCCTGACAACAAAGAAACCCACGTTCAGATAAGGTTGCTTCCACTGCAGGATCTGATCATGTGCAACGGCTTCCTCGTGTGTCCAGTGGAACAGGTCATGCATCCCAAAGAACAAGGGAATCATAAAGAGGGCCATCAGGGGCAGTGTGTCGGCCAGGTTTTCTGCTACCCGGCGGAGAACAATACCCCAGTAGGCGCCGGTCACATGGTGGATCAGGACAAAGAAAAGCCCACCCAGTGATATGGTTGTTAAAAATGTAAAGCTTGTGAGATAGGCTTGAAAGAACTGGGCGCGGTCCATAAACACCCCGAGAAGGGTGAGTGCCAGGCCGAGCGCTCCGACGATCAGAGCCCTGCTGGCAATAGCCCCTGTTTCCAACAGCATGTGTGTGTGTTTATCGAATTTCATAATGCTCTCAAAGCCTTATTTCTTTTGAATGGAGCGGATATAGCCGATGATCGCCCATCTGTCCTCAACAGACACCTGGGCTTTCAGGGATGGCATGTTCAACCGCCCGTTCGTGACTGCATTGAACATGTGGCCATCACTCAGCTTCATGATACGCTCCTCATGAAAATTAGCTGGAGGAACCGGATAGTTGTAATCCAGGATCTTTCCTTTTCCGTCTGCATTGACGCCATGGCAGGCACTGCAATAAATATCATATCGTGCTTTCCCTCGGGCCAAGATCTCTTCTGTGAACTCAATGGGAGCCTTGTTCAGAAAGTTACCTGCAGCGTCTTTGCCACGGTAATAGGCATCGTCTTCTCTCAATTCACCTCTGGCGACGGTTCCTTCAACAGGAGTGCGCATGGAGGCACCGTCAGGGAAAAAGGTGTGTTCGGATTGTGCTTTGAGTTTATCCTGAGAGTCCATGTTCGGGTTGGGGTGGATCGGTGGTTTTTCTGAATAACCACCACGACCACAGGACACAACAAACATCAGGGTGACCATCAGGGCAACAAGAGGTAATAATCGTATCTGTCTCATCATCTACCTCCTATTCGCCTGTAATGACTTCGACATTTGATCCCCCAATGGAACTCAGAAATGCCTGGGTTTGTGTTGCGTCAAATTTCTCGTCTTCCGCTTCTATACTCACAAAAAAGGCATCATCGGTCACGCTTTCGAACTGCTTCGAGTAGAACAGCGGGTGATGTAGTCGGGGTAGCCGATTCAAATGGAACATGCCAAAGACGGCCCCAAAAGCACCGAACAGCACAAAGAGAGCAAAGGTGACGATGATAAAGGCTTGCCAGCTGAAGAAGGGCTTGCCCGAGATCACCAAGGGGTATTCGATAGTGGATGTCCAATACTGGAGACCCATGCCAACAGCAGCCCCTGTCAGGGTCATAGCGCCAACAATGAAACCCAGGGGTGAGCGCTTCATCCCCATGGCATCATCCATCCCGTGAATAGGGAAGGGAGAGTGACAATCAAATTTCTGATAACCGGCATCACGAACCTTCTTGGCTGCATCGATCAATTCAGCCGGATTTGAGAAGCGCGCGAGTACGCCAAGCGGTTTGCTCATTTGTCACCTCCTTCCTTGTGATAATTATGGGGGTCTGCCTCCGGCAAGGTCCCTTTGACCTCAGCCAATGCCACCATAGGAAGAAAGCGCAGGAACAGCAGGAAAAAGGTGAAGAAAAGCCCAAAGCTTCCTATGAAGGTCAGCATATCCCAGATCGAAGGCGTGTAGTAGTCCCATGAAGAAGGCAGGAAATCACGCGATAATGATGTCACTGTGATCACAAACCGTTCGAACCACATGCCAATATTCACAAAAATACTGGCAACGAACATGACCGGGATGCTTCTCCGCAGTTTTTTGAACCAGAAGATCTGGGGTGTGATCACGTTACACAGGAACATGATCCAATAGGCCCAGGCATAAGGGCCTAGAGCCCTGTTGATAAATGCAAAATACTCAAATTCATTTCCTGAATACCAGGCGATAAAGAACTCCATGATGTAGGAATAACCCACCATCGAGCCTGTTACCAGGATAATCTTGTTCATCTTTTCCAAATGGTTCAGGGTAATAATATCTTGGAGGCCGTAGATCTTGCGAGCGATCAAGGCCAGGGTCATGACCATTCCAAAACCAGAGAACACCGCCCCGGCTACGAAATACGGGGGAAAGATCGTCGTGTGCCAGCCCGGGATGAGACTTGTGGCAAAGTCTGTCGCAACAACCGAGTGCACCGACAGCACCAGAGGCGTTGCCAGGCCAGCCAGCATGAGATAAGCCTTCTCATAATGCTGCCATTGGCGGTTGCCGCCCCTCCAGCCTAAAGCAAAGAGACCCAGGACCTTTTTGCGCAGGTTTTTGGCCCGATCTCTCAGGGTTGCCAGGTCGGGGATCAAACCCACGTACCAGAAGAGAGTGGATACTGTGAAATAGGTTACAACAGCGAAAATGTCCCACAATAGCGGGCTTCTGAAGTTTGGCCAGATCAGCATCTGGTTTGGTATAGGAAACATATAATAGGCCAACCAGACACGCCCGACGTGAATACCCGGAAACATTAGGGCACAGATCACGGCAAAGATCGTCATGGCTTCGGCGAATCGGTTAATGGCAGTTCGCCATTGTTGGCGAAGTAGAAAAAGAATAGCAGAGATCAGGGTGCCTGCGTGACCGATACCGACCCAGAACACGAAGTTTACAATGGCCCAGCCCCAGCCAACCGGGTTGTTGAGACCCCAGATACCGGTTCCTTCCCATACCAGCCATCCAATAGAGCCCAATAAGACCATGAGACCAGATACGGCCATGGCAAACAGGAGGTACCACTGCTGTGGCGTCTTTTTCTCAACGATCCCACTAACTTTATCAGTCAGGCTTGAAAAAGTATGTCCGCCGGTGACCAGTAATTCGTCGCCAGCGACAGCTTCTGCTGCTCCAGGATCTCTTTCAGGTTTTTTGTTTAAAATGCTCACGTTAGCGTTCCGTATTATTTCATGGGTTTAGATTTCATGCATGACCGCCGTCTGCGTGTCCACCGTCAACCAGGGCCGGATTCGGATTGCGCAGCTTGGCGCCGTAACTTGTTCTTGGCTGAACATTCAACTCTCCAAGCAATGCATAGTCACGGTTTTGTGCTTTCAATTTTGAAACCCTGCTTTCCGGGTCATTGATGTTTCCAAAAACAATGGCGTTGGTCGGACAGGCCTGCTCACAGGCTGTCGTGATATCACCATCAACCAGTTCTCGATCATCGTTCTTGGCTTCGATCTTGGCCACATTGATGCGCTGTACACAATAGGTACATTTCTCCATAACACCCCTAAAGCGCACCGATACATCGGGATTCATGGCCATCTGGATGATCTCTGGCATGTCCTTGCTATAGTTGAAGAAGTTAAAGCGCCTGACCTTATAGGGACAATTGTTGGAACAATAACGGGTTCCAATACAGCGGTTATAAGCCATTTCGTTGAGGCCTTCCGAACTATGGGTTGTCGCGGCAACCGGACAAACACCTTCGCAGGGTGCCATTTCACAATGCTGGCAGGCAACGGGCTGGAAGACCATTTCCGGGTCTTCCACATCGCCGCTGAAATAGCGGTCCAGTCGGATCCAACTCATGTCACGACCGTTTGAGACCTCTTCTTTACCAATGATCGGAATATTATTCTCGCTTTGACAGGCAATGGTACAGGCGCTACAACCGGAACAGGTGTTCAGGTCAATGGTCATACCCCACTGGTTTCCCTCGCCGTAGTCATGCTCAACCCACATAGACCGAAGTTCTTCCTTCTCAGCCAGACCCATGGCGAATGCCGGATCTCGCTGGTAGTCATCCATGGTGCTTTCCCGCACGATGACAGGCAGCCGGTCTTGAATAGCATCAGAAGCCAGCTTCTCTTCATCCAGTCCGTGATTGTCCTGTACGCAGGCGATGCTGTGTTCGCCAGACGCTCTTCGAACGGTGAAACCGGCGGCAAAAGTGGGGGCGGTTGATTTTCTCAAGGGGTTGACATCAACGCCAACGCCGTTTGAAACGCGACCGACGTGCCGGCCAAACCCCAGTTCAACAACTACTGTGTTGTCAGCGATACCGGGCAGGATCCAGACCGGAAGAATGATCTCATCCTGATCTTTTTGGATCTTTACCAGCTTCTCATTCTTCACATTCAGGGTGTTGGCGGTGTTCACGCTCATGAGCGCCACATTATCCCAGGTAACTTTTGTTATAGGGTCGGGAAGCTCCTGCATCCAGCCATTGTTGGCATAACGACCATCCAGGTTGCTGAAGGATGCTGTAAAAACAACTTCCATCTTCTCGGGACTGGCTGGTGTAGAATTGTAATCACTTGCGTCTACGCTTGCCTGGGCTCTACTCTTATTGATCGCCACAGCCCGTTCACGGCTGATATCCGTGTATCCATCATGAACGACGCGCCGCCATTTTTTCTCAAAATTATTCTTTCCCAGAATACCTTTCCAGGTCTCTTGAACCATCTCATACCCAGACATTTCGTCATTGCCGAGCAATACACCTGCCATCTCAATCGCGCTTTTTCCATCGAAGAGGGGGGCAATGAGGGGCTGAATGATCCCGGCTCCACCACTACCAGATACATCACCCCAGCTTTCAAGGAAATGAGCGGCCGGGATGTGCCAGTCAACATGCTTTGCGGTTTCATCCACCTGGAGACTGACCTGGGCTGTGAAGGCAACCCTGCGTAGAGCTTCAGCGAATTTTAGATCTGAAGGAGCCTGATAAGCCGGGTTTCCACCCAGGATCACAAGCGTTTTGATCTTGCCTGAGCGCATGTCGTTTGTCAACGAGACCAGGGACTCCAGGCTCGATCCAATCATATCCTGGTTCTCATGATAATTCACCGTACTGCCACTATTTTCCAAGATCTCATTGATCAACGCTACCAGGGTGTGAACATGGGCCGGTTGACGTTTTCCAGCCACGATCAAAGACTGACCCTTGTTGGCAAGCAGGTCAGCGACGACTGCTTTCAGCCACTCCTTGTCAAATGAAGTATTTACCTCCGGTGCGCCGATTGCCAGGCCTTGTGCTGCCAGTTCACCGGCAAGCGCTGCCGTGAACGTAGCGATCTGACCGCTTTGGACTTTCAACCTGTGGTCGGCCATTCCGCCTGTGAGGCTATAAGTGCCCTCAACGACATACAGTCGATTCATCGTGTCATCTTCAGATTCGACACGACGACCACTGGCAAAACCCCGGGCATTCTGCAGATCATCACTTTCCATCTGCATAAAGTCAGAGTCCAGGGAAAGGATGACTTTCGCCTTGCTGAAATCATAACCCGGTAGTGCGCTGTTATCGCTTGCAGCCGTCAAGCCCGCCTGAATATTCTCATCGCTGATGCTGTCGTAACTCACCCAGCTAGCCTTCGGATAGCGACGACCAAATTCTTCAGAAAGCCGCTTTAATGTTGGAGAGGTAAAGCTTTCCGTCAAAACAGCCAGCCCCTCACCACCATTCTCCTGGTGTTTCTCCAGCTCATTTTTCATGACGGCAGTGAACGCTCTCCAGGACGAGGCCCTACCGTTCTTCAGAATCAATTTGGAACGATCCGGATCATACAGGTTCAGCATTTCAGCCTGCATGAACACATTCGATGCGCCACCCGTTCCCGGGTGATTTTTATTGCCCTCTATCTTGGTCGGACGGCCTTCATGACTCTCCACCAACAGTCCAAAAGACTGGGTTCCAAAGGGCATATTGGTGGCGTAATACTGCGGCTTCCCAGGAATGATCTCTTCCGGCTTCACCACATAAGGAATGATCTTCTCAACGGGTCGGCGACAACTGGTCAGCCCAGCCAGCGCCATGGAAGCCCCCATGAGACTTAAGAATTTTCTACGTGATACAGGATTCGTTAACTCAGAGGCTCCTTCAGGGAACTCTTTTTCCACCAGCTCCTTGAACTCAGGGGTCTCAGCCAGGTGATCAAGGCTTCGCCAGTAAGTTTTATCCTGTACTGATTTTGTCGTGTTGCTACTCATCGGTGACATCCTGTACAGTCTGTTATTGGTGCCTGAATATCCAGAAACTGTTTTTGCTTCTTAGCGAATTCAGCCTGATTTGCTCCAGGGGTCCAATTCATATTGGTGATCTCGCCAGCAGGTCTCAGGTGGTCATCTGGATTCCTATGGCATTCCAGACACCAGCCCATGCTTAAGGGTTTGGCTTGTGCAACCACTTCCATTTCATCGATCCTGCCATGACAACTGGCACAACCCACCCCTGCTGTTAGGTGGGCAGAATGGTCAAAGTAGACATAGTCCGGGGATTTATGTACCCGCACCCAGGCAATTGGCGTTCCTGATTTCAAGCTTTCTCGAACAAGCGCCAGCTTATCGCTATCTGCCTTGATCATGTTATGACAATTCATACATGTCTGTGTAGGCGGTATCCCTGCCACCGGTGATGTTTCCACGCCGGTATGACAGAAGCGACAGTCAAGACTGAGGCTGTCTATATTTGCATGTAGTTTGTGGCTGTATGGAACTGGCTGTATCGGTCTATAACCCACATCTGTATTCCAGGGTGAAGCATAGTACCAGACAAGACCAACCACAACGACAAGACTAAAGCCAACACCGGCAAGAACAACAAACGGTGCTTTATTCGTCCATTGGGGGAATATCTGAGCCAAGATCTATCCCTTTTTTTTTATCATATTTGGTTCATTAGAGACGTTCAAAAGCTGTGCACGCAGCCTGTCTAACGTCTAATTCTTTATGGCAAACATGATACATGCTGTCCCAAAAAATGACAAGCAGATTCTCCTGTTTGCTCTCCAAAAAGCGCCTCAAAGCCTGTTATTGACAAGTGTTGACCGCCCAGGGAGCGTCTCTGGGAAACACCTGTCTGTTTTGTTTGGAGGCCGTTTATTTAAAAAACCCAAAATAGCCCATCAACAGGCCAAAGAGGGTCATGAAAGCACCAAGCAGGCGAGAGTTTTTTATCAGCTGGTTATAGCGTGCGAGAAATTTGGGGAAAATGACAACAAGGATCCCTCCCAGCAATAAGCCCCAGCTGATCAGCGTTATGATAAGCGTCCAGTTTTGCTCCCACAGATTGTGATGCTCGACCAGGAAGACGCCTGCCGTTATCGCCACAGCGCCAAAAAAAAAGTTAAGCGCTTGTGAGTCGATCAGGCCCTTGACGATCTTATTATAGTCAAGCGTGCCAATGATCACGGCAATGCCCGTTGAGACATATATAATTGAAATCGTTCGGGCGATCAGTATTGATAGCTCCATGGCATTCCCTCCCTTTATTTTGGAGAGAATATACGATACCGGTACTGAAAAGTCGTCAATATCTCATTTCGTTGTCCGCAAAATGAGCCATGGCTTCTGCCATGAATGTTGCCAGACCCGGCTTGATTTTCTCATAGAAGGCAGTAAACTCTGGATTCTCTATGTAGAGTTGTCCCAGGCCTCTGTACATCTCCAGCGGGCATTCATAGAAATTCTCGACCCAGGCGTGGTGCAGCTTGATCTGAGCTTGAACATCAGGGTCGTTTGGCTCTTTATCCATTAACTCTGCAATGGCCAGCGTTACCCGATCACCCTGTTTCTGCACTTCTGCAAACTGAGCCTTGGACATCTTGCTGAGATTCGACCGTGACTCCTCGACGGTCTCGGGGTCGTATTTCTCTTCAACCTCTCTATTCCAGCGGTCGATCTTTTCCCGATCGAAACCCTGATAGAGATCTTTATCTTTTAAGGTCATCGTGTCTTCTCCTTCCATTAACGCCAGGGTTCTATCCACTGTCTGGATCAGCGACGTCATGTGCTTTTGTCTCTGAACAAGTTTTTTACGATGGTCATGCAGTGCTACAGCCGTGTTAAAATCCGGGTCGTCAAGAAGATCCCTGATCTCTAGCAGAGAAAAGCCTAACTCTCTGTAGAACAGGACCTGCTGTAAACGCAAACAATCACCATGGTCGTAGAGCCGGTATTTCTTTTCTGTTCTCACAGCAGGCTTTAATAGACCGATATGATCGTAATGGTGGAGCGCTCTAATTGTCACTCCTGACAATTCCGCCAACTGTTTAACACTATACTGTTTGCTCATTGCTAACCCCTCGTCCTTTCATCGGTGCTTATTATAGGCTATGACGCCAGGTGAGGGTCAAGCATTTTCTTGAAGCGGGTGAAATTATTTATGTTTGGTTCTGCCCCGCATGGTGGGATCCAGAGCGTCTCTCAACCCTTCACCAAAGAGATTAAACCCAACGACCATGACCGCCACCGCCAGACCTGGAAAGACAGATATCCACCATTCACCCCTGAGGTGAACGCGACCAAAGGCGATCATGGAGCCCCAGCTAGGCTCTGGTGGTTGGGCTCCTAAGCCGATAAAGGAAAGCGAGGCTTCGGCCATAACTGCACCAGCAATACTCATGGTAAAAGCAACCACCACTGGAGCGAGACAATTTGGAAGCACATGGCGCATCATGATCCGCATCTTAGAGTAGCCAAGAGAACGTGCTGCGGCCACATATTCAGTGTTGGCGACGGTCAACACCTGCGAGCGCATGATCCGGGCCATGCTTGGCCAGCTGACCAGACCGATCGCCAACATGGCAACCTCAATACTGGGTCGGGGTACGGCAGCGGTGATGCCGATCATGAACAACAGGGCGGGAAAACCAAACATGACATCGGTGAAACGCATGATAAAGGTTTCTGTCCAGCCCCTGAAAAATCCGGCTATCAAACCGAGGAAGGCGCCGAGAAACAGAGAGATCGAGCTGGCAATGATCCCGACCTTTAGCGATATCCTTGCACCATAAATGATCCTGGACAGGACATCCCGGCCTTCTTCATCGGTACCCAGCCAATAGTCTGAGGATGGTGGCTGCAGACTGATATCCAGATTTGCATCGTAAGGATCGTAGGGGGCAACCCAGGGCGCGAAGACACCAACAAAAACAAGCAGAACCACCAGGGCAAGCCCAAACAGCGCTGTTTTGTTTCTTTTTAACTGTCGAAACGTTTCGGAGGTGATGCTACCGCGCATTTGAGCTCCTGTCTTCTACCCGGGTAGATGGGAGCGTCGTGTGCAACGTTCCTCCCCAACATGCCCTTTTGATTATCCGGCGACAGGTCACTGCTTCTTCCCCAATCGAATGCGTGGGTCAAGGGCACCGTAAAGCAGATCCACAATAAAGTTGGCGGTAACGAAGATGAGGGCGGTCACCAGTACAGCCCCTTGAATAACAGGAAAATCTCTTTTTAAAATGGCATTCAAAGCCAGCCGTCCGATCCCGGGCCAGTTAAAAATTGATTCTGTGAGTACTGCTCCTGATAGATAGGACCCGAAATCCACACCAATGATGGTGATCACCGGGATCAAGGTGTTTTTCAGGGCATGCTTGACAACCACGACAAAGTTTGACAAACCCTTGGCTTTCGCTGTTCTTACATAATCCTGAGATAAGACTTCCAACATGTTGGCCCGCGTTACTCTTGCTAGAAATGCTGCGCTTCTGGTGCCCAGGGTTATTGCCGGAAGTATGAGATAAGGCAGACAGCCGTACCCTGTCAAATAAGGCCAACCTACTGCCCGGGCGCCAATGATTAGCAAAAGTCCCACCCAGAATACGGGAGCTGAGATACCTATAAGGGCAACTCCCATGGTCGTTCGGTCCAACCAGGAATGAGGTTTGATCGATGAGAGGACCCCCACAGAAATACCAAGAAGAATGGAAATGACCATGGCGCCGACAGCCAGCAGCATCGTCGCGGGAAATCGTTCGAGTATCATTTCGCTTACCGGGCGCTGAGAGATAAAGGACACGCCCAGGTCGCCATGGAATAAGCCCCAAAGATAATGACCAAATTGTTTCCAGAGTGGATCGTTCAGGTGAAACTGTTCCCGCAACTGCTCCAGGGTTTCTTCCTCATACCGCTCACCGACCATGGAAAGAACCGGATCGCCAGGAACGATGTACATGAGGATAAAGGTCAACAGGATGATACCAAGGATCACTGGCACCAGCTGTGCTGATCGTTTCAGAAAATATTGAAGCATTGATGTAGTATAGAGGTTGAAACTTGAAATAGGAACCTGGAAATTCGGGTAACGTGTTCACCACTCCCGAATAGTGTCTACTGATCGCTACCTCTTTTTTTACTTCATCGTTTTCCATGGATCATTATTCTGTGTCCATGGCTGGAATGGATCAGACATTTGTATGGAAACTGCTTCTCAGTTTTTTAGTGGGCGCCACCTGGGTCACCACTGTCACCGTTATTGCAGAACGCTTCGGCAGCAAGATCGGCGGATTTATCGGCGGCCTGCCCTCTACCGTTGTCGTGGCTTTGATCTTCATCGGCCTCACCCAGGGTAACAGTGACGCGTCTCGAGCGGCTGTAATGATCCCGCTGGTAATGGGCGTGAACGGGTTCTTCATTATGATCTACCAGGTTCGTATTCACACGGGGCTCGTTCGGACCATCCTCCTGGCTTTGCTGGTCTGGTTCGTGATCATTGGGTTTGTGATCTGGACCGGCGCAGAAAGTGCTTTTCTGTCACTCCTGGTCTGGTCTCTTTCTCTTGTTCTTTTCTACTATCTCTCAGAATATGTGCTGGATATTGGCCACAAAGGTGGTGTCCGGGTCCCTTATACATTAAAACAGATCCTTGCCCGTGGGCTTGTCAGTGGCTTGATCATCTCAACAGCTGTGCTCATTAGCCGCCTGACCGGGCCAGTCGTCGGTGGTGTCTTTGCCAACTTTCCCGTAATTTTTATGTCCACTCTTTATATCACCTACCGTACTGGCGGGGTAGAGTTTTCCCGTGCTGTAGCAAAAACGCTCATGGTCAGTGCCATGGTAAACGTGGGGGTCTACTCCTTTGTTGTCCACTTTACTTATCAACACTTCAATTTGTTTTGGGGTACGGCTATTGGCCTGCTCGTAACCAGTATAAGCGCTGGCTTAACCTACTCTTTTCTCCGCAGACAGGTCGGCTGAAAGAGCAATTCTTGCTTTCCTCTCCCGATTTTATACTAACTTGGTGGCAGAAACCCTTCAGAAAGAGGTCTTGGTTTGAGTGATGGTATAAGTTCAGATTTCAATCGAGCTCAGCGAATATTGCTGACGGCCGCAGCTTTTGTAGTCGTTGTCGCCGGAATGAAATCGGCGACAGATATTCTTATTCCCTTTCTGCTCTCCCTGTTCATCGCCATCATCGTCTATCCTCTGCTAAACTGGTTGAAAGCAAAGAGAATTCCCACGGTTGTGGCAATTCTGATCATTCTGCTCATTATCATTAGTGTCGGGTTTATTGTGGCTGTTATGGTCGGTTCTTCTTTTACAGACTTTACCCGTGAGTTGCCTGCTTATCAGTCGGGCTTAGCGAAAATGACGCAGGATGTGCAGAGCTGGCTAAAACATAAAGGGGTGGTTGTCTCGGACCAGACCTTTGCTGAATTCATTAATCCAGGAGCGGCCATGCGTTTCACCTCACGCCTGCTCACCGGTATGGGAAACCTGTTAGGGGACACCTTCCTCATCCTGTTGGTTGTGGTCTTCATGCTGCTTGAGGCTGCAACATTTGGTGACAAACTCAGCGCAGTGGTAGACCAGAACACCAAAGAGATCGATGGTCTGGGGTCTTTTCTCAAGAACATTAATCGGTACATGGTGATCAAGACCTGGACCAGCCTAGGGACGGGTACGATCATCACGATCTGGTTAACTATTCTTGGGGTTGATTATGCCCTGCTCTGGGGTATTCTCACCTTTACGCTGAATTATGTACCAAATATCGGGTCTATCCTGGCTGCCATACCACCAGTGCTTTTGGCCTTGATAACCCAGACCCCCTGGACCGCCCTCGGCGTCGGGCTCGGATATTTAGCGGTCAATACAGCGATCGGTAGTTTTCTGGAGCCTCGTGTCATGGGACGCGGACTGGGTCTTTCCACGCTGGTTGTCTTTCTCTCGCTTCTGTTTTGGGGGTGGGTGCTTGGACCGGTGGGGATGATATTATCGGTTCCTCTGACCATGTCAATGAAGATCGCCCTCATGAGCTTTGAGGAAACTCGCTGGATCTCAAAATTGCTTGATAATTCTATCGTGAAGCGCTAAGCCGCAACACATATTTTCAGGAATACAGCTGGTTCAGAACTTTCAGTGAGCGCATACCGCGCGTTGACTCGATGTGGTAAAAAGTATATCTCCACAGAAAATTCCAGAGCGAACGCCTCTCTTTGGGGGCCAGATCCAGATCGTTCTTTGTTTTCTCTGGCTCATCAAGGATCTGGTTGATCAATGCGATTGTGTTGTCTGAAACAAAGATAGAGTCCGGGCTTGGAAGATGACAGGCGGCACATTCCAGATGCGAACTTGACCGGCCCAGCGAGCCTCCGCCCTTTAATTCAGCGTTACAGCTGGAACAATGACTCAGGTTGGGACGATAACCCAGCTCCCTGAGCAAGTGGAGGTGAAAATGCCAGTAGACGCTGGCAGGCGGGTAGGCTTTTTCACTCAAGTGCCTCAGGTCGTCTGTCACCAGGAGAAAGATCGATTCGTGTAATTCTTCATCTTCTGTGGCCCTGTCCAGCAACTCAACCATGACCTGTGACAGGGTTAGCCTGTCAAAATCACCCTCCAGGCCGAAAAATCCACTGATTAGCTCTCCCGATTTAAACAATTGCAGCTCTGAACGCTGTTTTTCATAGTAAACCACCTGAAGGTGGCGGGTTGGCTGAAACAGCCCGGCAGCCTTACTTTTTGGGGAGCGAACGCCTTTAGCTATAAGCTTAAGCTTGCCTGTGTCTTTGGAATACAAGGTGATGATTTTACTGGTATCACCATGGTTCAGGGTTTTCAAAACCACTGCTTCTGTCTTATTGAGCATGTCGTTCCCAGCCGCAATCGAGTTGACGGATAAAGTATACAGAGGCCAGCATGGATACTGATGCCAGAATAAAGACCGGGGTATAACCTGTTAAACTGATAATGATACCGGACATGAGCGGAAACAGGGCGGTGGTCAGGTTGAAAGCCCCGTTGATACCCGAATACAGAGCCCGGGTGTCATTTTCTGATATCTCCAGGAGAACACCATCCAGGGCGATCTTTCGGGCACTCATGGCAGAGCCGCTGAAGAAAAAGACGGCCAGAAACATATTTTCCCCCAGCCAGCTACTGGTGATCAGCGCCAGGAGGGGTAGAAATGTGCCAATGGCGATCCAGGCAAAGAGTACGCCCTTGAAAGCGTGTTGCTTGACGATCCGTGACCAGACAATGTTTGACAGGATCATGCCAGCGATCTGTACCAGAAGAAAATTTCCAATATCGCCAACATCCAGGGAGTACGCATCCCTTGCCAGGATGACATAGAAAGGTACCAGGGTGGTCGCAAAGCCGGTCAGGTTGTTCATAATGATGAAATTACGCAGGTTTCCATCCTCTCTCAGATAGGATGGTATAAATTTCAGGGTGGTCAGTATGGAACTGCCCTCGAAGCGACTACGAACTGATTGCTCTCGAATGGCCAGAAAGCCAAAGGCGGCAACAAAAAGGGCGATGGCGGCAACTGTAAACAACCACTCATAATTCTGGGGGTAGTCCAGGCGCTTGAGAATCTCCCTTGTGATCAAGGCCGAAACAAGCACCCCAAACCCAGACAGTGTTTGGCGAATAACAAAAAATCGTTTTCTTTCCTCACCGGCGATGCTTTTTCCAAGAATATCTGTATATGAAACACCTGCGAAGGCCCCGCTTGTTGCGAAAAGCAGCATCCAGCCATACACCAGCGCTATTGTGACCGCCGGGTCTGTTTCGCTTAGCCTACCCAGGGTCCAGGCCACGCCCAACAAGGCGCCCACCCTGAGGTAAATACCAAGCAAGAGAAAGGGTTTCTTCCTTGGCTTTGGTGTCAGCAGGCCGGCAAAGAGCAGCTGGCTCAACATGGGTGCGCCCACCATAATGGCCGTTAAAACCCCCACATGTATATGACCGCCGCCGGATCTGACGATCATTCCAGGCAGCACCGTATTGATCTCAGTAAATGTTGTGGTAAACGCCAGCAAAATGGCATGCCAGACGAAAGCGTAATAGTTTCTTTTCGTGGTTACGCCCTCCATGCTTCTGCAAGCGCCCTGACTGCTTCTTCACCAAGGATTCGAATATCGTTCTCTATATCGCTGCTTTGCAGGTCTGCTATGGAGAACCACTTGAGAACCTGGCTTTCGTTCGCGTCTGGCTTTACATCAAAAGAGGACGCCAGGGCAAAATAGATCATGTCAATGTGCTGGTGAAATGGATTGATATTCTCCAGAAGGAGGTGCCTTGGTCCGGGAATCTCCCTGGCGTTGTCAGAAAAGATCGCGGGTTCATCATGAATGATCTCTACCTCCAGCCCGGTTTCTTCCAAAACCTCTCGCTTAGCCGCCACATGAGGTAACTCATCTCTATCGATGTGTCCACCAGGCGGAAGCCACATATCCAGCTTCATATGTTTATGGAGCAGTGTTTTATCTTTATATACAACAAATGTTGTGGCCGTAAAGTGTCTTGTAGTTTCCATACAGACGCGGTCTCCCTTCATTGACAAAATGTACTACCTGGAGAGCTCTGGCAAGCGTCTTCTTTTGAATTTTCAATACAGCGGGTGATCTTCACCATTCGAATTCGATATTTGAATCAAACTTTATGCGTTTAGATTCATTTAAACACTTAAGGAGCTTAGACCAATCGTGGTATCTAAACCCAACAGAATAAAACATCTCCGCCAATTGTTTCTGCTTGTTTTTCTCCTCTCGGGTGCGGGCGTTCAAGCCCAAAGAGTACAGGTTAATCCGGACGCGCGCATGAAGGCTGTCTTCCTGATGAACTTCACCCGTTACATCAGTTGGACCACGCTTGACTCGGCGAAGACATTTACCATTGGGGTTTACGGTCTTGATGATATCCTTGTCCCCCTGCGTCAGCTTGCCCGGGAACGCGAAACGGGTGGTCAAACCATTCTGGTTCAAAAGACTGAGACCCCTGAAGAGGTTCAGTCATGCGACATTCTCTTTGTTCCTGTCTCACAGGCGGAGGTTTTTCACGAGCGCAGACCCGAATACCCTGAAGTGAATATTCTTTATGTGGGGGAGTCTCTCGGGTTTGCAACCAGTGATGGCGCAATAAATTTTGTGAAACGCCAGGGGAAAATAAAACTTGAGATCAACCGTGAAGCGCTGAGAGAAGCCAATCTGGTTGCCAGCTCTCAATTGTTAAAACTGGCTGAACTTGTCGGAGAGGAAGGAGATGTTATCATTAATGAATAGTTTTAATGATCTCTCCATAAAAACCAAGTTTATCTCTACTCAGGTCTTTGGACTCGTTCTGACCCTTGTATTTTTTCTCGGAGTATATACGGTAAGTGAGTATCGACACCTTGAAGAAAACACATATGCCCGTATGACTATTCTGGCGGATGTCCTTGGATCGAACAGTATCTCCGCACTGCTTTTCTTCGACAACGCTGCTGCAAACGACGTCCTGGAATCTTTATCAACGCAACCTGATATTTTAACGGCGGCTATTTTTGACCACAATGATTCCCTGTTTGCCGAATACCGCCAGGGGTTGACGCATCAGTTAAACCGTGACGTGGATTACGGTGAGTATCGAAAAGATGGTCACCTGATTCTCCATCGACCCATTCTTTTCGATGGCTCCGAGATAGGCTCCATCGCCTTGCGCCTGGATCCCGACATTCAAGCAGGTCAAGTAAGAACGGTGGTTCTCTCAACCTTTCTTTTGTTCGCTGCGGGGCTTGTCTTTGTGTTCTTTATCTCGCTAAAAACGCAACAGCCTGTAACTGAGGGCATTCTTTCTCTGGCAGCTCTGACCAAGCGTGTTCGTGATAGCGGAGATTATTCTCAACGCATTGAACGCAAAACAAACGATGAGATTGGCACCTTGATATCTGGGTTTAACGATATGATGGCAACGATCTCTGACACAGAGAAAAACCTGGAGAAAATGGTCCAGGAAAGGACCCGGGACCTTGAGGCAGCGAGGCTTCGAGCTGAAGAGTCCGACCACCTGAAGTCAGCCTTTCTTGCGTCTATGTCTCACGAACTTCGGACGCCATTAAACTCTATTATCGGGTTTTCCGGTATCTTGCTTCAGGAAAAAGCGGGCAAACTAAATGAGGAGCAAAAGGAGCAGTTGAATATTGTGCGGAACAGCTCTACTCATCTCCTTGATCTGATCAATGACGTTCTGGACATTTCCAAGATCGAGAGCGGACATATCACGATCAACCCCGAGACCTTTAATGTTGATCTCTGGGTGGGAATGGCTTGTAGCGCACTCAGGCCGCTTGCGGATAAAAAAGGGCTCTCGCTTGAATATGATATAGAGCCAGATATTCCCGACATCTATAGTGATAAGCGTCGGGTCGAGCAGATCGTGATCAACCTCATCAACAATTCGATCAAATTCACCGAGACCGGTGGTGTTAAAGTCTACTGTTACCCTGACGATGGGTTTCTTGTTGTGAAGGTAATTGATACTGGCATCGGAATTAAGGAAGAGGATTTTGACACGATCTTCAGCACCTTCCGACAGGTGGGTGGAGACAATAGCGCAAACATTGAAGGCACGGGTCTTGGGCTTTCGATCTGCAAAAAACTGTCAGAGCTTCTTGGTGGTTCAATAAAAGTTGAAAGCAAATTCGGGAAGGGCAGCTCGTTCACTGTTCGACTGCCGCTTGAATACAAAGAAGATAAAACTTAAACCTTTATTTTTTGTCCCCGGTTGCAACAACTCGAGATTAATGTTTGTCCTGTTTGCGGCTGTGGAAAAATTTATAGCAATTTATTTAAACTCTGTTCCAGGCCATAAACGTAAACAGCACGGGCAGATAGCTTAGCATAAAATAAAAGTAGCGTTTGGCGCTACCCTCACTTCTTTCTCTGTAGAATTTTACCATAAAGTATGTGGCGACCACCGTGAACAGGGCTGCAATCGTTACATATACATCCCCAGATATTTTAAACACAGCCGGAATGAGAATAAGGGGAAAGTTCACGACCGTATACCAGGCGGTCTGTCTGAATGAAGCGTCTTCTCCTGCCACCAGTTCCAGCTGTTTACCGCCAGCTGCTTCAAATTGCCGTTTGTATCGGTAAACGATGGCAAAGGTGTGTGGTGTTTGCCATAGAAAGATCATGATCGACATCCAGATGATCATCAGGTCTAGCCCCTGGGTAACAGAGTACCAGCCAATGAACGGGAGCGTGGCCCCCGGTAGAGATCCGACCAGTGTACTCAAACTGGATCGATTCTTTAGCGGTGTATAGGTCCAGACATACAGGGCTCCACAGGTGAATGTTGCTATAGCAGTGCTCGTGTTGATCAAAAAGTATTGAGCTGCGATAGAAAAGACAAACAAACCCATTCCTGCCCAAAGCGCGAATTGAGCCGGAATCTGACCTGACGGTATGGGTCGGTTTTTGGTTCTTTCCATTTTGGCGTCTGCTTCACGCTCATAATATTGATTGAGGGCAAAAACAGCCGCATTCGCCAGCGCTGTGGTCAGAAATAAAATAATGGCAGGACCCCACCTGAAAGAGAGTCCTGTTTCATTAAGTGCATAGACATGGGCGAAGATGACCATGGACATGATAAGTCCGATGGGTTTTAACCTGAACAGCTGTATGTAGGCTTGGACCATCGTGCTACTCTGCAGTTTCCTCTGATAATTCATGGATATACTGAATGAGATCATCGACCTCTTGAGGGGTGAGCGGTAAAGGGGGCATGAGTGGCTGAAACCCTTTAACAATGTCGGCTGCAGGTTCGTTGAGAGAGCGCCTCAAATACGTGTCATCAACTGTAATCGTTCGCTCTGCACCATCGGTGAGAACGGTCTCTGTTTTGCCGATCAATCCCTTCAGGCTTGGTCCGATCAGTTTTGATCCGTCGGTACTGTGGCAGGCAATACAGCCCTTTGATATGAGTAACGCTTTACCGGGAGACTCAGATTTGAGTTTTGCCTGAGCCTTGCTGGCTTCAGCAAACCACGCGTCATAGTCTTCTTGAGATAAAACATGAACCTTGCTAAGCATCTGCGCATGGTTCAGTCCGCAATACTCAGCGCAGAACAGATCGTAATCGCCGGGCTTTCCTGCTTCAAACCAGGTGTAGTTCAGTTTTTCTCCTTCCGCCTTTGGTACGACATCCATTTTTACGCGAAATGCCGGTATATAGAAAGAGTGAATGACATCCACTGAATGAAGCGGTAAGTAGATCGGTGTGTCTACAGGCACGGTTAAGCCCTGGCCCGTTGTCTGCTCAAGACCATTCGGGTAGGTAAACTTCCACCACCACATGCCAGCGTCAACCTGGATCTCCATCGCGTTCTCTGGAACTGATCGCATTTTTATGAAGCCCTTCATTCCAAAATAGAAAATGAACATGACCAGGATGGTTGGGATAACAGTCCAAACGATCTCAAGGCCCGTATGGCCCTCAATATGTGTCGGCTCTGGATTGTTCTTTCTGTTATACTTGATTATACTGAAAATGACAAAGCCGGTGATCCCTACCAGACATAGCGCTGAAATGATAAAGATCAGCCAAAAGCTGAAATCTACATCGCTCACGAAAACTGAGGTTGCTCCGTTCATGACATCTCCCTGAATGAATAATCAGAAAAGGTGAGAAGGAAGATGACCAATAACGTAAAAAAGGCAACCCCCAGGAACACTTTGAACACCAGTGGTTCATGATTCAAGTGCATAAAATAGGTAAGCACCAGGGCTGCTTTAATTGAAGCTACAGCAAGAGCAATAATCACAGCTGTAGAATCGCTTACATCGATACCTGAAAGCAAAACGGTTGTTATCGTCAATAGAACCAGAACAATAAACACGATACTCGGATTTAAAACATTTATAGATTTAAATATATCTTTCATAATGCGTCCCTTTAAGCAACCAGGTAGTAGAGGGGGAATAAAAATATCCAGATGAGATCAACCAGGTGCCAGTACAGACCACACCTTTCCAGTGTTCCATAATTATCCGGGTTAATAGACCCTTTTGAGATCCAGACATAAACTATGATCATCCATATCAGGCCGATCACAATATGGAGGGCGTGCGTTCCGGTCATGATGAAATATAGACCAAAAAATAGAACCTGTCCCACCGGTAACATCTCAGCGCTGGGGTTCAACAGAAGTGAGCCTTCACCTGCGGCAATTCCTTTCGTCGTTTGTAAGAACAGGTGGTGGTCAAATTTCGCACCCCACTCGAATCCTTTGATCACAAGAAAGGCCAGGCCCAGGGTGATGGTGAACTGAAGAAAGGTCTTCGCCATTCTGGCCTTACCTGCTTTCAATGCGTTCAGGGAAAGCACCATGGTCAAACTACTGGCAAGCAGGATGATGGTGTTTTGGGTCCCGATGCCTGTATTCAGGCTTTCAGCCGCAGTCCTGAATTCAACGAGATAGTTCGAGCGGTAAACAGCATAAATGAGAAAAAAGGCAGCAAACAGGAACAGCTCTGTGTAGAGAAAGAGCCAGAAGCCCAGCCGTGTACCGGTTTCATCGTGATGGTGGGGAATTTCCACTGTTGCGGTCTGTTCAGTCATGGATCACTCCTGCCGCTTTTCCATTTTTAACATCTTCTCTGAATCCGTGATAGTCATAAGGCTCTCGAGTCACAACCACCGCCTCCTCAAAGTTAAAGAGGGTGGGGGGGGTGGCTGTTTGCCACTCAAGCGTAGACGAGTTCCAGGGGTTCTGCTCTGTTGTCCTTTTGCCTTTTATAAGACCATGGATCCAGGTACCGAGGACCAGCACAACTCCAGTCACCAGTATCCATGAACCAAAAGTCGACAGCATCTGAAGGTTGTTATAAACCGGGATGTCGGGGTAGGTGTGATAGCGACGCGGCATTCCAAAGAAGCCGAGAATAAGCATGGGGAAGTAAAGCGTATTAAACCCGATGAACATAAAGATAAATGAGCGGTTCGCCCACTTCATCGAATACATCTTGCCAAACATTTTTGAGAAGTAATGGTAAATACCAGCGATGATCCCAAAAGCAGCGCCACCAAACATGGTGTAGTGAAAATGAGCAACAACAAAGTCTGTGTCATGAAGATGTATGTCTGTTGAAAGTGACCCCAAAAACATACCGGTCAACCCGCCAATACTGAAATTAAAAATAAATGCCAGAGCAAACAGCATGGGTGGCGTTAAAACTATGGAGCCTTTATACAGAGTGGCGGTCCAGTTAAATACTTTTATGGCTGTTGGTATCGCTACTAAAAATGTGAGAAACGAAAACAGGATCGCTGCAAAGTCCGATATCCCCGTTGTGAACATGTGATGAGCCCACAGAAGATATCCAACGCCAGCAATACTACAGGATGCGATGGCAATGCTTTTATATCCAAAGATCGATTTCTGACTGTTGGTCGGAATGATTTCCGAGATCAATCCCATGGACGGCAGGATCATGATATACACAGCGGGGTGTGAATAGATCCAGAACAGATGTTGAAACAAAATAGGATCTCCACCCTTGGCTGGATCAAAGAAGCCGACCGGCAATATCCTTTCAATGACGATCATCAACAGGGTAATACCTACGACGGGTGTGGCTAACACCTGAAGCCAGGAGGTTGCATAAATAGACCAGGTGAACAGGGGCATTTTAAAGAAGGTCATGCCTTCGGCCCTCATTCTGTGAATGGTAACGATAAAGTTGATCCCTGTCAGAATAGTTCCCCAGCCCAAAATAAAAGTGGCTACAAGCATCCACGATACTGAGTCGACCGTGAAGCCAAATAGAGAAATGGTTTTTGTGGTTACAGAATATGGCGGCGTAAAGGTCCAGCCAGTATCGGCGCCGCCCAAAACAATCCCGGCGACAGCCATGACCGCACCGAACAGGTATAGCCAGTATGACAGGAGGTTTACCCTTGGGAAGGCCACATCTTTTGCCCCTATCTGGAGCGGGAGGAAAAAGTTACCAAGAATGGCTGGTGCTCCAGGTACGATAAATAGAAAGATCATAATGACTGCATGGAGGGTGAAGAAACTCCCATATAGCTCGGGCGGAATGATCTCCCATCCACTGGCAGCCGGGAAGAGTTTCTGAAGTTTAATAAAAAATCCCAACAGGACGGCGAGACCGAAGAAAGAGAACATACTCACGCCATACATTATGCCAATGCGTTTGTGATCCGTTGACATAAACCAACTCATAAATCCTTTTGTCCATCTGGAGCTCGTGTGGCTTTGGAGATAACTGCCGCTTTGGGATGGTTCCATATCGTTATTCCTCAGGTTCTGCTTTTGCCGGTGCTTTTCTCTTCACAATAACCGTCAGCACCAGCGTCGTTGTTATAATTGATAATAGAATTAAAACGCCTGTTACCTTTAAGAAGTCGAAATAGTACCCTCTTCCATCAGGCTCTTCAGCAAAACAAAATTTTACGATCTTCTTAATTGTTGGCGCCCATTTACCCTCCATGGCATTCGTTACTGAAACCATGATCTCTACAGGCAGAAATGATAATCCCCTGATGTATCTCGATATAACCCCACTGGGTGATAAGATGATTATGGAAGAGGCGTGCATGAAGCCCCCCTGACCATCTTCATCATAGAGAAAGCCAACAGACTCTGTAAGTGTGCGGATGTTGGCAGAATCACCTGTCAGAAATCGAAAAGAAGGTGCTGGTATTGGGTTGTCACGTTCGAACTGGTTAAAGTACGATTCTTTTTTTTCAGCTGCTAGGTCTGCTTTCTCTTCAGGGTCAAAACTGACAGCGACAATATTATATTTATCTCCTGGGAGAAATGCCTCTGGCGACTGGTTAACCACATCAACAATGGCATTCAGGAATGGATTACAAATTGATGTACAGTTGTAATAAACCAGAGCAAGAACTGTTGGTTTTCCCTCACTCGCCTCTGCCAGGGTTATCACTTCGCCTTTTTCATCATAGAACTCCAGATCCATTGCAACAGTATCCCCAAGAACACTATCATCAATGCCGATTGTGGCTTCTTCAGCATTTGCTCCCGAAATGAGCCAAGTACCCAGAATGATTACGTAAATATATTTTTTGAATGTCACAGTCACCCCGCTTTCGATCTCGCTGTTAGCGCAAACATGATAAATTTCCTCATGTTGCATTGCAAGCAAGAAATAAGTCAATATTAATTAATGTAATTATTTACTATAGGTGGTTTTTATGGGGTTCTATTTCATGAATTCCAGCATCTGATAGTTGCTGGTTTCCATTCCCAGGGCAATATAGGTCTTAATGGCTGTCTGGTTGTGTTCATCCACATAGAGACGCAGTCCAGCGATATCCTCTCGTTCTCTGATCATTTCTTTCAAATGTTTATACAGGAGGCTGAAGACACCTTTCTGGCGATGGTCAGGATGTACGTATACACTCTGTAACCACCAGATATCCCCGTTTCTCCAATCGCTCCATTCTGTCGTGATCATCAGACAAGCCACGACTTCAGATTCAGATTCACAAACAAGATAGAATCCTTTTGTGGGATCTTTTAGAACAGCGCTGACGCCAGCCTGTATCGTTTCCGGTTTGAGTTCGATAGTCTCTGTTTCCAATGCCATTTGTCGGTTAAACTCTGCGATGATCTCGATATGTTCATTTTTGGCCAGGATAACTTTATACATATCAGCTACACGTTTTTAGGTTTATATCCTATCCTGTCATATGGGTTGATAACGCTTGAAACTATGTTCCTGAGATGAGCACTGATGCGCTTTAAATATCTGAAGTAGAGTGCATAAACGGTTGAATTTGATTCGTAAGACTTTCCGGATGTTAGTATGTCACGTATATTTTCATCACACATACGTCCCAGTTCTTTCGTCGTATAGTATAACTCAAGGGCAATATCTTCATCGCCATCCTCAACACACTCACGTGTTACCTTGAATAGGTTTTTAATGGAGTTTTCCATTTCATTAAGCACCTGTTTTACATCTTTATCTTTTAGATCTCCCGGGTGCATCTCTGTGAGATCGACAATATTTTTTATGTAATCTCCGATCCGTTCCACATCAACGATCACTGTTGAGAGCACCATTCCAGCTGCAAGTCCTTCTCCTTGCTGAACAGATAGATGCGTAATGATCTTCCTGCGAATATCACGCTCATACTTATTTATCAATTTGTCTTTTTTGAAAATAAGTTTCTGTGTGGCTATCTTGCTATCTCCCCATAAGGCAGTCACAGCATCGTCAAACATTTCAGAATCAATATTCAGCGCTTCATATGTCATATCCCACGCCTCACTTAAAAGATCATCACCAAACCAGATTTGTTTTAATTCTTTCCACATATCTTCACCTATCACTTAAAATAAAATTATAAATAAAATTGGTATGAAATATATCATAGAGTAACCCACCAGAAACATAATGAGATTCCGTCTTGAAATTGATACATACTCACTGATTCTTTCAGCTAATCCTATTGGGATTGCTTTCAGCGGATAAAATATCGCAATCCCAAAAATATTAAATACCAGGTGTGCAAAAGCAGCAGTAACGGCAACTGGGTTAGTAGTAGCCAGAGCTGCTAACAGGGCTGTACCTGTTGTTCCTATATTCGCACCCAGGGTATAAGGGAAAATTTTCCTCAGATTCACAACACCTGCACCTGCCAGTGGAACAATTAGTGACGTTGTTACCGAGCTACTCTGAACGATAAACGTCATACCTGCTCCCCAGATCACACCGAGAAAATCATTTTTGAATAGATATTTATTTATGATGATTTCGATCTTATCGAGAACCAGGGATCTGATCGTTTTTATTAAAAATGCCAGGGCTACGAACATGGTTACGATAGAGATAACCATTAGCAGAATGTCATTATACGGAACGTTTTCAAAAAGTTTGTCTATAAATGAAATAACGGGAGCTAGAATTGCTTTTAGCGGATTAAAGAGTTTCATACCGCCAACCCCTTCGAACTGTTTGTCAAGAAACAGAGCTGATTTTTGAATCATATGAAACTTTAATTCTAAAGGAAATAAAACTATCACGGATAAAATATTGTAAAAGTCATGGACAACACCGGCAGCAAAAGCGCGTTTAAATTCCAGACGCCTACCCATGTGACCTAAAGATACGAGTGTGTTCGTGACGGTCGTCCCTATATTGGCACCCATAATAATTGGGATGGCATTTTCAAGGGTCACGACACCACCTGCTACCAGACCTACAACAATCGATGTGGTTGTTGAAGAACTTTGAATTAAGGATGTAGCCACAATCCCAATAATCAAGCCTGCAAATGGATCTGATGTGGTGCTGAGCATCGCTTCAGCAAAATCTTTTCCAAACAGTTTAAAGCTATGCCCGAGTAATTTGATACTCAGAAGGAAAAAATATATCGTCAATATAACCATGACGATCTGAAGTAACTTTTGGCGTGTTTCAGATTTCACTCATTGCCCTCATCACAATTTCGTTTGTCTTAGTATTACAGACTTCAATTGCGATTAATTTGACCAGATTAGAATTCTAACAAAATACAAAATAGCCCACATACAAAAAAGATGGCTCATATTGAAATTGAGTCTAAAACAGTATATCTCAATACCTGTAAAGTTTTCTGAAAGCAGAGCTTAAAACCAATCTTGGAGTGCATTATTGTTCACTACTGAAAATCGATTTAAGGTGAATACTAACACGTCATCCCACTGACCGAGGGGTCATATAATACTAATAGTTATATAGTATATTAATAATAGTAGCTGTTGTAGTGTTGAAATATAATGTTGATAACTTATTGTAAAATAGTATTAATTAAAATAATTACAGCGATTTAAATAAATTATTTATCTGTTGGTAAGTTACGAATTGACGTTGATAGTGGTTAATAGGAGGTTAAAAAGGCAAGTACTTATTGACAGGCCTTGTTATTTAAGCTAAAATTTAACCCATGTCGATAAGCTGGTGTGTGAATAAATAGAATAGATATATGAAAAATAGCTTAAATCCAAAAAAAACACAGGAGGAAGGCGCCAGAGCGCACCACAAACCCTGTTGATAAGTCTACCCTAAGCTAAAAACTATTTTATCTGGATATACATCCTGGCGCGCTGATCATTGATCCAGTATTCATAACGATCCCGTTTTTTAAATTCAACTGCCATGGTCTCCACTTCAGCCCAATGATCATCCAAGTTCACCTTACCGCCTGGGGTTCGCTCGTGAACCTTGATAATATGATACTGATCAGCACTGAAAACTGGCATAGAGAGGCTTTCCAGGGGAATATTTAAGAGGAGATCATGTATGTCCTCTGGTAAAAGAGAAATATCAGTCATCCCCATCCGTCCGTCACGGGCGATTACCATATCGTCAGTGGCATAGGCATTGACCATATCCACAAAGGTACTATCACCGGAGATGATCAGGTCCCGTATAGCCTGGAGTTTCTCCGACGTACGCTGACGGTCAGATTCGTCTGCCTCCGGAACAAGAAGAATATGAGAGACATGAACCTGATTATCCGTTTTTTCGTGGAGTTTCAGGAGGTGGATACCAAATTGAGTTTCGACAGGACCACTCAGTGTGCCAGGCTTCATGGCAAAAGCAGCCTCTTCGAACGGTTTAACAAAGACGCCTTTTCCTATAAATCCAAGATCGCCGCCATTCGCCGCAGAACCAGGGTCTTTTGAATATTGTTTGGCAGCATCCTCAAATGAGAGCGTACCGGCCTTAATATCCTTTTTTATATCCGTTAACTGGCGTTTGAGCTGCTCCATCTCGTCATCACCGATTTCCACATTGAGGGAGAGAATGGAAAAATCAACCTGTGGGTTCTTATCAGGGAAGCTGTCTTGCCAGGTTTCGTAAAAATCTTCAACCTCTCGTCGGCTGACCTTAATATCACTGAACAGTTCCATCTTCACCCGTTCAACCAGAAGATTATTGCGTATCTGATCTTCGTAGTAGGATTTTATTTTAAAACGGTCAACACCAAAAGCCTCAGCAGCCTTGTTCAAACTACCGTACTGCATCTCAATACTTTGCAGGGATTGATCCAGCTGCATTTGAACGGCCCGATCTTCGACTTCAATCGTTTCCTGACGCGCATATTCCAATAAGACCTGCTGATTCAACAGCTCCTCAAGGGCACGGGAGCGGAGTTGCTGGATAACCTCTGGTGAGGAGTATGAGGGTATTCTTGACTGCATGGCAAACAACTGGGTTACCTGCTCAACCTCAGAATAAAGAATTGCTTTTTCGCCGACAATAGCGGCGACCCCATCGATCAACTGCTGGGCCTGCAGACTGCCAATAAACAGTAAAATGGTGAAGAGGACGGTTGAGGTCCTTGAATGTTTAGAGATCAGATATCTCATAGAGAACCTCTTTATTTAAGAAGATACTACCTTCTTTTCTTAAACTATCTATCAGCATGAATTCAATATTCTTCTGGCGGTTAACCGATAGGCGGGCGGCAATTTCCTCCCAGACTTCATCTAGGCTTTTGGTTGATCCCCTATCATACCAGGTTTTTACTTCTACCAGGTGATAGCCGAGATCCGATCTAACGGGTCCAAAAATACCCGCCCGCTTTCGTTTCAGCAGATATTCCTTCACCTCTGGGACCAAATTTTCCACCTTGAATAGACCGGTCTCTTTTGGTCTGTCTGCCACCAGCGCCTGTTTCTTTTCGAGGTCATTTCTTTCGATAGCCCGCTCTAGCTCACGGCCATCATCACGAGAATCCAAGAGCACATGGAAACCGAAAAACTCGTTACTCTGTCTTTGAAAGGATGAAATATTCTCATTATAGTAGGCTTCCACTTCTGCCCGGGTCACACTTCCACGATGCTTCAAAACGGCATCCAGTTGATTATCAGCCAGGATGCGGCGCCGGTAAGTATCGACACGATAATTGAACACGGGATCCTTATGTATGAGATTCTTCTCTGCTTCCTGCGCCAGAAGGGTTTCCCTTATCCAGTTTTCAACAAGAAGTGACTTCTGAAGACTGTCGAGCTGCATAAAACCAGGGTGCATCAACCGTAACTCATCTAGAAACAATCGCTCGTGATTCACCTCTGCGATCAGCGAATCGCTCCTGTTATCAGAACAGGCCAGTATGCCGACAAGCAACAGGATGGGGGAAAGGACCAGGAAGAATTTTCGCATGAATTATTCCTCGACCGCTTTCAGCTCCTGATTATAAAAGTCATGAACAGCAGAATAGTTGATCTTAACAGAGAATTCCTTTTTCAGTTCTTTAAAAAGTTCTTCCCCGCGCCTCTTTCTCATGTCATTTGTAAGCTCGTTCTTAATACGGCTTTTCACACGGGCAAAGGGACGCGGTTGTTCAGGGATAATCTCTTCCAGCTGAATGATGGAGTAACCATTCCCGAGCTGGATCGGCTCTGAAACATCGCCGGGCTGCATTGTAAATGCTGCTTTACCCATTTCCCCGTACCGACCTTCCTGGAAAGGGGGGAGGCTTCCTTCATTGTCTTTACCTGTCTTCCTCTCAGAAAAACGACTCGCCAGAAAACCGATCTCCTCACCAGCATTCAGACGTTTTTTCAAGTCAACAGCCAAGAGACTGTCTTTTACAAATATTTCCTTCACGCTTACCTTCTGTTTGTCCAGATATTTATCTTTTTTGTGTTTCTCATAATAGGACTTCAGATCCTCATCAGAAGGCTGGGCCTGATTGGTTACTTCCTTTTCCATAAATGTGCTATAGACCAGGTTTTCCGCAAGACCTCGAGTCTTTTCTTTGAATGCCTCATCCTGATCGTACTGCTGAGCATATCCATAATCGATTACCAGGCTCTGAAACACGAGCTGGTCAAGGATGCTGATCAGGTGATTTTCAGAACTGAAGACCGGCCGCTGTGCTTTAGGTATGGCCCTTAGTTGATCAAGCACCCAGCGGTAATTCTTCTCTTCGCCATTCAGCGTCAGAAGTGGCGGGGCAAAAGTCAATGATTCAAGCACAACATCCAGAGGCTTGTTCTGAAGATCGGATCCGTTATAAACTTTAATAAAGACACTGATATTGTCCTTGTATAGCTCGAATCCAGCTTCCTTTTTAATGTTGGCGACAAACCCGTCAGCCTTCATCCGGATCTCACCCTCCATGGCTTTTCTGGCCTGCTGCATCAAACGCGGTTTTTCTTCTTCAAAAGACCCCCGGTTCATCTCGCGACGATCTTCAACCTTTATAAGGTGAAGACCGAACATTGTCTCTACAACACCAGATAACTCACCGGGCTTTAAAGCAAAGGCTGCCTCCTGAAAGGGACCGACCATTCTGCCCCAGCCGAACCACCCCAGATCACCACCGCTTGAAGCAGAAGGACCTTCTGACAATTCCTCGGCAAGCGCTTCAAAAGACTCACCGGTGGCAACCCGCTTTTTAATGTCTTCCATAAGACGAACCGCCTCCGCCTTACTTCTTGTTGATTGAGAGCGGGCAACGCCATCAAACTGCAGCAGGATATGTCGCGCTTTCACCTCGACACCTGCACGGTCATACATTTCCCTCAGAACATCATCATTGAGAACTGAACCCAGGATCGCCTTTTCGAAGACGTACTGCATCATAATACCACGCTGCGTTGTTTTTAATCTTTCAGCCACAAGCGAATCTTTTTCATATCCACGCTCGAAAGCGGCATGCACAAAAAGTTCGCGTTTAAGGAAATCATCAACAACAGCATCAATATCATCGTTGCTCTTATCAACAAATCGAGAAGCAGGGGTTACAGCTGTGAAATCTTCCAGTGGAATCATCTCGCCGTCAAGTACGGCAAGCGTGGAATCATCCAGTGACGTACAGGAAAAGAACACACTGATAAGCAGCAGAAGTACGGTCGCATTTCTTAGTCGGAACATAGTAATAATAACCTTTTGTTTATATTGTATTTATAATTCATTGTTTCAAGCAAAAAATTTATATGAATGTGCCAGGCTTTCCAAGAATTTTCTAAGCCCGAAAACAGTATCCTGGCGTGTCTTGCCCTCAAAAACAAATGTCAAAGATTTGTTGTTCATTAGCTCAACCCTGGAGTCAAAATCTTGCATCGATTTTGACAAACTTTTAATGATGACAGAACCTGCTTGTTCCACGTGTTTTTGAAAAAAGTCTCCCTGCCCTCTTTTTTCTTTAATGCTGAGGCGCTCAAGCCCGAGAGCCTGGCCAAAATGTTTGATTAGTGAGATATCCAGCAGATCGGATACCTCCCGGGGTAGCACCCCAAAGCGCTCCCGAAGCTCGTTGCGAAGATCGCCCAGGTCGGTACTGTTCTCGGCACCCGAAATACGGCGATAAACAGCAATTCGCTCAGCGGTATCATCGATATATTCTCGCGGTATACCCGCCGAACGATCGGTGCTTATCTCAGGTTGCGGATATGTCTGTACTGTCTCGTCTTCGCCAGCGCGGAGCAGTTCCAGGGTTTCCTGCAACATTTTCGTGTACAGATGGTAGCCAATGTTTGAGATGTGTCCACTCTGATCTGTCCCAAAGATATTTCCCGAACCTCTGATCTCCAGGTCGCGCATTGCCAGTTCGTACCCACCGCCATAGTGCGCATGCCGCTCAAGCGCGTTTAAGCGCCTGCTGGCCGTCACGCTCAAACGATTAAACCCGGGTGTAATAAAATAGGACCAGGCCTTTCTGGAAGAACGACCGACGCGACCGCGCAGTTGGTAGAGCTGAGACAAACCCATGGCATCAGCACGGTTCACAATCATGGTGTTGGCATTTGGTATATCAAGCCCGGACTCAACAATGGTTGTGGAGAGCAAGACGTCAAACTCTCGGTGAAAAAAGCCCAACATGACCCGCTCAAGCTCACGTGGAGCCATCTGTCCATGACCCACACCAAACTTGACTTCCGGTAACAACACCTGAAGTTTACTCAGGACAACACCAATAGACTCGACGCGGTTATGTACAAAAAAGACCTGCCCGCCCCGATCAACCTCGCGCAGGATCGCCGACCGGATCACTTTTTCATCAAAATGAATGACATGGGTTTCAATCGGTTGTCGCTCCTTTGGTGGCACTTTCAATGTGGAGATATCACGAGCGCCCATAAGAGACATCTGTAGTGTGCGGGGGATAGGTGTGGCCGTCATTGATAAGGAGTCAACGGCAGTCATCATTTCCTTGATCCGCTCTTTGTGTTTTACCCCAAAGCGGTGTTCCTCATCAATAATAAGCAACCCAAGTGATTTAAAAACAACATCTTGTGATAACAGCCGGTGAGTGCCAACAACGATATCGATCTCACCAGCCTCCAGCTGTGCCAGGGTCTCACGAATCTGTTTGCTGGTGCGAAACCGGGACAAGAGCCCGATGCTTACGGGAAAGTCCTTGAAGCGATCAGAAAAGGTCTCAAGGTGTTGTTGTGCCAGAATGGTTGTCGGTACCAAAACACCGACCTGGCGTGAATTCGAAACCGCTTTAAAGCTGGCCCGCATGGCCACTTCAGTTTTCCCGAAGCCCACATCACCACAGAGCAGACGGTCCATGGGGAACGGCGACTGCATATCCTTCTTGATCTCAGCAATAGCCTGAAGCTGGTCACTGGTTTCGTCATAAACGAACGCAGCCTCCATCTTCTGTTGGAGCTCGTCATCTTCACCGAACGCATGGCCGGCAGCCACAAAACGATTAGCATAGAGCTCCATTAACTCTTTTGTATAGGTGTCGACAGCATTTTTGGTCTTGAGTTTGGCCTGCTCCCACTCGGTTGTGCGCAATCGCGTGAGCTTGGATGGCTGGTCGACATGCGATTCATACTTGTGCACCCGATTCATTTTATCAACGGGCACATATATACGATCACCCAGCTCGTATTCTAGAGTCAGGACCTCTTTATGCCCTTGTTTAAACGGAATACGCTCAACGCCGAGATATTTTCCGACACCAAAGTCCAGGTGTACAACCACGTCACCCTCATCAAAAGCCTCAATGCTGGTCGCCGGCTTAACGGGAAATCGTCGCGCAATAACATTTCGTTTTCTACCCCGCCCGAAGATCTGATGGTCGGTTAATACGGCTAGCTTGTTGTTGTGATCGATGAAACCAGAAGCGAGGGAAAGAGGCAGGCCGGAGAATGTGGCCCCCTTAAACAAAACCCCTAGACGATCAAGCTGTACAGGACTGTCTGCACACAGAAAAACCTGATAGTTGTTTTCATTCAGAAAGGAGAGGCGCGCCCGAAAAGCGGCAAGATTCCTGTGAAACTCAGGCTGAACTTCAACTGAAAACGATGGATCAACCCCCCTTGCCTGGTAAAGCATGACAGTACCCCTGCGCCGATCTCGCAGGAGCTGGTCAGCCAGAGATGCAGAAGGAGAATCTTCCAACTGTGGCCGGAAGTGAAAAATTGAGCACCGGGAGGGTATAAAATCGAGAAGCAAGCTGGTTGATTCGGTGTCATAGGGGTTTCTCGTATATATCCTAACATGATCCAGGGATACACCAGACCTCTGCGAGCCTGGATCAAAAGCATGCATTGACTCCAGCATATTTCCCAGAAAATCCATACGCAAGGGCGCTTCCTGTTCACCGGGAAACACATCCAGAATGCCACCACGAACAGAAAAGGTTCCCGGTTCAACAACAAATGAAACACGTTCAAACCCAAACGCATCCAACGAGGCCTCAACGTCCTGCATGACATACTGTTTGCCGACATGATATTCATTAAAATCCAGGGCCTCCCGCCGAAACCCGCCAAGCATGTCTGATGCGATTGTAAGGTAAATGCCTGGCACGTCCTCTAAGAGTAAGCGTAAGGCCCGAGTCGCCTGGCCATCATCAACACCACTGATGAGACTATAACCTATAAAATGCACCTCGATATCTGTCGACAGAGCCACCAGATCCGAAAAAACCCGCTCAGCAGACGACTTGTCAGGCACGGCAAGCAACAGGGGTTGTTGCCTATATGAAGCGGTAGCTAAAAGCGGAACCAGCGGCAACTCAACACCGCCAGTGTCCGCATCCAGGGGGTAGAGGCGGGAGATGACGGCATTAAAGTCAGGATGTTTCACGTGAAACAATCTTCTTTATGATAATCAGGAGAACCGATACGTCTGCAGGGCTGACCCCACTTATCCGTGACGCCTGGCCAATGGTTTCTGGCTGTATCCGCTGCAGTTTTTGTCTCGCCTCAACCGAAATGGCCTGGATGGACATATAATCAATTTGCGGTGGAATAGCCGTGTTTTGATGTCGAGATAGCCGCTCAACCTGTAGCTGTTCGCGCTCAATATAGCCCCGATATTTACTATTGGTTGCGATCAGGCTTAACAGGGACGGTTTAATTGAGGAAAACCAGTCGGGCAAAAGGGGTTTTAAGTGCTCAACTTCAACCCTGGGCATGCGCAGCAGGTTTGCCAGCGAGTAAGAGTCTTTTGATGTGGTCTGCTCCAGGCCAAGCGACTCAAGGTCGACAGCCCTGATATAGGTTTTCTCCAAGAAGGCTTCAGCTTTCTCGGTGGTTGCCATATCCTCAGCCACGGCCTGATAGGTATCGCTAGACACCAGACCAAGCCCAAAGCCTTTCTGTGAAAGCCTAAAGTGGGCGTTGTCGTATCGCAACAACAGGCGGTGTTCCGCTCTTGAGGTGAACATGCGGTAGGGTTCGTCTGTGTCTTTTGTGATCAGGTCGTCAACCAGAACGCCCAGATAAGCTTCGCTCCGCTTTAAGATAAAGGGATCCTTACCATCAACCCGAAGCGAGGCATTAATACCTGCCATCAATCCCTGGCCTGCTGCCTCTTCGTAACCGCTGGTCCCATTGATCTGTCCGGCGAAGAAAAGACCTGAGACACGTTTGGTCTCAAGGCTTGCCTTTAGTTGTGATGGCGGGAAAAAATCATATTCGATGGCATAACCGGGCCGAATGAACTCAACCTTTTCAAGGCCGGGTACCGAACGCAAGCTGGCTAGCTGTACCTCTTCAGGCAGGGAGGAGGAAAAACCGTTTACATAGAGCTGCTCAGCATCGGTCCACTCAGGCTCCAAAAATAGCTGGTGGGAAGACTTCTCGGAAAAGCGAACCACCTTATCCTCGATGGAGGGACAGTAGCGGGGACCGACCCCCTGGATCTTTCCCGAAAAGAGGGGGGAGAACTCAATGGCGCCCTGAATAATGTCGTGGGTTGTCGGGTTGGTCTTGGTGATATAACAGGCTTCATTTGGCGGGTTGAAATCTTTCGTGGTGAAAGAAAACGGCTCAGGGGTTTCGTCGCCCTCCTGGATGGTGGTTTTTGAAAAATCAACACTGCTTCTTTTGATCCTCGGAGGGGTTCCTGTTTTTAATCTGCCGGTGTCAAAACCCAGCTTCACCAGTGATTCAGTGATCCCGATACTGGCTGACTCACCAATTCGACCCGCGGAGAAACTCTTATCCCCAATATGGATCAGACCATTCAGGAAGGTTCCATTGGTAAGTACAAGGGCTACACAACTAAAAACCGTTCCATCTCTGGTTTCAACACCGACAATTTTTGTTTCAGGCGGGTCTGTCAATACTGCAACGGCCTCATCTTCATAAAGTGAGAGCCCGGGCTGTTCTTCGCAGACGACCTTCATGTAGGCACTGTAAGCGTGTTTGTCGATCTGAGCACGCGGGGACCAGACAGCACGACCCTTTGAGCGGTTTAACATCTTGAATTGAATCCCTGTGGCATCGGTCGCCCTGGCCATTTCGCCCCCCAGGGCATCTATTTCTCTAACCAGGTGGCCTTTAGCCAGCCCGCCGATGGCGGGGTTGCAGGATGCTCGCCCCAAGGCATCGATCTTCATTGTGATCAACAGGGTCCGCTTTTGTAAGCGGCTAGCAGCCAAGGCCGCCTCTATCCCGGCGTGACCACCACCGACGACGATGATATCATAGGTTTCACGTGAAACAGCGCTATTTTCCGACACAAAAACCTGCAAAAATTTGATTGAGAATGTCGTCTGGTGTTGTCTCTCCAGTGATCTCACCGAGAACATCCAGAGCGAGCCTGATATCAGAGGCAATGTATTCCGGGCCAAGCGCATCCAAAACAGCACGCTCACAGGCCTCAAGCTGTGTATAGAAACGCCGTAGTGCGTCTTTGTGGCGCTCACTACTAATGATAACCCCGTCTACACCGGCGTTAGAAATGTTGACAACATGTGAATAGATCATTTTTTTCAGCTCATCCAGGCCCTGGCGTGTATTGCAGGAGAGGTAGATGTCATAACCTTCTGGTGGAGTCTTGTCCATATCTATTTTGTTGTAAACGTCAATGGTTTCAAGGTCTTCAGGAAGTTCAAGGGATAACGGCTCTGTGTCTGGTGCACTTACCTGGATAATAAAATCAGCGCGTGAGATCTCATCCTTGCTTCTGCCCACGCCAGAGATCTCGGCCTGGACACCGGCTTCTCGAATTCCGGCGGTGTCTACAAGAACGACCGTGTGGTCCGCGAAAATAAAGCCCTTTTCGATCGTATCCCGCGTTGTACCGGCCTGATTTGTGACGATGGCGCGGTCCTGTCCAAGCAGGAGGTTAAAAAGCGACGACTTTCCGCTGTTCGGTGAACCGATAATGGGAACCCGAAAACCGTCTTCAAGCCGTTTACCATAGAAGTAGGTTTCGATAAGATCTCGTGTTTTAGCTTTTACGCCGAGCACTGGAGTTAATAGCTTTTCTGTGGGGGTAAAGTTGATCTCCTGGTCAGAAAAATCTAACTCAGCTTCAATAATAACAAGAATATGGCGCAATCTTTCGGCAAAGGATTCGACCAGCGCTTTCAATCCGCCAGATAATTGCTGGCGCGCATTTTTGTGGGCAGCTGCATCCCGGGCGTGAATTAGATCGGCAACAGCCTCCGCCCGACTCAGGTCAATTTTGCCATTTAAAAACGAGCGCAAGGTGAACTCTCCGGCACCAGCAAGGCGAACAGAAGGCGATAAAACCAGTACATCAAGGAGCTTATGCTGTAAATAGGCGCCCCCGTGAATGGATATTTCCACCAGGTCCTCGCCAGTAACAGAATTCGGACCCTTGAAAAAGGTGACGACACAGTCATCGAAAATGCCCTCGCCGAGGTCGGGGTGGGTTAGGTGACCGAAGACCGCTTGACGAGGCGCTAGTTTTTCAGGCGTGGAAAAGAGGGGGTGGATGGCTGCCAGGGCATCCGGACCCGAAACACGTAAAACCGCAATACCCCCAGACCCTGGAGGTGTGGAGATTGCGGCAATCGTGTCATTGTCCGTCAACTGCAAAAGAGGTGGCCACCATTATTTCTTGTTCTTCTTGCCGGTCGGTTTGGCCTGAATTGCTGCGGCGACAGGAAGGGAACTCTTTTTTGTCAGCGCCTGCTGGGCGATCGACATCAGGTTAAACAGGGTGTAATAAAGGTTTAATCCTGAGGGGAAGGTATAAAACATAAAGAAGAAAACAGCCGTCATGATATAAGGCATGTTTTTCATCTGCGGGTTTGCATTGCTGGCTGGCGCCATCAGTTTTTGCTGCAGGATCATCGTACCGGACATGATCACCGGAAGCAGGTTGATGTTTACACCCATAATGGTTCCAACTGTATCTGGAAGTGACAAGTCGGAGATCCAAAACTCCAAGCCCTTGAAGGCTGCACCCCTCAACTCGATCGTGGTGCGGAAGAGGTTGAACATAGCAATAAGGATGGGCATCTGAATCACCAGCGGCAGACAACCACCAAGCGGATTGACCCCCAGCTCCTTATAAAGCTTCATGGTCTCCTCATTCAAGCGCTTGGGATCGTCCTTGTATTTTTCCTTTAAAGCGGTGATCTGTGGCTGGGCTTGCTGCATGTTCTGGGTTGAAGCAAACTGCTTTTTCGTTAAAGGGTGAAGCAACAGTTTTACCAGGATCGAGAAAATAATAAGGACAATACCATAGTTTGGAATGACCTTATGAATCGCCTTAAAGACCCAGAGGGCGCCTTTCCCGATGATGCCAAACCAGCCCCAGTTCATCATCTCTTCAAAGTAAAGCCCATATGAAGAAAGCCGGTCATAATCAAGCGGGCCGACATAAACACGATAGTTGGAATGGCTCAGGTCACTCCGCCGATCAAAAGAATCCCGGATCTCGAAATTAAAAAGCTTCTCGGACTGATCATCAGGAGCAGCGGTTTGATAGCGCTCAGACTTGAACTCAGAGACTGGTTCGTCGGGGATCAGAATGGCAGTAAAATATTTTGATCGAGCACCAACCCAGGAGGTCGTTGCCGTTTGAACTTCCACTTCAAGTGTTTTGTCAGCGGAATAATCAGTGGGGCTTTTGTCGTTTCCCAACAGCGCGTAGAGTTCTGAGTAATACAGGTCATCCTTGCGGTTCTTCTCTGTAGGGGAAATGCCGCCAGACCAGTTTGTAGCGAAATACCGCCCGGCATTCACGTCGTCAAAATTGACCAACTCTTGCTCCAGGCGGAAATGAAAACTGTCAGGATAGAAAGTGAAAGTTCTGGTCAACCGAGTCTCTGGTCCAAGAGCAAGCTCGAAGGAAAAGGAAACAGGCTCACCATACACAGGTAACTCATAGGTGGACGCTTCGCCGAGCGAGCAGGAAGATAAGAGCTTGGCCGTGCTGAAGCTCTCTACCTCATAGCCAATGAATTCATTTGCCAGCACACCCTGGGCTTCACGTGAGATCAACTGCACACGCGAACTGTCTTTCTTGAAGTACCCATTCAAATAGACTTTTGTCAGAGAGCCGCCAGCGATGTTTGACAGGTGCAGCTCAAGAAGTGGTGTGGAAACGATAACGCTTGTTTCTTTCTGGATGGAATCTGCAATGATGGGCTGCGGCGCCACGATGTCATCACGAAGGTCAGCGACAAGCGGAGGTGCTTCTGAAATGGTGTCTGCCGGTGAAAGAGAAGACTGTATATGTGGTGTGGGATCAGCAGGTTGAGTGCTTCCCGGGGCCATTTTTTCCTGATACCAATCGGAGAAGAACACCATAAGAATGAGACCCATAAGGCCAATTGCAACTAAGGTTCTGTTTTGTTCAGACATGAGTGAGTTAGGATCCTTTAATCTTTAACAGCGGGGTCGAAGCCGCCCTTAACATAAGGGTTGCACCGAAGGACACGCCAGGTCGTTTTTGGCAGTGCTTTCCACCAGGGTAGTTTTTCAAATGCTTCAATTGCATAATGCGAGCAGCTCGGATAGAACCGACAGCTACTGGGAAAGAGGGGGCTGATGAGGGCTTGGTATCCCTTGAACAGGAGAACAAACAATTTATTCAGCAAGGGTTATGCTCCTGGCCAGCAGGGTTTCAACAAGGGGTCGCAGGTCCTGTGTGGAGCGGAAGTCGTGATGGAAGAGAAATAGGTATCCACCACCGCTTGGAAGCAGTGCCGGGGTGTTATTAAAAAGTCCCCAGAACAGACGCCGTGTTTTGATCCGTTGTACGGCAGAGCCAGCACCTTTTCTAATTAAAAAACCCACCTCCGGAGAATCAGTGGGTTTCGAATATAATGTAATTCCCCGCATTGTCATCCGGTTGCCGCTCTGCAAGTAGTCATCTACTTGCCGGCGGCGAATTCTTTTAACCGGAGACGGTGAGGCGCTTTCTTCCCTTAGCACGACGACGGGCCAATACTTTACGACCGTTCTTTGATTTCATCCGAGCGCGGAAACCGTGTTTGTTGCGACGTTTACGTCTACTTGGTTGATATGTTCTTTTCATTCTAGCTCAATACTCCAAATATGTAACATGTTCATAAAAGCCGACCAATATAATAAAGAGTCTACTAAAACCAATTATTCTATCATTTTATAGCATGTGAATTAGCTGGCGGGAATTCGTGGATGTCGCTCTGCTATAAACCCAAAAAAAGTGACCTATATCTCACCTCGTCACCACTCCCTCTTTTGGAATAAACAATAACGAAGAACGCTTAAAGCGCAAAAACATAAGGACTTCGGGCCGTAACACCATAAAGGAAAAAATCATTTCCTCACCATTTCCCCAAATTACTTTAAGGCCAGGTTTATTTACCAAAACCAACTACAGTCAATGTTGATAACTTGTGAATATGTCCGGGGTGACTTTTGGCGCAAGAGCTTTGGGAAGATGTAAAGACAGTATTAGTATCTCGGGTAGCCAACCAAACCTTTCAAACGTGGTTTAAGCCAATGAAACAGCTCGCCGCTGACAGAGAGGTGTTAACGCTTAAGGTTCCCAATCAATTTTTTTATGATTGGATGAAATCTCACTACGGAGACATCATTCAAGACACTTTGGCAGAGGTCAGCGGTAGAGCCATGCGGGTAGAGTATTCAGTCGTCATGGATGACCATTCGGAAAACCCGCAACCTGAACCCTTTTTTGAAGAAAAAAAGCCGGTGATCCGCAAGCCCGAAAGATTGCCTACCAACCTGAACGAGCAGTTCACCTTCGAAAATTTTGTTGAAGGTCCAAACAATCAATTTGCTAAAGCAGCAGCTGAGGCCGTGGTTAACTCGAATGACAACAATATGTATAACCCTCTGGTTGTTTACGGTGGCGTCGGCCTGGGAAAAACCCACCTTTTGCACGCTATAGGGAATGCTTTTCGACAGTATAATCCGGGCAAACAAGTCATCTATGTTTCCTCCGAAAAATTCACGCTGGATTTTATTAACGCGATCCGTGAGAACAAAGCTGCCATGTTCAGTCAAAAGTACCGAAAAGCAGATCTCCTTATCGTCGATGATGCCCAATTTTTTAAAAAGAAAGAGCGGACCCAGGAAGAGTTTTTCCACACATTCAATGAATTACACATGAGCGGGAAACGGATCATCCTGTCTACTGACCGCCCCCCAGGAGAAATAGGACTCCAAAAAAGGCTGACCTCGAGATTTCTTGCCGGGCTGACAACGGATATTCAATCGCCAGACTTCGAGACGCGTATCGCCATCCTCAGACAAAAATCAGATGAAAGCGGCATCGAAATCTCATATGATGTCATTGAATACCTGGCGACTAACATAGAGAGTAATATCCGCGAACTACAGGGAGCGCTGATCAGACTCTTGGCTTACTCATCTCTGGCAAAGAGCGATATTAATCTTGAACTGGCCCACCGTGTTCTACTCGATATTACCGGAAAGACTGCAAAGCCAGCAGTGAACATGGAACAGATCGTGGAGTCTGCCAGCGAGTCCTTCGGGGTAAAGAAGGACGACATTTATGGGAAAGGGCGAAAACAGGAGGTTGCCCTGGCCAGACAGGCAGCCATGTACCTTTCAAAGGAACTCACCCACAATTCACTCAAATCCATCGGCCTTTTCTTTGGCGGAAGGGACCACTCAACCGTCATTCACGCCTGCAAGACCATAAGAGGCAAGATGGATGATGATGATATTTTCAACGCCGAGGTCAAAACCCTATTAAGAAGGCTTTCTGGTCCGGTACTTAAATCATAAATAAATCCGAAGGAGACCCTATGCTGAAAGCAGGAGATAAAGCCCCCGGTTTTGTATTGAATGATCAAGACGGGAAAGAGCATAAACTGGAAGACTATAAAGGGAAGAAGCTGGTTCTCTACTTTTACCCAAAGGATCAGACGCCTGGATGCATAAAAGAAGCCTGCAGCTTCCGCGACAATATTGATACATTCAAAAAAAATAATATTTCCGTACTGGGCGTAAGTATTGACGGCGAAAAATCACATCAAAACTTCATTGAGAAACAAAGCCTGAACTTTCCACTACTGGCTGACGTTGACAAGACCATGGTAAGTGATTATGGTGTTTGGGGTGAAAAATCCATGTATGGACGAAAGTATATGGGAACCTTTCGAAAAACCTTTCTCATCAATGAATCAGGAGTTATCGATAAAATTTACGACAAGGTAAAAGTGGCAACCCACGCAGAAGACATCGTAAAAGACTGGGAAATCGGATAAGCGGGAATGTCGATCGAGACCAGACTATTCCAGCCAGATGATCTTGAGCACTGGGACCGCTTTGTTGGCCAGGCCAATAATGGCACGATCTTTCACGAGAGAAGATTTCTATCCTATCACCCAACCGACCGATTTCATGACCACAGCCTGATCCTCGAAAAGAAGGGGAAAACAATAGCGCTTTTCCCGGCAGCACTGCGAAAAGAAAAGGAAGGCAAAGCTCTTGTCAGTCACCCCGGTTCATCTTATGGCGGGCTGGTTGTGGGTAGGGACCTGAGCATTAGGGATAGTTACGATATAGTTGAGGCCCTGATCAGGTATACCCGGTCTGAAGGGCTCCATAAGATCAAAATGACATTGCCCCCGGCCATATATCAGTCCAGGGTGAGTAACTATCTCGACTTCTCTCTGATCAAACACGGTTTTCAATACGTAAAACGGGATGTTTCCTCCATGCTTACGATTGAGCCCAGCCCTGAAGAAAATCTAGCCCTGTTCCGCACGTCTCACAGAACAGCTGTCCGGAAAGCCATCAAACAGGGGGTCACCATAAACGAGAGTGATGACTGGCGATCGTTTTACTCAATCCTCAAAACAAACCTAAAAATTCGTCACGGAGTAAATCCAACCCACACACTTGACGAAATAATCAAACTTAAAACTCTTTATCCTGAACGAATAAAACTCTTTTCTGCATTTCTTGGCAAGAAGATGGTGGCGGGAGTTGTAAATTTTTCTGTAAACCAGGATGTTGTCTTGGCCTTTTATATCAGCCACGATGAAGCTCACCAGAAGTTGAGGGCTGTCAACCTTTTATTCTATGAGATCATCAAGTGGTGCCAGGCCAACAACTTCAAATATCTGGATTTTGGTATTTTTACCGTGGACATGGATCCTAATTTTGGCCTGGGAAGATTTAAGGAAAATTTCGGGGCAAGCGGCGTATTTAGAGACACCTTTGAACGAGAGCTGTAGAGACAGCAGGAAAAGAGAATAGCTTGAGATCATTCACACGAAAACAACATTACGTGGTCCTGTTTTGCCTACTTGCACTCGTTCTGCTTCCACGCCTTCCTTTTCAGGGGCCTTATTTATACAACGGTGATCCGGTTGCATATTTTAGCGGTGCTGAAACCATCCTTGAAGAATCAAAATACCTTATTGATGGTAAGGTCCCAATTTGGCCAGTCGGAACCAGTGCGACCCTTGTGCCCTTCATCTTTACAGCGAAACTGTTTGGGGCAAATGCGGAAACGGCAGCCTTCTGGCACGGATTGTTCTTCATATATATCGCGGTCGCTTCAACCTATCTCCTGGGCAAGCGCCTTTTTAATCCGGCAGCAGGGATCATCGGCGCCATACTGCTGGCCTTCTCCGAAAGCCCGTTTATACACAGCATTAACTCTGCATCTGATCCTGGTGCGCTGGCTATGCTGGTAAGTGCGGTCTATTTCATGCACCTGTTTCTTGACACACAAAGCCCCAAGGATCTCTTCCTGTCATTTTTCCTCCTGGGCCTGGCCTTCGTTTTTCGGTGGAATTACGTATTCTTTCTACCCCTTTTCCTGATCTACCTGGTCGGAGATAGACGGATCTGGGCTTTCCACCTCTATCCTTCTTTCTGGGGCCTGGGGGCTTTAGGGTTCCTGATCGGAATACTCCCACAGCTGTATATAAATTTTTCACATTTTGGTAATCCACTTAAGATCGGATATGCACAGCTTGACTATAGCGAACAGTTCGTTTTTAGTATCATGGTCTACCTCAAGAACATCGTTCGAGTTGTGTATCGGGTTCTTTTTACCTGGGACTTCTTTTCACCACTTCTGGCCATGTTTGGTGTCCTGGCAGTGGTCTCTTTGTGGAAAGAAAGACGCCGTGATATCTTCTGGCTTTTTGCTCCCTGGATCCTTCTGGGGACCTTGTCGGTTATCTATTTTGGTGTAAAACCCAGATTACTCATGCCCATCATGCCGCCCCTGTTTCTCATTGGGGCAGAAGGTGTGGTGAGAACCTTTAGCGCTTTGCGGAGGATCGCTGTCTTCAAGAACGTATCACGGCCGGTCATTGTTACCGTGTTCACGGTGATGGCTGTCGTGCTGTTCGCTCCCATGTTTGTGAGATCCCTACTGCATGCGTATGGACATTACGAGGACAAGGTTACCATGCAGAAAGCTTTTCGATGGGCCGGCGAGAACCTGCAGGATCCTGAGGGAAACATTATTACACAACCCTACTATGCAGGACAGAATGACGACTGGTTGAGAGCTGGTTGGGATGTCTGGGCCTCCAAGCGTTATTCTGGAAAGAAAATTAGATCATTGGCGTATCCAGAGACCTGGCAGCACGAAACCCAAAACTGGGTTGTTGTCAATCGATTCTGGTTTGAGGGCAACAATTTACGAGTACAGGACTCAAATGAGATCCATGCACGATTCGACTCACTTCGTAGCGCCAGAGATATGGAATTAAAATTTGCCTTTTATGGAAAAAGCGAACCCCTTGCTCTGAAAAAAATGAATATCTTAAGCTATTACCCCGTGGATTTTCTTCAGTATAAACCCGCGTTTGAGGTCTGGGGGCCGTCTGAATGAACACCGTTGGCGGAAATATAAAGAAAATGGCCGGCAACACCATGATCTATGGATTGGGTAATATCCTGAATCGCGCCATCACCTTTCTACTTCTCCCACTCTATATCAATATGATGACCCCCCGCGAATATGGCGCGCTTAACCTCATCTATCCTTTTCTTGCTCTGATGAATGTGGTATACATGTATGGATTGGATGCTGGATTCATGCGCTTTTTTATACCCGAGAAAGGGGAGAAGCGACGGCAGGAGATTTTTAGTGTTGTCTATATCAGTATCCTGGTAACGACAAGCATCATCACAGCAGTTTTGTTTCTATCGGAAAACGCTCTGGCTACCCTCATCCTGGGCGATGATCCTGCGAAGGATGTCTTCGCTCTGGCCTTTGTCATTCTGGCTGTTGATGGCCTGGCGTTCATGCCGGTTCTGTACTATAGAAGCATACAAAGACCGCTGCGCTACGTGAGTATCATATTCGCAGAGGTTGTGGTTAACCTGAGTTTGAATATCCTATTTGTCGGGTTTTATGGTTGGGGCTTGAAGGGGGTTCTTTTAGCGAATATTTTCAGCTCTTCCATAAAACTCATTTTTGCTTTTCCCGCAATTTTAAAAAACTTCAAATTTGACTGGAAGATAAAACTCTGGAAAGATATTTTAAAGTTTGGTCTTCCAACCGTTCCCGCCGTATTGTTTGCTATGATCGTAGCACTGGGAGACCGATTTCTGATAAAGTATTTTTTGGGCCAGGAAACTGTTGGGGTTTACAGTGCCGGCTATAAGATCGGAATGATCATGGCGCTGGTCGTTACCGCCTTCAGGTTTGCCTGGCACCCCTTCTTTTTGTCCATCGCCGACCAGAAAAACGCCAAAGCGACCTTTGCCAGGATCCTCACGCTTTATCTCATCATTGGCTCGTTTATCTTTCTCTTTGTCTCATTATTGGCGCCCCCCGTCCTAACATACAATATCAGCGGAAAAGCAATTATTACACCGGCCTATGAAGCTGGCCTCAGGATCATCCCCTACATATTGGTCGCATATCTCTTTCAGGGGGTGTATGTCAACCTGGTCGTTGGTATGTACATAAAGAAAAAAACCTATCTGTCACCGCTTTTCACTGGTACAGGGATGTTAATTAACCTGACGACGAATATTCTTCTCATGGGTTACTTTGGTTACGATTTTGTTTCTGCAGGTATTGCTGCCATTCTTTCTTATTTGGGACAATCCTACCTGCTTTATCGGGTTTCCAGAAAATTCTATCGCATCGATTATGAGATCAAAAAAATACTTCGCCTGGGGCTCATAGTCGCCGTTCTATATTTTACCCCACAAGTGCTTCCGGAACAGACAGTAATAATGGGCGCGCTGTCAGTCCTGCTGTTTTTTCCTGCCCTTTCTGCTTTTGGTGTCCTCTCTGGAAGCGAAATTCGTTCCGCCGCCCGGCAACTCTTATCCAGAAAAAGTAGCTGAGAAATGGCCGTTGTTGATATCTCCCTGATCCTGCCGATCAACGGAACCCAGGCAGAGTTAGAGGTTTTCCTTGCTGACATCAATGGATTTGCTGGTGAGATTTCTTGGGAGTTGATCGTTATTGACGATGCTTCAAACGAGAAGTTGTCTTTGGGGAATTGGCAGCATGACAATTGGCGCATCATTCACCATGAAGAACAAAGAGGTGCAGCGGCAGCCAGAAATACAGGGGCAGAAGACAGCAGCGGCGATCATCTGGTTTTCATGTCCAGCTTCCTGTCATACCCTTCGGATTATATCGATAGCCTGAATAAATTTATATCCGATAGGGAGTTTGACTTTGCCCAACATCCCATCACCACTTTTGACGAGAAGAGCTTAGATCCATTTCAGCGATTTATTGGCAACCAACACACACGAGTCAAGGCAAAAGGCGAATTTCTACCGATTAAACAGAGCCTGTTTACAGCCGCAGTGATCAAGCGAGAAACCTTTGAACTCATCAAGGGGTTTGATCCAGAGATGAAACACTATGGTGGCCATGAGATGGACTTTATTTTTCGTATGGATAAAGCCGGCTTTAACCGTCGCCTGGAAATAAAAGAGATTATATTGAAGAGAAGACAAATTCCAGATAAACTCCAAACGCTTAAGCGTCTACGGGAGTACGGCAGGACAGGGCTCCCCAACCTGCTACAGAAACACCCAGAGTTAAAAGGGGATATTCTACCTCAAGAGTGGCTCTGGCGAATTCTCGCTATTTTGGGTCTGACGCGAGCGATCGAACGATGTCTATCAAAAACCATTGATAAAAACAGAAAACTATCACATAGTATCTACAGGCTTTATCTTCACCTGGTTGTTAGAAACGCATGGGACGCCCGCTAAAAATATTATACCTGAGAACCGAAAACTCATCCGGAACCCTGTCTTTATTTGTAGAGGGTCACAAGCGCCTAGGAAACGAAGCCCGGTTCGTCACTCTGTTTCCAACAGCAGAAGGGTTTCCTGAAGATATTTGTTTGGATCTTCCGCTCCTTCCAAAAACAGAGACATTTAAAAAAGCCAAACAAGCGATTCTAAACCAGGACGCCTTGTATGCAGAGGCTGAGGGATTTCCACCACAGTGGCGTCCACCGACAGGGCGAAAACTCTTTTTTAAGTTTCGGGATCTGTTGTGGAGGTCAAAGGTTAAAAAGGCGATAGAGAAGCATGGACTCATGGATTTTGATATTTACCACCTGGAGGGCGGTCATGGCTTCTTTAGAACATCAGCCTGGCCCTTTGATGAGCTGAAGCGGAGGGGTAAACATATTATTGCCAACTATCATGGGGTGGACATGAGAACGCGTGGTGTTCTTCCCTGGATCGATGAGCTCGTCGATGTGAACACAAGTAGCGAACTAGATTTGTTGGATAAACACCCGGAAATGGAGTATGTGTTTCTTCCATACCGGGTAGAGCAGCATGCGGCACACTACGAACTTAACTCACCTTTAAGGCTTTGTCATGCAACCCGGGATCGATATTGGAAAGGGTCCGATGCGATCATAGCGGCATGTGAAAAACTTGAGAAAACCCATGATGTAGAATTTGTGTTGATCGAGAACCAGCCTTATGAGAAAACGCTGGAACTGAAGGCGGGTTGTGACATTTATCTGGATCAAGTATCCAACCGTGGCGGGTGGGGGTACGGCATGAACTCGGTTGAAGCCTTGTCCATGGGTTTGTGTTGTTGTACGAATTTACTCCCAAAATACGAGACCTTTCTTGGTGACCACCCCTTTGTAAATATTCACAAAGACACGCTTTATGACGACTTGTCGACACTGGTTAACAATAGGGAAAAGGTTCTGAAGAAAAAATGTGAAGGAAGACTCTGGGTTGAAAGAACCCATGGCATTGATTCGGTGACGCAGTCGGTTTATGATATTTATAACAGGATGGGGTGGCTAAATAAGGATCCGAATGAGACGTCCTGATATAAGTGTGGTCATTTTTAGTGATAGCAATCCAGACGGTTGTGTGAGACTATTAAGTAGTTTAGACGTGGTGGTGAATGACCAGGTTCGACTGGAAGTTATATTGGTCTATAAAGGACTTAATCATAAAGTTGAACGACTTTTACGCGAACAGGAACACAAATATAAATTAAAACTTGCTCCAGCAGTAAAAAACTCAAACAGAGCAGCCGGTAGAAACAAAGGCGCAGCCCTAACGTCACACAATATCATTTTGTTCTTGGAGGATATCTTTGAATGTTCACCTGAGTTGCTGAAAAGACACGCCGAGAACTATGCTGATGATAATGTTTTTGCGGTTATGGGAGAGCAATTCCTTCCTCCCTTTATTAAAAAAAACCGCTGGTTCAGGTTCCTGGACAGTGATTACAGAAGCATCCGGCGCTGGGCCGGTGAATCCGATCCTGGCTCTCCTCCATTGCGTTATGTTAACACGGCCAACTTCTCGGTTCGAAAAGAAATATACGAAAGCTGTGGAGGGTTTGACGAAACCATTGACAACCATGAAGCTGAAGATATTGATTTTGCCCACCGGCTCACAGTAAACAGAGAGGGTCGTGTCGCGTTTGATCAAGAGGCCGTTGCTTTTTGTCAGCACGCACCCTTGAAAGAAGCGCTGAAAAAACGATACGAATTCGGGCGGGAGGGCATTCCAAAGCTCCTGTCGATCTATCTAGGTGTTTACGGAAAACTACCCAGCAGGTTTGTAAAGATCGCAGGCTTTGCCCCGATTAACTTTTATTACCGGCTTATCATGACCGCCCTTTTTACGAAACCGTTCTTGTTTATTGCAAGGGGCTTAAGGCTTGTTGGGCCAGAACGGATTGCGTTTTGGATGATTCGATATATGTTACAATATTATAGTGTGTGGGGGGTGAAGCACGCCCTCAAGCAGACAAAACAGGTCTAGGAAAAACCCTTTATCGAAGCGGCAATAAACTTTACTTTCATCGTCACGAACCAGAAGGTAAATAAGAATGTCAGGTAGATTTGAAAAACTGAAAGTGATCGGAGATCGGGTCTTAATATTTCCAGATTCGGGTCAACGTAAGACATCATCCGGGCTGTATTTACCTCCTACCGTCACAGACAAGGAGGAGGTCCAGGGCGGCTACGTGATAGCTGTTGGCCCCGGCACACCCCTGGCAGACACCAGCGGTGACACCGATGTATGGCAGCAGAAGGATGGCTCAAAGGTAAAATACATTCCCCTTGAGGTTGAGGTTGGAGACTATGCCCTGTACATGAAAAAATTTGCCGTTGATATCAAATACCAGGAAGAAGAATATATCATTGTCCCCATGTCGGGAATTCTCGTCGTTGAGCGGGATGATGAAAGTTTTGACCTGTCAAAATTGGTGAAATAGATGACACAGACAATAAACCCCAAGGACCTTTTTTCTTTGTTGGTGCAGCAACTCTCAGCCAGCGCCTCCATGCAGCTGGGCATGACCCCAAACCCGATAACCAGAAAAACAGAGGTCAATCTGCAGGCCGCCGAGATGACGGTGGGAATTTTGGAGACGCTACTTTTTAAAACGGCCGGCAACCTGAACAAAGCTGAGGATGCCCTTCTGTCGGCTGCAGTCAGAGACATGAAATTAAAACTGCAGGAATTAAAGAAATAAACGTAATAAAGGAGGGAAGACCCTGAAGACTAATAAAACATTCGTAATGCTCTTGTTAGTAAGCCTGATAGCGCAAGTCTCAGGCCAAGAGGACAGCACCGCTGTGTGGGAAAAGTCTGTGGTTGGTGGTTTGAACCTAACCCAGACCAGTTTTGACAATTGGTCTGCCGGTGGTGAAAACGCATTCTCCTGGCAGGTGAATCTGACCTACCAGTTTGTCAAGAATGATGCGAGATTCAGCTGGAAAAACACTGGAAAATTTGCCTATGGTAACGCCAGAATAGGTGATACTGAGTTGATTAAATCTGCAGACGAGATCAAACTAGAGAGTGTATATACATACAAAACGGGGACTGCTGTTAATCCTTACGCTGCCGTAACCGGTGAAACCCAATTTACTGAAGGCTTCGATTATACAACCGAACCGGCGACAGAGATCTCAGCCTTCATGGACCCCGGTTATTTTAGGGAAAGTCTTGGTGCCGGTGTACAGCTAAACGAGGTGGTAACCACCCGATTGGGAGCGGCCCTAAAGCAGACGGTAACCCATGATTATCCCGGCTACAGCGATGACCCGGACACACCCGTGGAAATAGAAACACTCAGAAGTGAGGTTGGTGCAGAATCCGTCACCGACATCAATTGGCCGGTCACAGAGTCGGCTCAGTACAGAGGCAAATTGGAGCTCTTCTCTAACTTTGGCGGCCTGGATGAAATCGATGTGAATTATGATAACATCCTTACAGTGAAGGTTTCCGAGTACATCAACATGAATGTGAACGTGAAGTTGGTGTATGACAAGGACATCTCAGTCAAACGGCAGATCAAGCAGACCATGGCTATTGGTTTGAATTACACCTTCATTTGAGTTTTATTGTAGGTGAGTATTATAAGCCCGTTTAAAGCGGGCTCTTTTTATTTGCATTATGCCCAAGTTATATTAATATAAGCTTGTCGAAAGACAAACCACCTTCGCACTAACCTAAAGAAGAAAACTGAACTTGTGTAGCTACAACCCATAGTGTTGTAGGTAAAACACTTTTATCAAAAAGTGTCTGGTTTGTCACCGACAAGCATAACGCTCTTTATGGGTAAGAGCAATCAACAAGCGAACAGGGAGTGGTTCATACCTGGTGGATCAGCCACCCCAAAAAGAAAGGAAAAAGATATGTTACAGATCAGACGTATCCTTCTAAGTGGGCTGGTGGCGCTTTTGATGGTAGGGATGGTAAATGGAGAAGCAGCCGGCAGTTACCCCGGCACCTCAAATCAAGACGAAACAGATGCGTTAATTGGCGCCTATATCGGCTCTTGGACAAAGACAACTTTTGGCAGAGAGTGCTCTAATACTGATTATTGGCAGTGCATAAGGTTTGTCGCCGATTTTAGCATTCCGTGGTGAAAATGGGAGGGCTTTTACAGCCCTCCTTGAAAGGATATTGAATATGAAGTCTCTCATCCTGATACTCTTTTGGTTTAGTTTTGGTGTTAGCCAGGCAGAGGTGGTAAAACTATCTTCCAAATACGCCAAAACACTATACTCAGATCTTGCCTTGTCGAACGGAGCTACTGCTATTGATAACTCATATCTCTACTTGGCAGGAAAAGGTGGAATCTACGCGCAAAATAAAAGGTTTCCTGATGGAATTGAAAAACTCCCTCTGGATATTAAGTACAGTAAGTACTTTTCGATTTCGTCTTTGTTACATGATGATGGGCGCTTGGTCATGTTTTATCTCGGTATAGACGGCATGTACTATTTGTGTTCCGTGAACATGAATGGCGTGATTTTAAGTGGACCCAAAAGAAAACACGGGCGGGGTGGACGAATTCTTAGAACAAAAGATGGCCTCATATTACAGGCAGGGCTCTATCGACCACTCTATTCCACATATCTTGATCTCTATGATGATGAAAGCGGTTCTGGTCCTACCAAGCAGTCTAAACGGAAATTCAAAGAGCTGTATCAGATTAGCGATGCATTTTCTCTGTCGTTTTATGATGATTCCTTCAATCTGGTTGATTCAGCGGCGATTTTACCCCTGAAGGGTGAAGCTGCAGAAGCCTATGAACGCCTGTACCTCACAACTCCCCTGGACGTAAGTGAGGACGGAACCATCTTTTATATCGACCACATCGATGGTTACACGGTAAGCGAATTACGAAGGCCCAATAAAACGACAAAACAATATTATATATGGAATGAGAATTTTCGACCAATTCCTAAAGAGCTGACTAAAGAACAGGCTGAATCACTAAATTCAACCAGTGAATCGTATTCAAGAGCATACGCTCTCTATACTGACAACACATACATTTTAACTTCCTTTGTCCAAAACCAAGCAGGGGGAGACCCACCAGCAGGTCCCTATAATATTGACATAATTACAATGTCTGGAGAACACGTGCTGAGCATGGTCTCAAGTTACCCTGTGGTCACAGAAGACCACGAGAATAGGGTCTTCTTTGCGATCTCAAGGAAAGGCGGCTGGCTGGAGTCAGACGAACTATATCTGGTGGGAATGACAATTCAAGACGTGTTAAACGGTCTGGCAGAAAAAAGAGCTATTGATGCTGCGATCGATCAGTATAAGAAACTGAATCAAGAATGAGATATAGACCTCCCTCGAAAATAAAGACCCTTGAGTTGATTCGCTGGCTTATGTCAACAGCACTCATTTTTATTGCCATCCAAAAGATCATATTTCTAAACCAGTTTGGACTTGAGCCTTATAGAAAAATGGTAGTTGCCTATCAGCTTCCAAACGTCATAGCTCTTTACGGTATTCTTGCTCTTATAATAGAGTTGGTTTGTATTGTCGGCCTTTGGTTGAGAAAAATATTTTCTGTCGGGGTGTTCTTTATGTTAGCCTTAACAACGGTCGGCGTCGGACTTAGTGTGTGGTCGCTGATATTTAAACTACAATCCGAATGCGGATGTGGTTTATTTGGAGATGATGAATACTTTATCCTCGCCCAGAAAATCTTGATCCTGTTACTTTTAATTATTCTGTATAGAGGACGGGACCTTCTCTTTCCCAGAGAGAAGAATTAAGTCCGTATCGCGCGCTGCTTTTTCTTGCTCAAGGAGCTGAGAACAAGCCGGTAAGAATCAGCGATCATGTCCTTCACCAGGGATGGTTCCAGACTGCCATCAAGATAGACAGAATTCCAGTGCTCCTTGTTCATGTGATAACCAGGCTGGATCGCTGGAAATTGAAAACGCAAGGCCTGGGCATCCTGAGGGTCACACTTCAGATTGACCCGAAGCGGATCTGATTCCGGCGACACCAATGCGAACATTTTTTCGCCAACCTTGAATACGGCAGTCGTCTCATCAAAAGGAAATGAAAGAGTCGATGCAGGGAACTCGAGCAGGAACGTTTTCAGCTCATCATAGGTCATTCTCTAACTCCAGGTTGAGAATTATCATCAAGCTGGTCGAGCACAGAAATGAACGCAGCCACCTTGTCAGGATCGAGAGAATCATTCGTCCTCAGTCCACTGCAAAGATCAATTCCTGACGGTGTGACTTCTGCGCAAGCATCCAGTAAATTGCCAACGTGAATGCCTCCAGCAAGCAGGACCGGAACGGGAGATAACTCGCAGATCTGACGACTGATATTCCAGTCATGAACGTGACCCGTACCACCAAGTGATTTTGGTTTTGCCAGTGGCGATCCAGAGTCCAGTAGTAAATAATCCACCGTCTCAAAATATGAGCTGGCTATGTCAACGGTAGCCGCATCGGCCACATGAACCACTCTAATAATTGTCACCTCAGGTAGCAGCGTTCGTCGTTTGGACACCCCCCCAAACGATATGTGACCGACGACCTGTACCCCCCAGGCCAAGGTCTGTTTTTGTTGAGCAACGATCTCGTTGGCGGTGGTCTTGCTCGTCAGCAAAACAGTCTTTGTTTCGGCTGGCAATGCGCGAATTATTTCAGAGATCTCAGCCAGTGAAATCACACCAGGTCCGTTGGGCATTTCAGACACAAGGCCAATAAGATCAGCCCCTGCGTTTAGGGCCAGAAGCGCCTCTTCAAGGGACTTAACGCAACAAATTTTTAATGCTGGTTTGGTCATAAGCACTAAAACAGCAAAAATTGACTAAAAACAGAAAAAAGCACCGAAGTATCGATAAAACCGGGGCTAAACACTCTTAAAAGAGGGGTAAAACGACCCGTATCGATAGCAAAAAGAAATATTAGGCTCCTTAAAAACTACTTAAAGTGATGCTTTAACCTGGCCAAAAGGGGCCTGGGGAGTGTTCCCTCTACCCCTAAATATAGAATGTTATGTTGATCACAAAGCGCTTCCGGTAATTTGATCATATCCTTCTGGGTCGTGACCCAAAAAGAGGTTTTGTGGAAAGGAATGCGCGCCAGATCTGCGTCAGTGTAATCGCAGTGGTCGGGTAGCGAAACCATGAAGGAGGGGGCGGCGATATGGTCTTCGACCATCCGAAAAAAGTAAGCATTGTTGCCCAGTCCCGAGAAGACGCCAAACCCACCTCTAACCTCTTCCAGCCCGACCGATTGACCCTGGTAATTAACAAGCATATTTCCAGGTGTCAGTAAGAACTCGTGATCATCCGTGTTCGAGATCGCACTCTTGGTTGTAAGGATCATATCCGCTCTTTTGGTGGCGTCCATGTTTTCGCGAAGATGGCCCCAGGGAAGTACGTGTGATCTAACCAGTCCCGAGTTATCCAGGAGAAGAATGTCAAGATCACGATGAATGCGGCGATGCTGAAAAGCATCATCCAGGATGATGACATCGGAGGAAAAATGTTCGTTTATATGCTTTGCCCCGGCAACCCGATCTTCGGCGACAAGCACCGGAACACCAGGAAGATTTTTAGCCATCAAAAAAGGTTCGTCACCAGAATCACTGACACTGCTTATCACATGTGAACCGTCGGAGACGATCTGCAGGCCGCGTGATTTTCTGCCATACCCTCTTGACAAAATAGCCGGTCGCTGACCCTTGTCTTGAAAATACCTGGCGAGGGCCTGAGAAAGAATTGTCTTACCCGTTCCGCCAACTGAAATGTTGCCGACAGAAAGAATAGGGATTCCAACATGCTGGGTTTTGATCACTCCGACGTCATAGCACTTGTTGCGAATACCGACGGCCAATGCATAGAAAAAGGAGAGAAAAATTCTCAAAGGTAGAAACACAGAAGCTCTAAATATTCGGTCGATCAGGGTCTTCATTCTTCCCCTTGGAGGTAAGCTCTGTTCAATCCCTCCTGGTGACGTTTACAGATCTCGCTCACATATTTTAACTCTTTATCTAAAGCGGCACTTTTTAGTCCGGGTTTGGCCTTTATGGGGTCACCAAAACTTAAAACTGCTTTGGAAAAAGGAAGGGGGATAAAAAACTTATCCCAGCCCTTCGCTCGAAGACTCCATTTTGATGTAGATGCAACTGGAATAATAAAACCATCAAGATGTTGAGCAGTGACATACGTACCGGCCTTCATTTCATAACGAGGACCTTTGGGGCCGTCAGATGCAAAAGCGGAAACTTTAAACTCCTGCATTTTTAAATAGCGGATCATGCCTGAAAAAGCACGTCGTCCACCCCGGGTGCTTGACCCGCGAAAAGTGACATAATCCAAACCCTCAAGTACAGCCGACGCGATGTCACCATCGCCAGCCTGGCTGACAATGGCAGCAGGCTGAAAAGCAGACGTGATGTACCAGGCAATAAACATGTCCCCGTGCCAGAATTGAAACACGATGGGTTGTTTGGTCTTGACAAGATGAAGAACACGCTCCAGTCCTCGGATCTCAAGCCGCAGACTTTTTCCGATGCCATTCACCAGAAGACCACCAAAGCGTTTGGCAAGGCTGGCAATTCTTTGCTGCGTGGATAGTGTCAGACCCATCTAATTCTGGATCTCCTCATGGATGGTAGTGGCGACAGACCGGGCACATCCAGGTTTGCCCAACAAATCTTTCAGTGTTTCAAGTTTGTTGATCATTGTTGTTCGGGTGGACCTATCCCTCAATAAAGTATCAATTGCACCGGATATAGCTTTTCCATTCGCTTCACCTTGAATCAGTTCCGGAATGGCTCGCTCTCCCAGAATGAGGTTTGGCATGGCCAGGTGATCGATGTCCACCAGTATTTTGCCAATAATATAGGATAAGGGGGCGATGCGATACACCACAACCAGGGGTGTGCCAAGAAATGCGACCTCCAGACTTGCCGTACCAGAAGCTACAATGGCTGCATCTGCGTGGGCTGCCAGAGAATAGGTATCGTCTTTTACCACCGCAACGTCGTCAAGATACTCAAAGGGCTGATAATAGCCATCGGACAAGGAACTAAGGCCAGCTACAAGGAACTGGAGGTCCAGATGTTGTGCTTTGAGGCGCTTTATAGCGTCGACCAGTGGGTCAGTCAGGCGTTCCAGTTCATTTCGGCGACTGCCTGGAAGTAAGGCTATTAAGGGCTTCTCAGGGTTTAAGCCATGATCTTTGAAAAATGTATCCCGGGCTGTGATTGGAAAAGTCTTCTCTACCAGGGGGTGGCCGGTAAAGGTGACCGGGATATCATGCTCTTGATAAAATTGCTCCTCAAAGGGGAAGATGACGAAGATGCGGCGGATGAATGTTCGCATGGTCTTTATGCGACCCTTTTTCCAGGCCCAAACCTGGGGAGAGATATAATAATAAACAGGAATGCCCAGGGCTTTCAATTTTACACCTAAGCGAAGATTAAAGCCTGGATAATCGATCAGAATGGCAGCATCTGGCGGTCTCTCAGTACATGCGGCGACCAACTCTGACATAACCTGCCTGAAATAGGACAGATGCTTGATGACCTCAATAAATCCGGTGACACTTAGATCCTTTACATGATGAAGGGCATCAAAGCCCTCCGCCAGCATGTGATCGCCACCCAGTCCCCAAAAAGAACTGGCGGGTGCGAGATCTTTCATGGCGGCGATTACCGGGGCGCCATGGTGGTCACCAGAAACCTCACCAGCGACCAGCAGAAAATTTCTAGCTGAAGTATCTATTGTTGATCCAGTAACTGTTGATTGATCTGTTCCGCGATCCGCAAAGCCTCCAGTCCGTCTTGCCCACTGACAACTGGGATACTGTTCTCAGAGATACACTGTGCGAAGGCAGTCTGTTCAGCATGCATGGCGTCCTGTTTCGGTAATTCCTTGTTGCTGTAAATAAGAATTTTGTCAGAACCTTCCATGGGTATGACCTGGTCGCCATCGGCCTGGGAGGCGTCATCGGTGAGTCGATAAAGCTCCGTTGAGCCTTTTTGGAAATCGATGGTGATATAATGTTCGGGTTGAAATATCCGCATTTTTCGCATTGGGTTCAAAGAGATGCGGCTGGCGGTGACGTTGGCGACACAACCATTTTCGAAGGTGATCCTGGCGTTGGCAATGTCGGGTCTTTTGGAAACGACAGCAACCCCGTTTGCCTGAATGCTTTTCACCGGGCTTTTTACCAGGGAGAGAATAATATCGATATCATGGATCATGTTCTCATGAACGACAGGATTATCCATTCCACGCGGTACGAAGCCGACCAAACGATGAGCCTCAATAAAGCCAGGATTCAGATCGATACCATTTAAGGCGAGCAAGGCCGGATTAAAACGCTCAACATGTCCAACCTGAATTTTCAATCCTCCCTGTTCAGCCAGGGTTACCAATTGTTCGGCTTCTTCTATGGTCTGCGTGATGGGTTTTTCGATGAAGACATGCTTGCCAGCCTTCAATGCCTGCTGGGCATATTGGAAATGGTAGGCTGTGGGGCAGGTGATAAATACCGCATCGGAATTCTGAAGCAGGAACTCAAAATCTTGAGCAACAGGCACTGAAAACTCCTGCCCGACCTGATCGGCTCTTGCACCGTCCGTATCGAAAATTCCAGAACAGGTCCAGCTTTCATGTTGACTCAGATGCCGTGTATGAAACCGCCCGATATGACCTGCGCCGACCAGGCAGGCACGTAATTTCGTATCATTGCTCATGCTGGAAAATTAAGTGAAAATGGGTGTTCTAAAAGAGATAAGAAGGAAGTCTGTGTCCCGAGAAGCACGTCAAAAAATACCATGCGCCAAAAACATTTCGTTGTTAAGTTGCGGCATACATTCACAGGGGAAGAGCAAAACTTTACAGGGGTCGGGATATGTCTGCAATTGATCAAATACGCGAAGAACTATTAAGAGCGAGCTATCTAAAAAGCGCTGAGGCTGTTCTGCAATGGGACCAGGAAACCTACATGCCCCCAGGTGCAGGAGCTGCCAGGGCAGATCAAATTGCCTTTCTCTCAGGATTGATCCATGAGCGAATGACCAGCGAGCGATTAAAAGAAGCCCTGTACGAGCTCATCGACCTGCAGACAGGAGAATTACGCACGATCACGCTGAACGAGCGCGAGACCCGGTTGGCAAAAGAAGCCTGGAAGGATTACAGAAAAGAAGCCGCCCTACCTGCGAAGTTTGTGGCAGAATTATCGCACCACGCATCTACGTCCCAACAGGCCTGGACACAGGCAAGAAAAGAGTCCAATTTTGTAACCTTTCAGCCCCATCTAGAAAAAATGGTGGAACTGCAAAAAGAGAAAGCAGGATATCTAAGCCTGGGTGGTAGCACATACGATACCCTTATGGATCTTTTCGAGCCAGGAATGACAACTGAACAGGCAGCATCACTTTTTAAGGCTTTGCGCCAACGACTGGTTCCCTTGATCAGAGAGATCCAGGAAGTGAAGCATCGGGTGAATAACAGTGTCCTGAGTAAAAACTATGACCTGGATAAACAATGGTCCTTTGGAGAAGGTATACTTCGGGCTATCGGGTTTGACTTCAACCATGGCCGGCAGGATAGATCAGCTCATCCCTTTACAACCGGCTTCCACCCCACGGACGTGAGAACCACAACCAGGCTAAGAGAGAACGATCTGAAATCTGCACTGTTAGCAACCCTTCACGAGGGCGGTCATGCTCTGTACAATATGGGACTGCCAGCAGAAGAATTTGGCAATCCCCTGGGTGAATACATTTCTCTCGGAATCCATGAAAGCCAATCCAGGTTGTGGGAGAATCTGGTCGGGTTGAGTACCCCTTTCTGGCAGTACGCCTATCCGAAACTACGGGCCACTTTCCCCGAGCAACTGAAAGACACAGACAAAGACCAGTTTTACGCTGCCATGAATAAAGTCCGACCGAGCATGATTCGCGTTGAAGCTGATGAAGCCACCTATAACCTCCATGTGATGCTCAGGTTCGAGATCGAACAACTCCTTATCAATGATGATTTGCCAGTGGCTGAACTGCCAGCGCTCTGGAATGACAAAATGGAAGAATATATTGGCATTCGGCCAACCAATGATTCAGAAGGCGTACTCCAGGATGTGCACTGGTCATTCGGAGCTTTCGGATATTTTCCAACCTATACATTGGGCAACCTGTATAGTGTTCAGTTCTACAACCAGGCCAGGAAAGACATCCCGGGCCTTGAAGATCAATATGCACACGGCAAGTTCGCTCCTCTTCTGGACTGGCTGAGGGAAAAGATCCACAGCAAGGGGCGGAGCGTGACTGCCAGTGAACTCATCATGGATGTGACGGGAGAAGAATTATCTGCAGAACCCTTTCTGAACTATCTTGAGGAAAAATATAGAGGGATCTATAGTCTTGGATGATCACGCTATCACCAGCCAGAAGATTCTCCACAAGAACAGGGTGATCGAAGCAGGCAAGGCAGATGTGTGGAAAAAATGGACCACACATGCCGGACTAAAGACCTTTATTGGTAGTGATAATAAGATCGATCTCACACCAGGTGGCCCCTTTGAGATCTACTTCCTCATGGATGCGCCCGTTGGGGAGAAGGGGGGTGAAGGAAACAAGGTATTAAGTTTCCTTCCGAATGACATGTTGTCCTTTTCCTGGAACGCACCACCATCCATACCTGAGATCAGGAATCAGAAGCACCGGACCTGGGTAGTGATTCAACTCATTAAAATGAACGAGACAACGACCAAAGTCACTCTGGACCATTTGGGCTGGAAGGACGGCGATAAATGGGACGAGACCTATGACTACTTTGACAAAGCCTGGGACTTTGTTCTCAACTCTTTAAAAAAATCCGTTTAAGTTTCCATCAAGTCATTTGGAGCCGGTGTATTATACAAACGATCAGTTTATCTTAACCCTGTCCAACTCATAAAGATCTTCTATCTGGATGTATTGACCTGTTGGAAGCCCCTGTGGTGTAAAGACAAGGACACTATCAATAAAGATTTTCCGCCTGGCGAGACCTGCCCGGGTAAAGTGATCTACTATATACACATCATTATCTTGAGTCCCGTCATGATCCCGGTCGAAATGAGTTCTTATGACATATGCTGAAAAGGAGTCACCATCTACCAAAACATCTTCGGTGTATAATACTTCTCGCTCCATTCTCCAGGGGCTCCCACTATCCCGATATGTCCAGTTCGCCCCCTCGTAGATAGGATATTCAAGCGCCTTGACCATGGGGTCTTCAAGCGTAATTGTATCGCGAGCAGGAACCCAGGCCAAAAACGAAGGCGCTGTAAGGGACAGGAGCTCATCCCGGGAGTTAAATGACTGTCCACCCCATTTATACCGGGCTGGATGAGCGCCTTTAGGTATGGCTAAATTTACTGATGACTTATACCCAAAGAGGAGCAGGCCGGTGTCATTTTGAGTATAATAATGCCACGAGGAGTGTTCGTCACACCCTTCCAGACAACTCGATCCATTCAGCACACAATACTCCATTGAGTCACCCCACAAGCCCTGGAAAGAAACGGTCACAGTAAGGATCGCCTTTACAACAGTCGTGTCATCGAAAAGAGTAGAACTGGCAGAATCTGAATATCTGAAATTTGACTGGGTGTGATCATAGACCCAAAAATTACCCAGCGCGAGCGGATAACGGTATGGTGGCTCTGTTTCTGGCGGCTGCTCTTCACAGGACAGAACGCACAGAAAACAAACCATGATGATATAAGCACGATCGATTCTCATTAACCAGATCATATGGCCCCCTTAAATATAATCCACAGGTGGACTTAAACGATCGAACTTCTTTCCCGCCTGGAGCTTCGAACCGCGCTTAACCCAACCCTGAACCCCGGGCGATCAAGACGCCCAACAAGGGCAGAATGACCAGCAGGGCGAGCTCAATACGCAGGAACATAATGACCCGCGGAGGGATCGCTATTTGCGCTGCTTCTGTTTTCCGGTGCTTTAGAAAAAATATCATGGGATAGACGGAGAGACCTGCGATCAGCAGGAAAAGCGTAAGTTTGATATGAAAGAACCCGTTGGAGGTATAAAAGGCAGCCGGCTTTCCCACGCCAAACCACAAGAGCAAGCCGGACACTAGAACAACGAGAGCTGATATACCATAGATAAGATCTACTCTGACCACACGCTTCAGTTGTTTATTACTTAGCTCCAGCTCCAGCAGGAAGTGTTCCAGCACCAAGCTGGAAGACAGCACGATTATACCTAAAAAATGCAAATAGCGAATAATAATATCCCACATCAGTTAACCTCCAGATGTTTGTATATGTTATTAATGAGCAGCACGCTTTAAAATGACCACCAATAAATAAAGGACTTTACTCAAGACCATTCAGCGTCTTCACCCTGACCATCGATTTCTTCGCTCACCACGATCTTCCCCTCTTCCAGGAATTGGACCAGCATGGAGCTGGACATATCCTTGTCTGGAATTTCCATGCCAGCCTTCGGTTCAAGGAAAACCATACGCCCGCTGTCAAGCCGGATAATGAGCGATCCATTCAGTTTGTTTTTAATAAGGGGCATTGATTCTCTCGCAATATATAAAAGGAGGGGGCGTGCAAGCAAGACTCTCAGCTCAACATGGACCGTAGCTGTGAGTACTCACTTTCTGACAATTGTTGCTCAAGCATGTTCATGACGGAGTCAAAAAAATCTGTCGGGGCGTTCGATTTGAACCCACCAAGCAATATCTTTTGTTCAAAAGGGTTCAGGGCTGGGATCATGTATTTATAAAAAGAAAGGATCTGGTCTGGCGTGAAACCGGCCATGATCTGCCCCTGCCAAGCCATGATCTCATCATCCGTAAAATGTTCCCAGATGAGGCGGTTGATATCATGCTCTTCCATGGCCATGTGGATGATGTAGTTCGCAAAAAAATTGAATAATGAGGTATACACAGATGCGCTTTGGGCGGCAGGCGAATTAGGGGTCATCGCCGCGACCTGGGAAGCAAAAACAGAAATGCTCTTATCCAGAGTCTTGTGATCGGCAAGAATTCTGGCTGTACTCCCGGGCGCCTTTTCTTCTAGGGCTGGCAGTATAATGGAGTCTTCTGCGTGGGCGTGAATATCCAAAAGGTTCACCACCTCTTTTGTCAGGTTTTTGAGAGCAGACAAGGATGCCTCATTGGTGACATCTGTTTTTCCGGAGAGTACCGTCAGGCGGGATAAGGCTAGACGCAATCCTTTGTGGGTGAAATTAAAAATATTCATTCTCGGTTGACTCATACTGCGTTCCGTTCTACCCCCGACTGTAAACTGTATTCTTCATGGGACGATAATGCCCGGACAACATAACACAGAATGGGCTAAAAAAAGGAGGAACCTGAACTTCAGATTAATCTATTCGAACGACCGCTTTTTCAGCGAAGAGCGAGTACCCGCCCAGGTCTATTCCCAGCTCTTTATATAATCGCGGGGGAACGCTGATGTCAGCCAGGTAGAGCTCACCAACGAAGGGCTTGTTGGTAACAGCTGAGAGTCCAAGCTTTGGTAAAGCCAGGGTCATGGTTGCTATGGCTTCGACCACCGTTTCAGAGGCCACGCCTGAGGTGGTGTTGTATCCCGAGGGAACATCCAGCGCAAGGATGTCCGCCGTTTGGTGGTTCGCCCAAGTGATCATTTCTGCGGTCAAACCTCGGGGATCACCTTTCAAGCTATAACCAATGAGCCCATCGATGACCAGATTGACAATAGACTTTTTTGGTCGGTCCGGGGGGTCAATGATAGCCACCCCCTGGCGAAAAAGGATGTTGAGTTGATGCCCGGGGACCCCTTTGAATTCATGGCTGGGCTTGGACAACCAGACCTGAACATTGACTCCGAAGTTTGCCAAGCGTCGGGCAGCAACCAGAGCGCCTCCACCATTTCCACCACTACCTGCCAAAATGATCACTTGCGACCTTTGGAGATCATGCAGTAGGAATCGTTCTTTTGCTAGCAGGGAGAGACTATAACCGGCATTTTCCATCATCTGAACAAGGGTGATGCCATAGTCTTCGATCATGATCCGGTCTACTTCCATCATTTGACTGACCGTCAATTCTGGAAGGGGTGTTTGGTGTCGGGGGATCATTGTTGGATCAACCACACGATCCGATCATAAGATGCCATATAATGAACAATGATGACGATCCCAAATATAAAACCAGGTGTGTGATAACCAGACTGATACATCATCAACACTCCCACGGAAAAAAACAACAACTCCAAGACCAGTCTTAACAAACCGGGTATGGGAACAGGAGCGCCCCCTGATCGACTGGGATCATCCGGCACCGCAAAAGTGCCCCAGGCAATGGCAAACAAGAGGGGAACCCCAATAGCCAGCACTGGCCGGAGCCAGCCCTCACCTTGACGCCAGCCCCAGAACCCCATGGCATACAGGGTTGCCAGTTCTAACAGGAAGCGAATAGCCAGGTTAAGCGGATGTGACCCCATCTTATTTGAAAAACGAAACGTGAAAGGTGAAACTAGAATTAATTTGGTCACGTATCTTCAAGCTGCTTCCTTTCTGTCTTAAATAATTTGAAACCCCTGGCCTTATAGTTGTCCAATGCATGTGGATGATCATCGGTGCAGGTGTGGAGCCATACGCGCCGGGTGCCCGGTAAACGCCAGGCTTGCTCGACGACACCAGAGAGAAATGCGCCACCCAGACCTTTGCCTATCGCATCAGGCAAGAGACCGAAATAAAGGATCTCCACGCTATTCTCAACCTGTTGCTCCAGCTCCACGTAGCCGATGGGCTGACCATTCATTTGCCCAACAAAGGTATGCAGCCTGCTGCTGTTTACGTGTTCACTCCATTTGTCTGCCGACCATTTCAAGCGACCTGACCACTGCCAGTCCGCACCGACCTTATGATAGAAGTTTTGGTTCAATGTCGGGGTGGGGGAATCGACGTGTACCAAATCGAATCCTGGCGGTGCAGGTTTTGGGCGCAGATCATTTCGATCCAACATCTCAAGGTGATAGGTGGTTACCATGTTCATAAGCTATAAACCAAAGGCAGCGTACAGCGAGAAAAATCCCAATCCAGCCAAAGCAAAAGCAGAGATCAGAATGAGGCTTCGTCTCACGGCCGGGCTCAGGAAAGAGGTGGTCCCAACCAGGAGGACAAAGGCAGCCGTTCCCAGGATCAGAATGGAGTAAAAAGAGACCAACAGGGCGACGGCGTCAAGGGGTCGGCTGGTCCAGGCCTCCAAAACCATGGGTCCCAGTACCAGGCTCCAGCCGATGTAAGGGTTGGGGTTGAAGGCGTTGACCGCCATGGCTTGCAACAGGGAACTGGATGAATCGATCTCTCCTGAAAGCGGTTCGATCTTTGAATGTCGCCAACTCAAATAGGTCTTATACGCGAAATAGAAGAGAACGACGCCCCCGGCACCGCGCAGGATGTGCTCGAAACCGCCAGCCACTTGATGCAGAACAGTAAGGATGAGAAAGGCGATAGGTACATCAACGATGAGGGGCGCAAAGACGGCCGGCAGGGTGCGTTTCCAGCCAACCGTGGTGACCCGGGAGATCAAAAAGACCTGTAGCGGACCGGGCTGCACCACCGCAGCAAAAGCATAGCTGGCACCGAAGATGATATACTCGATCATGTCAGAGCAGTTTAGAACGAGATTCTCTTATATCATAAAAAATTTATGAGCAAAGCACCCCTTTAAAGTATTTTGTCAGTCCTACGAGCCCCCTTGCTGATGGCTCGGCCTTAGGATGACCCAAGCGTAACCTTGGTCATTCGGCCATTCCAATACGCCTTGTGAAAACTAAATTACCACCGAAATGAAGCAGCGAACTAACCAGAAAGATTTACATATATGAAACCTGTTGTACTCATCGTCCTGGATGGTGTTGGATACACGGAGCGGACCGAAGGTAATGCCGTTCTGGCTGCCAAGACCCCCAACCTGGACGCGTATAGAAAAAATTATCCTCGCAGCCTGCTGGGAGCTTCCGGTGAAGCCGTTGGCCTGCCCGATGGTTTCCAGGGCTCCAGCGAGGTAGGACACCTGAGCATGGGTGCTGGCCGTGTCGTCATCCAGGAACTGAAACGCATCAACGACCACCTGGAAAGTGGTCAGATCTATCGCGGCGATCTCTGGACCGGCATGATGAACCAATGGCAGCTCAACGACTCAACCTTTCATCTCTTTGGCTTGCTCCAGGACGAAGGCGTTCACGCCCACTACGACCACCTCTTTAAATTTATCCGCCAGGCCAAGGATGAGTTTCCTGCAGGCAAGATCGTTGTCCATCCCTTCCTGGATGGGCGGGATACACCTCCCCACAGTGCTCTGGAGCACCTGGTTAAACTGGAAGCAGTCATGGCCGATTTAGACGGGGTCACCATCGGGACGCTCATGGGGCGCTACTATGGGATGGATCGCGGTAAGGTCTGGAAGATCACCGATGAAGCTTATGATGCCATTGTCTCTGCCACAGGCCGCAGCATGAGCAATGCCGCAGATGCGATTCAAGCCTCCTGGGCTTCGGATAAAACCCCCAGCGGCGAAGACATGTTCGATGAATATATTCCACCCCATGTCATGGAAGGTTATACCGGTATCCACGACGGGGATGTGGTGTTGCACACCAATTATCGCCAGGACCGGGCCACCCAATTAACCCAGGCTTTTGTTGAATCGGACTACCCCGGCGCGCCCAAGGACAAGCTTGACATCATCTATGCTGGTATGACCGCCTACTATGATGGATTCAAAAATTTTCTGTTGGTTGAGGTGGGCTCAGACACGGATGAGGCCAGTGCCACGGTAGGAGAGACCATTGCGAAAGCAGGTCTCCATCAACTGCGTTTGGCGGAGACCCAAAAATTTCCCCATGTGTCCAGCTTCTTCAATGGCAAGCTGACCACAGCCTATGAAAACGAAGACCGCAATGAGGTCAAGGGTCGTTTCGATCCCGCATCCTTTGCTGACCACCCCGAGATGGAAGCCTACCGGGTAAGCGATGCTTTCCTGGAAGCACTGGAGCAGGATAAATACGACTTCATCATGGTGAACTTTGCCAATGGTGATATGGTTGGCCACACCGGTGTTTTTGAAGCCGGCGTTAAGGCTGTTGAGATCGTTGACGAGTGTTTGGGCAAGATCATCCCTGCCATTCTTGAAAAAGACGGCCAGGTCCTGATCACAGCGGACCACGGGAATGTTGACCAAATGGTCGACTACGAAACAGGGTCCGTTCGGACCAGCCACAGCTTGAATCCGGTCGAATTATTTTATATTTCGAGAGACAACACGGAAGCCAGTCTCCAGGATGGCGTTTTGTCGGACATTGGTGTTACCGTCCTGCATCTCTTGGGTCTGGACGTGCCTAAAGAGATGGATGCAAAGCAGTTAATCGCACAATAAAGAAAGAGCATATCATGACCATGAGAAAAGGGCTCCTGTTAGCCTCAATCATTATTTCCACTATTTCAGGCCTACTGGCAGCTGGCCAGGCAGGCGTTTCCATCCACAAGTTGAACAATGGCATGGATGTGCTCCTGGTTGAGAATAAAGCCTTGCCCATGGTAGGCGTAAATGTCGTTGTGAAGACGGGCTCTGCCTACGAGACCTACGAGACCAGCGGCATGAGTCATATGCTGGAACACTTGCTGTTCAACGGGACCACAACCCGTACCCAGCGCGAACTGTATGACGATACAGATCTAATCGGTGGCTACAATAATGCCAACACGGGCGATTATTATACCAATTATATGATGGTCATGCCGGCAGAGAATCAGATAAAAGGCATGGAGCTTCAGGCAGACATGCTTTTCAATTCCATCCTGCCAGGGGACAAGTTTGAGAAAGAAAAGGGTATTGTCCTGGAGGAGATCGCCCAAAGCCTATCCAAACCAGCGACTCAGATGGAATACAATCTGGCAGCAGAGCTCTATAAGGGTCACGCACTGTCTTTGCCCACCCTGGGAACCTATGCCACCATTCAACACATGTCCCGTGATGATGTGAACGATTATTACAAGTCCACCTACCTGCCGAACAATATGGTCCTCAGCGCCATCGGAAACTTTGACAGCGAGACCATGCTGGATGAGATCAAGCGGATCTACGGTGCGGCTGCGCCGGGCTCGGTCTATCGCCCCAGTGACAGCATTCTGAAAACGGGCATGGACAGATCAACAGCAGTCACGCTGCGACCAGGATCTTGGCTGGATCGCTACTACGGCGGGGAGATGAATACCCTGCATCAGATCTTTGCTTTACCGGCTGGACTGTCGCCAGAAATTATCACGCTCATGCAAATGGGGTTGAACGACAAAACCAGTGAGCTTAAAGAAAAACTGGAGTCCCAGTTTCCAGGCCAAGTGGATGCTCTGGAGGTAGAAATGCATAACACACCCATCGCCGATCATCTGGCACTTAAGCTGACCCTGCCCGCTGGATCTAACCCAGAGTCCATAAGTAAGGCGCTCTTTAAGTTGATGAGGAAGGTCCGCATCAAAACACCGAAGGCAACGCTAGCATCCCTGGCAACTCAGGAGAAAACGGATTTTCTACGCAACTCAGAGAAACCCCACATGTTTGGCATCTATAATTCCCAAGCCTTTGCAGTGAAGGGTATTGATGGTGTCCTGGATTTGCCTACAGAAGAAAGCCTGGGTGAGGCTGCCGCAAAACTGAAAAAATTTCGCTTCAAAAAGGAACCAGCTGTCATTTTCCACCATGCTGGTGTACTAAAGACAGACGATGTCCAAGGTGGTGTGAGAACAGAGCTGCTGGGTGATCACGACCAGGGCATGGGTCTCATTGTCAGACAAAACCCGGCTTCCGAGCTCCTGGCGATCCACTATCTCTTCAAATACAAAGCCGCGTTTGAAGCAGAACACGGAAAGAGTGCGGCCAAGATCCTTCACGATTGTTTTGGTCAGCGCATGAAGACCCCTGAAAAAGAAGCCTTGAGCCAGCAGTATGGCTTAAAGTTTACCGTGAATGACAACCCATGGATTCCCATGGATAATATCTATCTCCACCCTGATTTCGGATATATCCGGGTCGAGGGGTTGGCCAATGACCTTAAGGGAGCCATTGCCTTTTTAAATTCAGAAATGAATGGCTTTATCCCGACTGAGGATGAATTCATTAAAGCCCAGGCAAAATTCTCCCGCGGGATGATGCACGGGGCTAAGGATAAAGCGAATGAGTTGTTCGTTTCCTTGAAAGACTCCGTTCTATACGGACCAGAGCAGGAAACGAAACAAAAAACCCTGGATTATGCAGGCCTGGTAAGCTTTGCGGCACAATATTTTGCACCTGGCAATCGAATCGTTTCAGTCGTTTCTCCAGGCGACCCCAGCTCGGTTGAAACATACTTTCTTGCCGGAGCCGCAGCGACCAGCCCCACAGAGAAGCCCATGACGGAGAGAAACCTACTAAAAAGAGACGCCCCTGTCGATCTCGACCTGGTTGGTGGCGGAGAACGCTCCTACTTGTTCTGGGGTTTTGTGAAGGATGTTGAAAAGGGAGACGAGGCGGCCATCAAGGCGCTATCCTTGCTCCTGTCTGACCGGATCATCTTTGATGTAAGAGAACAACAAGGGATGGCTTACCGCATGTCGGCTACTGCTGATGTAAAGGGCGATAAGGCTCTGTTCTACATTACACTGGGAACAAGACCGCAGAATGCCGATGTTCTGATACCTCAATTTCCGACCCTTATGAGCAAGGAAACAGTAGCGGATATCACGGAAAACGATGTGACGCGAGCGATCAACATGTACCTGGGTCGCATGACATTCAGGCGCCTGTCCAGTATTAATCAGGCGTATTACCTGGGGACCTCAGAATTCTTCCATGGGGACATGCTTTATGATGAGACCCAACTGAAAGCCCTGCGCGATGTGAGGCTTGAAGACGTGAAGCGGATAGCGGGCAAATATCTACAGGCCGAAAACGAAATATCCATTGTGGTAAGATAAGGAGATCGGATCATGAGAGCGTTGAAGATATTTGGTGCTGGCCTGACAAGCCTTGTCTTGTTGGTGTCATGTAGGCATCTCGAGGTCAGTGTTGTTACATTTATAAACCACAACCTGGAAATTGACGTGAATGTGGAAAAACATCAGGCAATGTTCTCTGACACCGGGGTAATTCATGTTCAATCAGGGGTTAATCTCCTATATTTAGCGCCTAATGCTGATGTGGAGTTATTCTCCCTTGACGGAAAAGAAACCCAATACACCCTCACCGGCTTGAATGATTTAGCTTCAAAAAACAGTGAGTTAGCTTCTGCCATTAAGGCGTTAGGCCCTCCTAATGATGCATTATGGTTGATTTTTGAGTCAAAACAGACAAAATCTGCCGAATTCAGTATTCGCTATGCTGCAGTTTTTCTGGCCGATGTCTCAGATGTGAAGTTTTCCAATCAGAATGTCGGACGTGAAGTCACGGGAACCATTCTTGAGCAGGGTGCCTATTTCAGCCCATCCTCTTTCTATTATCCCCAGGGAGGTGATGGACTCATGGATTTTAAGGTAACAGCCAATATTCCTGCAGAATGGGAATCCATATCCGACGGGAACAGCCTGTCCTCGGAAACCCTGGATGGCAGGAAGATCCAGACCTGGCAGAACCCGTATCAGGCCGATGGCCTCATGTTCATGGCAGCCCCTTTTGTTGTGGGACACACCAAAGCGGGTGACGTGGATGTTTACTGCTATTTCTTCGAGGAAGACACCAGCCTATTCGAAACCTACCTGCCGGCAACGGCCCAGTATGTTGAAATGTACACCGAAATTATCGGCGCATATCCTTATGAGCGCTTTACGGTGGCAGAAAATTTCTTTCCAACCGGCTATGGTATGCCAGCCTGGACCCTGTTGGGGCAACAGGTGATCCGGTTACCTTTTATTGTTATGACCTCCCTGGGGCACGAAGTGCTCCACAACTGGTGGGGCAACAGCATCTATGTGGATTACGAAAATGGCAACTGGTGTGAAGGTCTCACCGTCTATGGTGCAGATTATCTGTACAAGGATAAAAGAAGCCCAGCCAGCTCGAAAGATTACCGCAAAGACATCCTGAAACAGTACAAGAGCTATGTAAACGAATCAAATGAATTTCCTGTTCGGGAGTTCAAAGCCCGCCATAATGCCGAAAGTCGGACCATCGGCTACAATAAGACCATGATGATCTTTCATATGATCGACAACATGATCGGCTCTGAGAATTTTTTCAACGCCTGGCAGGCTGTTTATACCAAGCATAAGGGAGAAAAAGTTACCTGGGAGCAGTGGCTGGCGGCTTATGAGAAAGCGTCAGGAGAAGATCTTTCCTTTATTATTCCCGAGTGGGTGGACCGGAAAGGGGCAGCACGACTCAGTGTCGACCTTGTAGAAACGAGCGTCGCAGAAGATATGAGAAAGATCAAGCTGAAGATCATTCAGCCGGCAAATGAACGGTATACCCTGAAGGTACCTATCCGCTTCTATGGGGCGGAAGATTCTGACATTGTGGTCAATATAAATGAGCCTGAAACCATCATTGAAGTGGCGGTAGAAAAAGATGTCACCAGCTTTGAGGTGGATCCAGATTATAATATTTTTCGCCACCTGTATCCGCAGGAGATAGAGCCTATTGTGGCTGCAGCTATGGGAGCTCCAGAAAAACACTTTCTTTATATGGACGCAGCAGACAGAGATGTTATGAAGGCCTTTGGCGATAACCTGACTGAGGGCGATGTAGATCCAGTAGTGAAGGGTCAAGTCATAACTTTGGGGCCTGCAGAATCTTATGCCTTTTTCTGTCTGAATACTGATATCATACCAGGTTCTATGGCCGACCTGCTCCAGGTCAATGAGGAGACCATCATCGTGAACGGTCAGGAATTTCCCCGCCAGGGTCATACCTTTGTATTGAGCGGCACAGACGAAGAGGTCGCAGGACAATTTCTGAAGGTCATCTCAGATGACCATGAATCGCTTCCCAGGATCGGCCAATTGATTCCACATTATGGCAAGTATTCATATCTGGTCTTCAAAGGTGCAAAGAATATTGCCAAAGGTCAGTGGCCAGCAGAGGACAGCCCGCTTAAGATCACATTATAGCCTCGGGATGGGGAACCCCCAGCCTGTCACCCTGAGGCTCTCGAAGGGCGAAACAGGTTGGGGGATCCTTCCCTCTGGGGCATAGAGCCGACCGCTTGGCAAAGGAACCTCAATATCAATCGGCGTTGTCCTTCGACCTATCTACGCCCGCAGGGCTTCGGAATGGCAGGCAGGCTCAGGAAGACACTCCGGTGCAATCGCCCCCCCATTTCCGCTTCGAGGGCCTCAGCGTCCATTCAGATTGACAGGTCAAACAATTTTTTATTTGAATAAGTGTTATTGTGAATTAGTTTTCGACCGCACGTTCGAAAAACTGAACGCAACGTCATGGCAGGGGGGTAAAGGGCCAGATGAGTTTGAACCGAAAAGAGTTGGAACGGGAAACCAGGAAAAAGCTGATTCTGGCTAGCGCGCTGAAGGTCTTTAAAGACCTGGGCCTGGAGCGGGCAACTATGGATGAGATCGCCAAGGTTGCTGGCTTTGGAAAAGCCACCCTCTACTATTATTACCACTCAAAAGAAGAAATATTCAACACCATCCTTCTGGAAGGCTGGAAAAACATGTGGACCAGCCTCAAAGAATTCGACGTGGCAGGCAAAAGTCCAAGGAAAGCCTTTATTTCCCTATTGAAAAGGATCGCCGAGCTGGTGAATGAAGACCGTCCGCTCTTTGAGTTCTTATTCTTTGCCCCGAAAGCACTGCCCGCAGAGTATCGTGAAAAGGGGGAGTGGAGGGTTTACCAAAACAGGCTTTATGATCTCCTGACCCTCATGATCGAAGCGGGTATCAAGGAAGGACAGTTTCCCCAGATGGATACCCGTCTTGTGCTAAAAGCCATGGGTGGGATCTTCCATGGCCTGGTGTTTCTTGGTGATGACCGGGATACGATCACCGAAGCAGAGATCGAGGAAATGCTGGGAACCCTGTTGCGAAAAGATAAACAAGCGCCTGTAGCGCATGAAAAATAAAAATCAAAAAGAGGTAAATGATGAAGGCAACGACGAAAAATTTAACAGGCATTATTCTTATTCTCCTGGCGGGCTTTGCCTTTGGCCAAAACTATACAGAAGATTTCGAAGACGGAGATGTAAGCGAATGGCAGCAGTTCAGAGCCAATGAAGAAATGATACAGGCGATCGACATGGCAAACGCGCCGGCCGCTCTCCCTACCGGTGGAAGCAAGGTGGGGCTTATCCAGGATGTTGATGGAAGCTACACAGGCGCAGCCATTCTGCTGCTGGGTACCACCGAAGATAAAGATTATATGGTCGAGGCAGATGTTTACGTCTATGAAAACCATGCAAGTGGATCTGCCTATACCGGCATCGTTGCTTATGCAGATTCTAACCTGAATTACTACGTGAAAATGGTGGCCGACTTTGATGCCAACAACCGCTTCCGTATTTATAACAACAAGCTGGACTTTTCCCTGCCAACCTTTTACACCTTCTATAATGAGGTTGATGCCTCTGGTGTTGATAAGACCGAAGGGTGGCATCATATGAAGATCCTGGTCACGACAAAAGAGGACAGTACAGTCTCTTATCAGTGCAGGTATGATGAAACAGAGCTGGGAACCTTTATTGACTCGACGTATATCAAACCAGAATTCACCCATTCAACAGCCCTGAGTGGCCAGGCGGGGATCTTCGCTTTTCAGCAGGACGCCGATGGCATCGAAGGCTACTTTGACAATGTGATCGTGCAGCCAGCAGGTGGATCGAGTATCCACGGGAACAAAAACCTACCCGTTAGTATGACACTAAACCAGAATTACCCCAATCCTTTCAACCCTTCTACGAGTATCTCGTTTGACATACACGAAAGTGGTAATGTTGCGCTGCAAGTTTATAACGTGAAGGGCGAGGTGATCAGAACATTGGCGAGTGGCTATATTCAGCCCGGAAGCTACGAGTTGAGCTGGGATGGAAAGAACACCCTGGGTCAGAAAGTTGCAGCCGGTGCTTACCTGTTGGTCCTAAACAAAGGACACGAGCAGCTTAGCAGAAGCATGCTCATGGTAAAATAAGAACTCTCTCTTAGGGCTGTTCTCGGCCGGAGAACAGCCCTATATTTTCGCTTGAAAAAAATCACAACCATAACAATACTATTTTTCCTTTTCTCTCAGAGCCTGGTAGCGGGTGTTGGTGGCAAGCTGGCAGGAACCGTAAGGGATGAGAATGGTTCACCGCTCATCGGTGTGAATATAATTATTAATGATACACCACTGGGCACAGCCTCCCGTGAGGACGGGAGTTACTTTATCATCAATATTCCACCAGGAACATACACCATCCGTTTTCAGATGATCGGCTACAAGGTGTCTGTTCACGAGAACGTTCAGGTCGTATCAGATTTCACCACCCGGGTCAGCACCCAGCTAGAGCCAGTCTCACTGGACGCCACCGAAGAAGTGGTTGTCGTGGCAACCCGCCCGCTCATCCAGAGAGATGCCACAGCCACCATTCGTGTGGTCCAGGCGGATGACATTGTGGCCATGCCGGTGGACAATATCACAGATGTGTTGGCGACCCAGGCCGGGTTCACCACTGACGATGAAGGGGGACTCCATGTGAGGGGCGGACGCTCCAAAGAGATCCTCTACATGATCGACGGAGTGGTGGTAAAAGACCCCATGGAAGGCGACTTCAGTGGCAGTGTCAACCAGAATGCGATTCAAGAACTGACGGTCATTTCCGGCACTTTCAATGCGGAATACGGGCAGGCTATGTCCTCCGTGGTGAACATCGTCACCAAAGAAGGAAGCCGGGAATTTCATGGCCGTATGGAATACACCTCCGACCAGCTCAACGCCTATCAATATCACAAAGCTGGTGCATTCGCGTATCTGGATACCGCTTATGCCAACGAGGATAGCAATTATGTATATGTGGATCTGGCTGACTCCCTGTTGCTCTATTACAACACAGCGCCCGCAGGGCTTTACCCGGAGACCTTTCTACCCCTGCTTGACCTGCCTCTCAATGGACAGTTGAGCCTGAATCTGGGGGGTCCGTTGTTTGGAAAGACCAGCTATTATTTATCGACCCTCTACGGCAAGCAGAAAAGTCCTCTGGCCCATGGTGCAGAGATCGATCAGGATGTTCACTTGAAATTGAGCAATCGTATCACATCAAAATTGAAGCTCACGGCTTCCGCCCAAAGCTCAAGCAGGCTATATCAACGTTACTCGCATCCCTGGAAATATTTACCACAGAACCAAGCCCACACCTTTAAATCGAATGATCGAGTGTCTTTATCCCTGACCCAGGCACTATCAGAGGCACTATTCTACAACCTTCATCTTTCATCGCAGACGGTCTCAACCAAGACCAGTGTGAAGACGCTTTCCTATACAGACTACGAGCGGCCGATCACCAATCAGTCCGTTTACTTTTATAAATCCGGTACACAGGGCACCTTTATCGACAATAGCAGCAAGACTCAGACCCTGAATTGGAATCTGACCTATAACACAAACTACAATCACATGATCAAAACTGGCTTGACAGCCTCATTTCATGAGCTAGATGTATTTGCAGTTGAAGATCCCTGGGTCGGTGGCACAAATTTCAAGGATGACACCACGTTTACCCCGAATGAATTCTCTATGTATATCCAGGATAAGATCGAATTCGAATATCTGATCTTCAACCTGGGTCTACGGTATGACCGGATCGACCCAAATATCGGGATGTGGGAAGATGTCGCCAGATTCGCCGTCTGGGATTCGACGCTTCAAACCTGGGTTCCCGCCCCCGTTGTGGACACGCCAGCTGAAGCAAAGTTGAGCCCCCGGATCGGTATTGCCTATCCGGTAACCGAAAATACTGTGTTTCATTTTTCATACGGACACTTTTTCCAGTCTCCTGACTTCAATTCCATGACCTATAATGCAGACAAGGACATTACAACAGCACTACCCCTGGTTGGAAATGCTGGTGTAAAACCCCAGAAGACGGTTGCTTTTGAAGTCGGTGTCAAACAGGCCTTGTCTCCCATCACCCGCCTGACTGCCACGGTCTGGTCCAAGGATATTCGCGACCTGTTATCTACCCAGCAATACCGGATCATTTCCATTCCGGTCGTGGTTTATGCCAACTCGGATTACGCCAGCGTAAAAGGCGTGGACCTGAGTATTGACAGGCAGTTCGGCGGGCTGTTCAGTGCCAACCTGAGCTATTCGCTCTCGGTGGCCAGGGGAAATAATTCCAGCCCCGTCGGTGGTTACTTCTCAGCGTACACCAACGAGGAGGTACCCCACAAAGAGTATTATCTAAGTTTTGATCAACGCCATGACCTGGCCTGCAACTTGAACTTTAGAACGAAGGCGAAAAGCGGCCTCACGCTCTTTGGTATGGACCCGCTTGCTAATGTTAATGCAAATCTGCTGCTCAATGTCGCCAGCGGGCTGCCCTACACACCTTATGTTGACCCAACCATTCGGGTGGAAATAAATTCTGCAAGAAAACCCTGGACCTACAGTCTGGATCTGCGAGTCAAGAAGCAGGTAAAGATCGGATCCGTCAAACCCGCCCTCTTTCTGGAAGCGATGAATATCACCGATCATGACAATGTGCTGTCGGTGAATAACAGAACAGGTAAACCATTTGACCAGGGCCTTTCAGGTCTGGTCAGTGGTGGTGAGGATTCCAACCTGAACCCGGCAAAACTGGGTCCTGGACGAAGCATCAAGCTTGGCTTTAGCGTGGGATGGTAATGCGACGATTCTTTTTCATGCTGATCGTAGTTGGACTCATGTTTGGTCTGTCTAATGGGCAGGATTGCTCCCGCTGTCATGATGATCAGGATCTGGATCTTCTTGCCAAGCCTGGCGGTATATTTCAGAAAGCTGTCGGTGTAATGGATAAAGGTCAACTCCAAAACAATACAGGCAACTTTGGGACCTTATCCAGTTTCCATGTCTATTTTACCAATGCCTTGCATTGGCCAGCTTCAGCTGCTTATGAACGGCAATACTCTTTCGGTCTGGGGTTTATGGTCGGTATCAATGAGAATAATGTTATAGAAACGGAGACCCAGAGCACCTCAAAGATTCTGGACTGGTTGCCTCCCGATGACGCGCGAGGAAATGAATACTCCGGTATTCTCGTCGCGGAATCAGATGATACCCCCTTCATGGCCAGTAGCGACCTCTCTCAATCCTGGCCCGAATCAGGCTGGCCTGGATACTTTCGAGTAGATATAAACAGCTTGACCCCTGAGCAATTGAACAGCCATCCAAACTCTATCCTCCTGCCAGATGCTGTGGACCAGTTTACTTCTGATCGCGATCTGTTCTGTACCTACAACGACGCAGAAAACCCACAGGGCAGTCACGGACTTACCGTGGAACAGACCGCTTATTCCTATGACCGGCCCTACGCTGAAGATATTGTCTTCTGGGATCTGAAGCTTTTTAATGATGGCGCCGAGGATCTTGACAGTATCTATATTGGCCTGTATGCCAAGTTCCGTCCAGATTTTGATAATCACGATTACATTAATTTTATTGACAGCGACAATGACGGGACCAGGGACCTGGTCTACATATACGACCTGAATAACACCGCCGATGGGGCCTGGTCTGAGACAGATGACCCCCTGGGTATGGTTGGTATCCGTGTCTTTGATACTCCCGAGAAACTGGGCGTCACTGATTTTCACCACTTCAGTCGCGAAGTGTCGCCAAGCACAGACCAGGAAATGTGGGCCCTCATGACCAGCAAGATGGACTCGGAGCATCTTGTAGCCCCAGAGTATTACTTCCATGGCAATGACCAGCGGATCGATTACACAGGAGCTGACTCCCTGGAGAGCTTTTACCCACCATTCTCAGATACAGGCCATGAGGCAGATAAAGCACCAGGCAATGGCATCAATTATATCATTTCTTGTGGCCCCTTTGATCTGAAAGTGGATTCCATGACGACCCTGTCCTTCGGAATGATCATGGGAGATGCAGGGGAAGAACCTGACAATCCCAGCACAGATGATCTTTTGGCGAACGTGGAAACGGCCAATGAAATGTACGAGCTTTACTTCCAGGGTTCAGGCCCTCCGACACCACCAACGGTTCATGCGGTTCCTGGTGATGAAACGGTAACACTGTACTGGGATGCCTCACCTGAAAGAGCCAGGGATGTCTGGACTGCAAGTGAGGATTTCGAGGGCTATAAAATCTTCCGGAGCACCGATGCTGGTCTGACCTGGGGAAAACCCATCACGGATATTTTTGGCAACCTGGTTGGCTATCAACCCATTGCACAATTCGATTACACCGAAGCAGAAGATGTTGCCCGTTATGGTTATGATGTCTCTGGTGCTGACCCGGCATTTCCTCAGAGCCTGGGAGCTAATACCGGTCTGGTCCACACCTATGTGGATTCTAACCTGGTCAACGGAGTGGAGTACTGGTATAGCGTTTCTGCCTATGACAAAGGAGATCAGAGCGACCTGAATAATCCGACCCAATCATACCAGAACGCTCCGGGTCAATCCTGGCATGAAGTACACACGGTGCGGGTGACGCCAGGTCGCAAGGCAGAAGACCTGCTCTATAGCATGGATGGCGTACTCGAGCCGGCAGGGGGGGTCAGCGATGGTCTGGTACGATTGGAATTCGAAAACCAGGATGAGTTGAAAGACCACGATTACGAAATAGGCTTTGAATATCTAACAGCAACTAACGGTGATTTGGATATGGGTATGATACTCACCGACCTGACAACAGGAGATACCCTGGTTCAAGATCTGATCATCGGTGAGGCCATTGATACAAATGTTGTCGCCGCCCATGGATTTCTCCTGTACCTGGAAAATGCCGCCACGGATGTCAGCGAGCTGGGCTGGACAAAAGTTTCAGGAGACACCAGCACCTTTGACTGGCGCACGAAGAGCAAACACCCTGAAAAAGTTCCAACGGGGCAGGCCGTTGGTAGCGAGGTAGAGACATTTGATGATTGGCGGATCACCATTGACCATGGGGCCGGTGTAGAAGCTCGCTGGCTGGATTCCTTCTTTGGTGATTACAGCTCAGAAACACAGCCTTTACCACTGAAAATAGAGGTGATATCAGATCCAGAAAACCCGGTGGATGTTAGCGACCAAACGACGCTTGCAGAATTTAATCACCTCATACCCAACACGACACGCACCATTTTTTACAGTCTACTGGGCTGGGATCTCGTTCCTGGTGGCTTAGGGTATCTATCAGGCAGTCCGGGGTGGTACGAACTGCACGTCGACATGCTGATCTTAGAGAGTGTCGGACCTGATAGCCTTGACAACTACCTGTATCTCCTGACCAACAACAAACCGGACTCATCATTCAACAGAGATGGGCAGTTGGAGATCATTGATGCTGTTGCGCCATCAGATGGTGATGAGTTCACCATAATCACGAACAAACCCTTCCGGCCGGGTATTACCTATCGGTTCAATCCACTGGCAAAGAAAACGCAGACAAAGGACAAAGCAGTTTTAAAAAATGTTTATACCGTTCCTGATCCCTACATCGTTGCCAATTCCTGGGAAACCAACGAGTTCGGGAAACGACTCATGTTCAACAACATACCTTCACAGTGTACGATTCGGATCTATACCATTGTTGGAGAGCATGTGGATACGATTGAACATGGAGAAGACATACCTGGAGAAGGATATGTCTTTTGGGATATGCGCAGCCGGAATGATCAGTTTATTGCCCCTGGCGTGTATCTCTATCATGTTGAAACGCCTGCGGGTGAAGAAGCGACAGGAAGGTTTCTGGTGATCAAATGAGACACCTACTCTTTATCCTTTGTCTCACTCTTTCCTTACATGCAGCCTTTGATAAGGTGGCAACCACAGCGGCGCCGTTTTTAAAAATGGGGGTGGGTGCTAGAGCGACTGCCATGGGCGGTGGGTTTGTTGCCCTGGCTGATGATGGCTCAGCACTCTACTGGAACCCGGCAGGCATGACTCGAACCCAGGGTATGTCTGTTACGGCCAGCCATAACGACTGGATGCTTGATATTGTCCACGATTATGTAGGCGTGACTTTGAGTGCCGGCTCAAATGAAAGGATCGGCGTATCTGTTTCAAGTCTCACCATGGGAGAACAGCCTGTTCGGACCCTAGAGAACCCGGACGGCACAGGCCTTCAATATGGGGTCCAGGACCTGGCTATCAATTTGGGCTATGCCCGCCAGATCACCGACCTGCTTTCCTTCGGTATTTCTGGTAAGCTTGTTCAGCTGCGTGCCTACAATGAGACTGCTCAGGCCCTGGCTCTGGATATTGGTTCTATTCTGCAGACGCCTCACCACGGAGTGCGTATCGGAATGGCACTCTCGAATTTTGGGAGTGATGTCAAATTTGAAGGCCGGGATCTCATTATCGATACGGATATTGATCCAGATATCGATGGCAACTATAACTCAGATGCCAACCTGAGAACAGAACCCTGGCCATTGCCGCTCATGATAAGAATCGGGCTTAGTGTGGATCTATTGGGTAAGGACCAGGCTGTCTGGCAGAATTCGCTAAACCGCCTAACGCTGGCCCTAGATGCCGACCATCCCAATGATGGACCGGAACACTTGAATGCTGGCGTGGAATACGCCTTCCAGGAAAAACTGTTTCTGCGAGCAGGCTATCGACACAATTATGATATTGAAGCTTTCACCATGGGGGTGGGGACACAGTTAAACCTCCGTGGCCTTGGAAAGGTTCGCGTAGATTACGCCATCGTGCCCAAAGAGCGCTTTGGTAGCACCTCAATTCTTTCTGTAGAATTCCTGAAGTAGTCCGAACATATTAATCATATAGAACGTCTTCGCGAGCCCGACAGGCATGTCGGGAGAAGCGATCTCTGATTCGTGTCAATTGGCAATATTGAGCTAAATAACCAAATATCGCCAAGCAGGGTTTATCCGGGATTGCCCGCCTGCGTAAAGGCTGTGGCGTGGCGGGCTGCGTCGTTCGTCCTCCCAAAGGCGTAAAAGGGTGTGGTCGTGTCGAGAGAGCTTACTTCAAAGCGTGATAGATGGTGGTGACACCAAAGGTAAGGTCCTTATGACCGATCCTTCTGAACCCTGTTGATTTCAACAGAGCTTTGAAATCTTCCCGGTCCGGAAAATGCCGGACGGATTCTGGGAGATAGGTGTAGGCTGACTTGCTTGAAAAAAGACCGGCCATCAGGGGTAGCACGTGATCAAAATAGAATCGGTAGAGCCGTCCGAAGAACCAGCCAGGTGGCTCAGCGAATTCAAGAATGGAAAGTCGCCCGCCAGGTTTCAATACGCGAAAGAACTCATCTAGCGCAGTGGCGATCGTGCCAACGTTCCGAATGCCATAGGAAATGCTCAGCGCCTCAAAAGTGTCGTCATCAAAAGGGAGTGCTTCAGCATCACCCTGCACGACCCGAAACTTGTCCGTCAGGTTTCGCGCTTTGATCTTTTTGTCGGCAATGGAAAGCATGTTGGCCGAAAAGTCCAGGCCAGTGACCTGAATATCAGTGCGCTTGAGGGCAGAAAAGCCCTGATCACCCGTGCCACAGGCCACATCCAGGAGATGATCGCCCTTTTCAAGGTTTAAAGCTTTTACTGACTGAACCCGCCAATAATTGTCAATACCGAAACTGAGAAAATGATTGAGAAAATCATATCTATTGGCGATCCCGTCGAACATGGATCGAACCTGTTCCTTTTTTTCGTTCCCACTGTGCAAAAACTCTGGCATGTGTACCCCATTAATTTACGCCTCAATGTTCATACCGACATCTCGGTTTACAAGCAAAGAATTAGGCGCACAAAAAGATGAATTCGATAGCGCCACCCTCGATTTGACGCTTTGATAAAACCCACAAAATCTTATTATTTCAATTGCTGAACTTTTTAGCGAACAGGGGAAGCACGACACTTCAAATACGGAACGTGAACCATGAATTTATTTAGATCTCAAGCGCTCATTCTGACAGCACTTATTTTAGCTGGCTGCTCAGCAAACTCGGTTAATCCTCGATATGACTATTCCAGCATGGATGGGGCAACAAAAACAGCGTATAAGCGTGTTGAAAAATTCCTGCGAAACGGAAAACAGCCAGATGCCTTGGTGCAGTTGATGCGGCCCGCCAAGATTGACACCATTGTTGTGAACAAACAAACAAAAACCCTCGATATTTATATGAATCGCTGGATGGGAGCCTTACCCTTTCGCGCTGAAAATACGATATTGATCTACCAGAGCCTGCACAGTCACCTCGGGCACAGGTTCAAGAAATATGATGTGACTATCTACTCAAACGAAGTTCCTATTGAGCAGTTGATACCAAACTATTACCGCAGTGACCCAAAAGCCTATGACCGCTCTCGCATGGGGATAGCGGAAGAACGCGGAAACCCCATTGTCCAGAATATGAGCAAGCCCTGGATTCCAACTCAAGGTCTCTACAATAGAAACATAGCGCTCTGGTCCAGCCATGGCTGGTATTATGAACAAAGACTGAAGCGCTGGGAATGGCAGCGGGCGAGGGCATACCAAACCGTTGAAGACTTGCTGCCCCACTCGTTTGTGACCCCCTATATCATGCCTATGCTGGAAAATGCAGGGGCCAATGTATTTATGCCTAGGGAAAGGGACCATCAGTCCAACGAGGTGGTTGTGGACAATGATTCCCCTGGAAATAGCTACCGGGAGACAGGCGCTTGGATATCGAATGAAAAACCGGGTTTCTCTGTGGGTGAACCACCATACAGCGTCGGTGAGAATCCATTTTTGACGGGCACCTCTCGGTCTATTCAATCTACCCCGGAAGAAACTGCCAGCGTCAGCTGGGTCCCCGATATTCCCGAGGCAGGTGAATATGCCGTATTTATTGCCTATGAATCGTCTGACGAAAATGTAGACGATGCGCGCTATACCGTTTACCATAAAGGCGGAGAGACCGAATTTCGGGTCAATCAAACCATGGGAGGGGGTACCTGGATCTATCTGGGGACCTTCAGTTTTGATGCGGGAAGCACCCCTGAATCTGGGAGTGTAAGGCTGAGCAACCAAAGTGAGAATGAAGATAAAAAAGTAACGGCCGACGCTGTCAGGTTCGGTGGTGGTATGGGGATCATTGAGCGAGAAGGATCGACCAGCGGAAGACCTCGATTTGTGGAAGCCGCGCGCTATTATCTACAGTATGCTGGTATGCCGGATACACTCGTGTTTAGCCTTAACGACGAAAAAGTGGACTATAATGATGACTATCAGAGTCGTGGTGAATGGGTAAACTACCTGAGAGGGGCTCCTTATGGTCCAAATAAAGATCGGTCAGTAGAGGGGTTGGGAATTCCGGTCGATCTATCTCTGGCTTTTCATACAGATGCCGGCTACACAAGAAATGATACGGTCATCGGAACGCTGATCATTTGCAGTACAGAAGGTGCAGATGAGGATCGTACATATCCTGACGGTATCTCACGTTTAGCCAATCGAGACCTGGCGGACATTCTTCAAACACAGATCGTTGAGGACATTAGAGCAAAATATGATCCTGTGTGGAACAGACGCTGGATCTGGGATCGGGGGTATAGTGAAGCCTACCGACCAAATGTCCCTTCCGTGTTGTTAGAGCTTTTATCTCACCATAACTTTCTTGACATGAAGTTTGCGCTGGATCCGGACTTTAAGTTTCATGCCAGCCGCTCCATCTATAAAGGAATGTTAAAGTTTCTTTCTTCTCATTATGGTTTTGAATATATCGTTCAACCACTTCCCGTTTCTCACTTCCAAACAAGTGTAAATAAAGAGGGTGTTATAAGTTTAAAGTGGCGTCCTGTTGAGGACCCACTGGAGGAGACGGCATCTCCCGATAAATATATCGTTTATTCAAGAATCGCCGATGCTGACTTTAACAACGGTGTTTTGGTTGATACACCAGAATTTAAACTTGAAAACCCCACTCCCGGGGAAATCTATAGTTTTAAAGTGACAGCGGTGAACGATGGTGGTGAGAGCTTTCCCTCAGAAATTTTATCGGTCTGTTATCAACCTGAAGATACAGACCCTGTAATGATCGTGAATGGATTTGACAGGGTCGCTCCTGCGGCAACCATCGAAAGTGATGGCTATCTGGGATTTATGGACCTATGGGATCAGGGCGTACCAGACAAGTTTGACATGAATTATATCGGTCAGCAGTATGACCTGAAGGCGCGATCACCCTGGCTGGACGATGATGCACCAGGGATGGGGGCGAGTCATGGCGATTACGAAACCATCATTATTCCAGGTAACACATTCGATTTTCCCTATGTCCATGGCGACGCTGTAAAAAGTCTGGGCAGATCATTCGTATCCGCCAGTGATGAAGCCATCATGGATGGAGATGTAGAGTTAACACGCTATCGTTATGTAGACCTAATATTGGGTGAAGAGAAGGCAACCGATGGCCCTAAACCCCGAGTAGAACTCAAATACCGGGCATTTCCTGAAGCATTGAAAGCAGAGATCCAGCGCTATACGGAACAAGGGGGGAACCTTTTGATCAGTGGTGCTTATGTCGGAACAGACCTGTTTGAGAACCGGGTGGATTCCAGCGATATTGAGTTTGCAGAGCAAGTCCTTCATTTCAAGCACCGGACGAATTATGCGTCTCGAGTCGGAACAATTATGTCAACTGATGATACCCTGTTCGTAGTTCCGGAAGGATTGGAATTCAACACAACTTATCACCGAGATATTTATCGGGTGGAGGCTCCCGATGCTATTGAACCAGCGGACACAAATGCAGTCACCTTACTACGTTATAAACACAACACAAAAAGTGCAGCTGTTGCCTACAAGGATGATAAAACCAACATCATAACCATGGGATTTCCGTTCGAGGCCATCCTGGATCTTGAACACAGAAGAGCGTTAATGGCAGCTATTTTTGAATATTATTCCAGAAAAGAATAAGTACAGAGAGCGCTTTTTCAGGAGAATAAAGAAGACGAAACCTTTAAGTCCAGCATTTACCTACACCTATATTTACTCAGATTTAAGTCCTGGTACTGCAGGGTTTGATAAAACACTAAGCGAATATAAAGAAACACTTAACAAACTCGGTGGAACTGAGTTTAACAGTGAATCAAAAAACAGCTCAAACCTTCAACTCTTTTTTATGACCACAGGGGGGACGGAAAAGTCACTCCTTAAAACGATACAGTCAAAAGGAGGTGTGAGGCAAGCCGGGATGGTATATATAGTCGCCCACCCGGAATTTAATTCTTTACCCGCATCTCTTGAAGCCTTAGCGCGCTTACAAGTAGATGGACTTCAAGGAGAGATCATCTTTTTTAAATCACCATCCGATAAAAAAAGTGAAGCAAGAATTCTGCAACTGATCGAGGGACAGCAAAGACAATGATCATGGATGGTGTTAGAATTGGACGCTTCGGAGAGCCATCCGATTGGTTGGTTGCCAGCAGTCCAGATGCAAATATACTCAAAGAGCGCTTGGGAGTAGACGTCGTACCCGTTGCGCTTGAAGAATTGAGGCTGGAGATGAAAGCCCTGGACTCAGCAGATATTTCCGGAAATATAGAGCGATTCATTGAGAGGGCTGACGTTATTGTCGAACCTAGCCCAGAAGATCTGCAGAATGTGGGTGCTGTTTTTTTAGGCTTAAAAGCACTGATCCAAAGATATCAACTGGATGCGTTGACAATACGCTGCTTTGATCTGGTTGTGGATGACCAAACAACCGGGTGTTATGCACTTTCTCAGCTCCTTGATGAGGGGGTCATTGCTGCCTGTGAGGGAGACCTGGTGAGTACTGTTGGAATGTTGTTGGCAAAAACGATCACCGGTGAAACACCCTGGATGGCGAATCCCAGCATGATCGATGCTGACACCAATAAACTTATACTGGCTCACTGCACGGTTCCAAGGAAAATAGTCGAAACGTATAGCATCCGGTCACACTTCGAATCTGGCCTGGGTGTAGGAATTCAAGGAATTATCAATAATGGACCGGTGACAGTTTTTCGCCTCGGAGGTAAATCTCTGGAAAAAAGCTGGATCGCAGAAGGAGAAATTATTTCTGCTGGCCTGTCTGAAAACTTATGTCGGACACAGGTGGAAATAAAACTTCATTCACGAAGTATAAAAGAACTATTAGAGCACCCTCTGGGAAACCATCTGGTTTTAATCAGGGGCCATCACGAACAAGAATTATTGTCGGGAGCACAAAACATAAGCGAAGGGATGGTTTAGTTTGGGTACCACAAGACGAGAGTTTTTAAAACAAGCAGGACTGGGAACGACTGCGATAGCAGTCCCCGGTTTATTGACAGTTGGCTGTGGAAAACGAACCAGGCCAAACATTATTTTTATCATGAGTGACGATCATGCAGAACAGGCGATCAGCTGTTATGGCAGTAAACTGATCAAAACACCAGCCCTGGATCGCATCGCCAATGAAGGTGTGCGGTTTGAGAATAGTTTTGTGACCAACTCTATTTGTGGTCCAAGTCGAGCTACTCTGTTAACGGGAAAGTATAGTCATCTGAATGGGTTTAAAGATCACCGAGACCGTTTTGATGGCAGTCAGGTAACCTTTCCCAAGGTCCTCCAGGAAGCAGGATATAAGACAGCTATAGTAGGGAAATGGCACCTTAAATCCGAGCCAACAGGATTCGATTACTGGAATATTTTGAAGGGTCAGGGGCAATACTATAATCCAACCTTGAAGGAGATCGACAAAGCAGAGGATACCCAGCACGAAGGCTACAGTACAGATATTGTTACAGATCTGGCCCTGGGAGCTCTCAACGATATGGAGCAGGGAAATCCGTTCTGCATGATGGTCCACTACAAATCACCCCACCGAAACTGGATGCCGAACACAAAATATCTGGATGCATTTGATGATGTTGAATTCCCGCTCCCTGAGAGTTTCGACGATGATTACACTGGCAGGCCGGCAGCGGAAGCAGCAGACATGCGGATCGAGGACATGTGGCTGTCCTTTGACCAGAAAATGGTACGACCTTATTATGGGGAAGAGACAGGCCGCGGGGGCAAGGATTCATGGACAGAAAACGTGGAAGACTCCTATGAAAAATCACTTGAGCGCCTCACAGACTCCCAGCGAAAAGCCTGGGATGCACACTACCAGAAGCGCATGGATGAATTCAAAAAACTGAACCCCACGGGTACCGAGAAAAAGACCTGGATGTATCAGAATTATTTACGGGATTACCTTGGCTGTGTTCTGTCTGTAGATGAAAATGTTGGCCGTATTCTTGCGTTCCTGGATAAAAAGGGACTGAGTGATAACACGATTCTTGTCTATACCTCTGACCAGGGTATGTATCTGGGAGAACATGGCTGGTATGACAAGCGCTTCATGTATGAAGAGACCCTGTCAATGCCGCTGCTCATGCGCTACCCGATGGAAATGCCGTCTGGAAAGGTGGTCAAGGAAATGGTAATGAATCTTGATTTTGCGTCCACCTTCCTGGATTATGCAGAAGCACCTATTCCCAAAGAAATGCAGGGCAGTTCTCTACGTCCGTTACTCCGACGCTGGGACGACAGCAACTGGCGGGAATCTATATATTATCATTATTATGAGAATCCCAGAGGCTGGCACAGCGTCAGAGGTCATTGTGGTGTACGGACAGAGAAATATAAACTCCTCCATTTTTATCTTGATGATCGGTGGGAGCTGTTCGACCTGGAAGCGGATCCCAATGAAATGAATAATGTTTACGGTGACCCAAACTATGTCCAGGTTCAGGCCGACATGAAAAAGGAGCTGGAGCGACTCATCGAACATTATGGTGATGACATTGAACAGGCGATCCAAGATCATAAGGATTACATGGCCAAGCAGGAAGCAAAGAAAAAGACGGGTGCTCAGGATTAAAGCTCAAAGCGTTTTAATTCTGCTACTGTTCGGACAGCTTTCTTTTCTGAACGGAGACGTATTTAGAAATGACACCGGTCTGTCAAAAGAGGAACTGTCAAGGATAGGTGAGAGAGCCGTCATTATCCGCGAGATTGAAGGGGGTGAGCGTTCTGGCGTCACCCAGGAGGCGATCGGTCTCATTAAAGCGTCGCCAGAAAAGGTCCTTGAGATAATAACTGGCTTTTCTAGCTATCCTGAGTTCATGCCCAATCTAAAACGGATTGAAACGCTGGAGCAAACAGACACGACAGCCGTCCTGAATTATTTTCTTGAATTGCCTATGAGTATTGAGCAGAAATACCGCTTAAAAATGACCTGGGAAGCGACTGATGTATCAGATTACTTGGTAGCCTGGCAGTCAGTGGACTGGCCCGGCTTAAAGCCCCAGGAAACGATCAAGGCGACACATGGTTTCTGGAACATAATGATGAGGGGTGATGATGAGACCCTGGTTGTCTATCATGCTTATGTCGACCCGGGGCCAGTTCCTTTTGGCTTTGGCTGGGTCGTAGATTTCTTAATGAAAACGAGCTTCCCAGAAGTGTTCACCCAAACCAGAGCTCGTATCGAATCACTCTGAATCGACAAGAAAAGTGTAATCTAATTCCAGCGAGTTGTCAGTTCGTGATTATCTTGTTTCGAATTCAAAGGAGCGCGACAAATGAATCTTGTGAATAAAGAATATCAAAAGCGGGCAAATCGAACACTAGCAGCTTGGAAAAACAGCGATCATCGGGCTGGTGATTTCACAGAGCCTAGCTCAGCAGAGATTGCGGCGATGATAGATCACACCATTCTTAAACCAGACGCCTCAATTGCTGCAGTTAATAAAATCTGCAAGGAAGCCCTTGAGCACAAATTTGCCAGTGTGTGTGTGAACCCGGTTCATGTTAAACGATGTGTTAAGAATCTAGATGATGCTATTCCCACATGTACAGTTATAGGATTTCCCCTCGGTGCTAACACCTCTGACATAAAAGCAGATGAAGCCAGGCTGGCCGTTAAGCAAGGGGCTAGAGAGCTGGACATGGTCATCAATGTAGGACTCATGAAAACTGCCAACTTTCAGGAAGTGTTTGATGATATAAAGGCAGTGCGCATGGCGGATACCGGCGTCGTACTGAAGGTAATTCTGGAGACCTGTCTCTTGTCCAAGGACGAAATCGTCATTGCTTGCATGCTGTGCCGAGAGGTGGGTGCCGATTTTGTTAAAACATCAACAGGGTTTTCGACAGGCGGAGCTACGGAGGAAGACATCTCTCTCATGCGCTTTGTTGTGAAAGAAGATCTGAGAGTAAAAGCCTCAGGTGGGATTAAAACTCGACAGGATGCATTGAATATGATTAAGGCCGGAGCTGATCGTCTGGGTGCCAGTGCAGGAGTTGAAATAATTAAGTAGACACATGGAAGAAAACGAAAGACAAACCATTAAAAAAGGTCAGGACATTGAGCTGACCATTGAGAGCCTGGCTTTTGGTGGGAAGGGTGTGGCGCATGTTGATGGCTTTGCCGTGTTCGTGGAGCGCGTGCTCAGTGGACAAAAGGTTTTAGCCAGGGTTTTTAAAAAGAAAAAGAGTTTTGCTGAAGCTTACCCATTAGAGGTGCTGGAAAAAGCGCCCAACGAGATCGATGCGATCTGCCCTGCATTTGGGACCTGTGGCGGGTGCAGAATTCAAAACCTTGAATATAAGGACCAATTGAAAGAAAAGACCCGGCAGGTGGCTGATCTGATCCAGCGTGTGGGAGGGTTCAAGGAGTTTGATGTGCCGCTAGCCTTACCATCACCACAGGCGTTCCACTATCGCAACAAGATGGAGTTCACATTCACAGATAGTCCCTGGAGAGACCATCCAGACGATAAACCGAAACCTTTGGGGCTGGGCCTGCATATTCCCGGACGCTACGATAAAGTCGTTCACCTGGATACATGTTACCTCCAGAAGTCTGTGATGAATGACATTATGAATTTTGTATTCGCCTTTGCGGGGAAGCAAGGCTGGGCGCCATATAACACGAAAACGCACACTGGCTGGGCGCGGAATCTTGTCCTGAGATATGGTGAACATACTGACGAGATCATGGTGAACCTCGTCACGAGAACATTCGATGAATCCAAAGTGCTGCCGCTTAGAACAGCGCTGGTAGAAAAGTTTCCTCAGATAACCACGATCGTAAACAACATTACAACCCGCCTTTCGGGAGTAGCCGTTGGTGAAGAAGAGATCATCCTCTATGGCCCCGGCGTCATCAGGGATCGACTGGGGGATTATGAGTTTGAGATATCTGCGAACTCATTTTTCCAGACAAACACCAGACAGGCAGAGCAGCTTTATGACGAAGCCTTGAAGGCTGCTGACATTCAAGAGGGTGATGTTGTATACGACCTTTACTGCGGTACCGGAACCATTTCACTATTTCTGGCAAAAAATGCAAAACAAGTATACGGGTTTGAGCTTATTGCTGAAGCTGTGAAGAACGCACAGAAAAATGCAGAGGATCAGCATGTCAGTAATGTGTCATTCATACAGGGAGACCTGAAAGATGTCCTACCAGAGAAGCTGGAAGAGATCGAACCGGCTGATGTTATTGTAGTCGATCCGCCTCGCGCTGGACTTCACCAGAATGTCGTGGATGATATTTTACGAGTGGCACCGAAGCGTTTGGTCTATGTCTCATGCAATCCCGCCACACTGGCCCGGGACTTAAAACTGTTTTGTGAAGAAAAATACGAGTTGAAAAGTGTTCAGCCCGTTGATATGTTTCCCCATACAACTCATATTGAGACGGTGGCGAACCTGACGATAAAAGGAGATTAGAATGAAAACCAAAATGTTGAAACGTGTATTGGTGGCTGTAAGCATGCTCATCTTTTTGACTGCCTGTGCGACAAGTGAAACACCTGAAACAACACCAGCAGCACCAATGCCGACTGAAACCATGCAGCCAGCTCCAGCCGAGGCAGCCAATGCCGGGATCAGTTATGCGGCAAACCTTAAGCCCATCATGCTGGAAAGCTGCACCCCTTGTCACTTTCCCGAGAAGGGCAAAAAAGAGCTGCTGGATACATATGATGCAACCGCAAGATTTATCGATGATATCATCTATCGCATTCAGCTGCCGACTGACAGCACAGAGTTCATGCCATATAAAAGCAAAAAAATGCCTCTGACCGTAGATCAGATCCAATTATTCATTGATTGGAGAGACGCGGGAATGCCAGATTAAGCCTGCTTAACTACAGCATGCCAATGGTCAGATAACTGGATGACAGCGAAAGCAAATTATCAGGAACAATCCTAATATATTGTGATATATTCGATTGATGTGGTTTCAGAATTTCGCTTGGGAAAGAAAAGCTGAAACTGAGCATCAACAGGAAATGAAGACATATACATCCGCACTGATTATAACACCCACAAGGAGTTGAATTGTGAAAAGAAGTACAATTATCATCATTGCTGTCGTTTTGATCATCTTTTTTGTGATCAGCGGTGCGATTGGAAGATATAACAGTCTGGTGACTTTGGAAGAAGGCGTAGATGCCGCCTGGTCCCAGGTAGAAAATGTTTACCAGAGAAGGGCAGACCTGATTCCCAACCTTGTTGCCACCGTTAAGGGCTATGCTGAACACGAGCAGGAAACCTTTATTGCCGTTACAGAAGCAAGATCCAAGGTTGGCAGTGTTAACATGGACGGGATCACCAACAACCCGGAAGCATTACAGCAGTTTCAAGCCGCCCAGGGTCAACTATCCAGTGCGCTGAGTCGCCTCATGGTCGTTGTTGAAAGATATCCTGACCTGAAAGCCAATCAGAACTTCCTGAATCTTCAGGCTCAGCTGGAGGGTACAGAAAACAGGATCAGTGTTGAGCGCAATCGGTTTAACAAATCTGCACAGGCATATAATACACAGATCAGGAGATTCCCTGGATCGGTCTACGCCAATCTTTTCGGTTTTGACCGGAAAGCCTATTTCGAAGCTGAGTCAGGTGCGGAACAAGCACCGCAGGTAGCATTCTAGCCCAGACTTATGCAAACCTTAATCAACGATTCGTATAGGAAGGCCGCTTCGCGAAGCGGCCCTTCTTTCCTTGTAAAGAAAATTCTCCTTCCTGCGGTGCTCATGCTATCTGTCGCGCTCGCAGACGGGATTTTCCCCGATAAGATCAATCGCCAGGTCAACGACTGGGCCGACGTCCTGTCTTCAACTCAGGAACGGCAGCTCGAAGAAGCCCTTCAGCAGTTTGAGGCACAGACCTCCAACCAGCTTATTGTTGCCACCTTTACTTCGCTGGAAGGCGAGAGCCTTGAGGATGTTTCCATCCGTATGATGGAAGCCTGGAAGCCAGGTCAGGCCGGGCGGGACAATGGTGTGATTCTCAGTATCTTTAAGGAAGAGCGCAAGATCAGAATCGAAGTCGGGTATGGTCTGGAAGGAGCGCTCCCCGACATCACTGCCGGTCAGATCATTCGAAATGACATTTCTCCCTTCTTTAAGGAGGGGCGCTGGTATGACGGTATTGTCTCAGGAATGAACAGCATTGCCCAGGCCACACAAGGAGAATATCAGGGCACCGGCAGGTCACGCTCACAACGGGAAAAGGAAAAGAGCAACCCACTTGGATTGCTATTTCCCCTTATTATCTTTTTACTCATCGGACGCGGGCGCATGGGCGGTCTCGGTGGATTCTTTCTTGGGTCCATGCTGGGGTCAGCCATGGGTGGTCGTCGCGGCGGAGGCTTCGGAGGTGGAGGTTTCGGTGGGGGCGGATTCTCTGGCGGGGGTGGCTTTGGTGGAGGCGGAGGCGCATCTGGCGGCTGGTAAAGCCTGGCTATAAACAATCGGGATTTTTCATTGGCAGAGACGCAGCATGCTACGTCTCTATCTATTTGCATTAATCAAGAAATCGCAGAATCGCAGCCGCCCAAACCGCATATCCCTGCTGGTTTGGATGCAGACCATCATTGCTCAATGCCGGCTTGATGTAATTCGAATCCCCTGCAAAGTAGGGATAGAGATTTACATAGACGAGTTGTCTTTCGATGGCCTGAAATACCAGCCATTGATTCATTCTTTTTATTTGTTCAGGGGGACAATTCTTCCAACGCGGTGATGTTGGTAGTATGGAGTGCAGGTAGATCTTTGTGTTGGGTAGTGATCCTTGCAGGGTGTCCAACAGGGATGAATACATGCCCTGCAGATACGCGTCATCTCTCCCATCCCCAATATCGTTAATACCGATCATAAGGAAGATCTTCCGCGGCTCTAAAGCCAGCGCTGAATTTTCAAGGCGCTCAATAAGTCCATCCAGATGATCCCCGACAATGCCCCGGTTGATCAGTGTTTTTTCAGGAAAAGCCGAGTCTAGATCAAAGCCTTCGATAATTGAATTACCCAGGAATACGATCTCAGCTCGGGGTGCTGACTCCTGTTCTTGTTCGAAGAGAGCGTTTCTCTCATTCCAGTGGTCTGTTCGGTCCCGCTCCTGTGCACTGGCGGAAAAAACAAAGCAGAATATAACGGCTGGAATTATGATATTATTTTGCATGATTTTTGACTCCCGGTGTTTAACCGGATAAGGTTAGGCTCAAACAGGCAGGATTCTCAGGAATTTTTCGAAGATATTCCGATTGATCCATGCCACCATCCGTCGCGCAATGAAGAAGCTGCCAGCCACGAACAGGCAGGCGCTTACAAAAGCAGAAACTTCTGGTACCAAGCCTGGTATTGGCAGGAAATAACCAAGCAAGAGACCGGCGAGAAAGGCCAGCATGGGAAGGCCATATTGGACCAGTGCCAGGTGAAGTTCCAGATCTCGCTTCTCCTCCAGCCTGACGTGCTGACCGGGGAGTAGCCCCTCTTGGAAGGGCAGTTTGAGCATGCTTTCCGACTCATGGCCCGGCGCACATAAAACTTTTAAGCCGCAGTTATCACAGGCGTCCCCTCTGTCGAACATGATAACGACCTGCTTATCGGGGAGGATCTTGACCACACCCTGTTCACCAGAAAACATATTAAACCTCGGCCATCTCCGCCCTCTCAACGGACTTTTCCTTTGATACACTTTCCAAAAGGATGATCGCATTTGTTGAGCATTTTTCGGTAGGCAATTCGCGGCAGTCTGTTCCATAGAGGTGGTAATCGATCCTGGCCAGATTGTTTTCCATGGTCATGAGTCCCTCCTCAACACCCCTGACACAGAGTCCACAACCGACGCAGGCTTTAATACAGACTTGGCGGGAATCTTTGGGGCTGTCCTCGTTTTTGCAAGCCACGAAAAGGGTGTGAGAAACCGGATGCATCCCAATGACGCCTCGCGGACAGGCGTCTTCACAATTACCGCAGCCCGTACAAGTGTCCTCATCTACAACAGGAAGGCCATTCTCGCTCATGTGTAGCGCATCAAAGGGACAGCTATCCACGCACTCACCATAACCCAGGCAGCCATACAGACAAAGTTTATCGCCACCACCGCTGATATGAGCAGCCGTGCAGGATTCGATTCCCAGGTATTCCCCTTTTTTTGCGCTTTCGTAATTACCGCCCTGACAAAGGACGCGGGCCACGATTTTTTCACCTTTTTGAGCTTCCAGCCCCATGATAGTCGCAATCTCTGCGCGTGCCTCGTCATTGCATACCGGACAGCCACTGATCTCAATATTACCACCGACCAGGTTTTCTGCAAAATTAGCGCAGCCCGGGAGTCCACAACCGCCACAGTTGGCCCCGGGTAATAGGCTGGCCACCTGACCGATACGGGGGTCCTCTTCCACGTATAGTTTTTTATTTGCCAGGACCAGCCCTGTTGCGAAAAGTGCCCCCAGGCCCCCCATGCTTAACATTGAAACAGCGATTGATGCTAGATCCATGATCATCTTCCTTATTAAATCATTCCTGCAAAACCCATGAAGGCGAGAGCCAGCGCACCAGCAACGATCATGGTGATTCCAGCCCCTTGAAAATGCCTTGGTACCGGGGCCAGCGCCAGTTCTTCACGAATACCAGCCATGATCACCAGGGCCAGGGTAAAACCGGCACCGGCACCGAGAGCAAACACCACACTCTCTAGAAAAGCATATTCCCGGAGAACAGAGAAAAGCGCCAGTCCCAGGATGGCACAATTGGTCGTGATCAGCGGTAGGTAGATGCCCAGTGTATCATAGAGTGGCTTGCTAACCTTTCGGATAAACATCTCGACCAGCTGCACCAGTGATGCGATGACCAGGATGAAACTCACATATTCCAAAATTTCCACATGAAAGGGGACAAGGATCATATGATAGATCAACCAGGTGACGACAGCCGAGATCAACATAACGAAGGTAACGGCCATCCCCATAGATACCGCAGAGGAGATCTTCTTTGAGACGCCAACAAAGGGACAAATGCCCAGGAAGTAGGACAGAACAAAATTGTTAACGATGGCTGCGGAAAAAAACAGAAGGAAGTAGGTCATGCTGCAATCCTCCGTGAGTTAATCCAATTAACCAGAGCGATGAGAATACCAAGGGTTAGGAATGCTCCTGGCGGAAGGATCATTACCATCCATGGAGAGAACCAGTCACCCAGAACGGTGACGCCAAAAATGCTTCCTGAGCCCAGGATCTCGCGAATGCTACCCAACACGATGAGCACCATGATAAATCCAAGCCCCATACCGAGACTATCCACCAGTGATCGGCCCACAGGATTTCTGGACGAAAAAGCTTCCTGGCGACCCAGTATCAGACAATTCACCACAATGAGGGGAATGTACGGTCCCAATGTTGCGCTGATCTCTGGAAAGAAGGCAGCTAAAAATCGATCAGCGACTGTCACAAATGTGGCGATAATGACGATGTAACCTGCGATTCTCACTTGATGTGGTACCAAGTTTCTCATTGTAGAGATCATGAGGGTGGATGTGAGGAGCACAAAGGTGGTCGCCAACCCCATGGCCAGCCCATTAACAGCTGCATTGGTCACAGCCAGTGTGGGACACAGGCCAAGCAGGCTAGCCATGACGGGGTTCTCATTCCATAGCCCCTTGACGAATTCGGCTTTGAGTGAAACCGGTTTAGCCATTATTTATGCCCTCCCGCTTGATTGATAAGGTCTTGAACGACATCCAGCCTATCGTTGATGATACGCACCACAGCTTTGGATGAAATGGTGGCGCCGGTAATACCCTGTATCTCATAGTCATTCACAGGTTTAGCATTTTTAATAACCACGATCTCTGGCTCAACAGCCACACCCTCGAATTGGGCAGACCACCACAAGGGGTCATTTTTGTTAGAGGGGTCCGTGACGATCTTGGTCCCGAGACCAGGGGTCTCGATCTGTTCCAGGACCTTAATTCCAGTGAGTTGTCGCTTGTCCGGATCATATCCAACCATGATCCTGACCTCGCCCTGAAAACCAGACCCGATAGCCATGAACGCCAGCCCTACAGATGCGGTAGAATCTTTTTCTTTTCCAACGTAGAGATAACCCTGCTCTGTATTGAGAACATCGTAATGATCATAAGGGGGAAGGACATCGGCAATCGCGGCTTGTAGAGCCTGCTCTCGATGATACTCAACCTTTGGTTTTGTGTACAGGTCCCACCCGGCAAGGATGGCACCGGACATGATGGTGATAAGTGTTAAAACCAGGATCATCCGGGTTGATAGAGATAGGTTCTTCATGCTCTTATCTCCCCAAAAAACTTGGGTCGCGTATAGCGGTTAATGATGGGTGTAAATGCATTCATGAACAGGATGGAATACATAACCCCCTCAGGGAGGCCGCCAAAAAGGCGGATGAGCACCAATACAAGCCCAGCCCCGGCTCCAAAGATCCATGCGCCAGCAGCAGTCACCGGTGAAGTGACCATATCGGTTGCCATAAAAAAAGCACCTAACATGAGCCCACCACTGAAGAGATGAAACACAGGTGAGGGGTAGACCTCAGGTGAGATCAGCCAGAAGATGCCAGAGATCAGGAAGACGGAAAGCAGGTAGCTGAGCGGAATCCGCCAGTCAGCATATTTTCGAATAAGGAGATAGAGGCCTCCGGCCAGAACTGCGAGGGCTGATGTTTCACCAAGCGATCCACTGATATTTCCCGTCAACAGTCCAGTTAATTCAGTCGTTGTCTGTTCGAATTTAAATAAGCCCAGAGGGGTTGCTGCTGTCACGCCATCCAGGTCCACGTATTGAGTGGTCAGAGGCCAGGACCAAGACGTCATTTTAACGGGAAAACTGGCCTGGAGAAAGGCCCGCCCCAGGAGTGCTGGATTGAAAATATTATACCCCAGGCCACCAAAGACATGCTTGCCAATGAGGATAGCGAATACTGACCCAAGCGCTGCACCACCCAGAGAAAAAGTTGGTGGTAAGGTTAAAGCCAGGAGCAAGCCAGTAATGGCTGCCGAGCCGTCAAGGATGGTGAACCCGCCTCCTTTGACCTTATTGACCAGCATTTCAGACAGGAGAGCAGCGCTGACAGAACTCAGGATCAGACCTGCAGAAGCCCATCCAAAATAGATGAATGCCATTATGACAGCAGGAACCAATGCCAGGATCACATTCCACATGATCTTTGGGACAGAAGCGCTTGCATGGAAATGGGGAGATGAGGCCAGGATGAATGAGATCTCCGGCTTGAATAACTTAGCCCGGGGATCTTTTTGAACTTTTTTAGGAATCGGCTGTTTTTCAGGAGTTGAAGCGGTCTCTGACATAGATCTATGCCTCAGCTTTTACTTTGTTTTGTTTTTCGGTGACCTTGACTTTTCCAACGCGGATCCACTGGACCAGAGGAATGCCTGAGGGACAAACAAAAGCACAGGAACCACACTCAACACAGTTGAATACACCCCATTCATTGCAGGCATCGTATTGTGCCGTTTCTGCAAACCGGGCTAATCGTGTTGGAACAAGATTCATCGGGCAGGCACCAACACAGCGGCCACACTGAATACAGGGATATTGCTTCACCTTTTTAAGCTGAGATGATTCCAGGCAGACAATTCCAGAGGTAGCTTTCAGGGTGGGGACATTCAGATCATACTGTGAAAGTCCCATCATGGGTCCCCCCATAAACACCTCAGCCGTCTCGCTTTTCAATCCACCACAGGCATCAATGCAGGTTTTAAAAGAAGTGCCGACACGAACGGTCAGGTTGCCTGGTTCTGCCACAGCATCACCCGCAACAGTGAGCATGCGCTGGATCAGCGGTTTGCCATTCACAACGGCATTGTAAACTGCCTGGGCCGTGGCGATGTTATTGACTACCACACCAACATCCATAGGAAGGCCACCTGTCGGCACCTTTCTCCCGAGAGCAGCGGCAATAAGCATCTTTTCTGCGCCCTGAGGATATTTGACTTTCAGTGGCTGTACTTTGAATCCCAATTGGAGCGCGTCAACCCGGGATTGCATGACATCAACAGCATCTTGCTTATTGTTTTCAATGCCGATGATCCCCTTGTCGATCTTGAGCATCTTCATAATAATGGACATCCCGGTCAGGATATTATCCGTCTCTTCCAGCATACTGCGGTGGTCACAGGTGAGAAAGGGTTCACATTCACACCCATTTAAAATAAAGTGGTCAACATGCTTATCCTCAGGCGGTGACATCTTAACGTGTGTCGGAAATGCTGCTCCCCCAAGCCCAACGATGCCGGCCTCCCGGACGATATGTTTCAAGGTTTCAACCGAAGCAGCTTCCCAGGACTCCGGTCGCTCCAGGAGTTCCCACTCATCTGCTTCACCCTCCCGGACGATGTGGATCATCGGAACGCGTCCACCGAGTGGGTGAGGAAAAGCAGCAACGGCCCTGACGACCCCCGTGATGGAAGCGTGGACCGGGCTTGAGACAAAAGCTTGTGAGTCAGCTATCTTTTGCCCTGTTTTTACTGTATCTCCCTTTTGGACCAGCGCTTCGCAGGGCGCCCCTATATGTTGCTGTAGCGGAATAAAAACTTCTTCCGGCAGGGGTAATTCCCTGGATCTGATTCCGCTACTCATGGCTTTGAATTCATCGGGATGAACGCCGCGGTGAAAGGTGTTTGCGGCAGAAACGCTCATTTCAGACATATATGATCAATCCCCCTGGCGTGGTTTTATGCTCGTTTAGTGTCAATTCCACAAGCATTTACGAGGGCAAAAATGAGACCAGTTTAGCCCATTTTCAGGAAAAGGAGACTAATTGGCTAAAATGCTGTTATTTAAAGGCGTTAAGGGTTAAATAGTTCTTTGCGCAACACTTGATTTAGGCACACACAGTCGCAAGTGTCAGTCTGAGTCTAACTCGCCAGGGTGGGGAGGCGAAGAATCTTGATCATTCATTTCGATATTGAGGGACAAGATCCTTCGTTTCACTCAGGATGACAGTCTACAGTATGGGGGATTACTTCAATGAGGTGTAGACGGTATAGGTAAATGTCTTCTCCATATTTGCCGGAACGTCGATAATAAATTTAATCCGCGATGCATCCAGTTTTTCAAAATCCATTTCAGCGTTTTTGATCGTCCAATTTCCATAACCAGCATGCTGGATAACATCGATGGTGACAGGTTCGTCTTTTCTGTTCACCAAAGTAACACGATAATCTTCTTCCCTGTACCTGTCCTGCTTGGATCTTCGGTCCAGGATCTCCTTTTTGCCCTTCACGTCGAAGGCCTTTCCAACCTGAAGCGAGACTTTATCATCTCTGGATGTATGTTGAATATTGTCCTCGCCGATGAGTTCCAGAGCACCATCGGTGTCGCGCTTGAACATGCGCACGACCCCAGCCGGTAGAGCGACACCTGTTCCACTGTCCTTATCATTAATGAATGAGATCTTCACCGGTAGATTGCTGAGAACATTTCCGCCATTTTCGAAAACATAGGCTTTCTTGGCGGTAACGGGTGTTGGACTGAGCCACTGGATCTGTTTTTCTTCGCGATTGTTAACACTGACCAGGTTGGCGATCTCATATAGGTGATAATCAAAGAACTGTCTTTCTTCAACTACGGGAGCTGCTTTTACCATGCGGTCAAACATCATCTCAGACCCCGGCTGTCCCTGACGAGCCCGCTGAAGATCGCCGGCAACAAGCTTAAGTTTTGTTTCGACGAAATCCTTACCGGAGTTATTGCGGAGGTTGATCCAAGAACTGAGATCGATCTCTGTTTCTGCATCGTTGACAATAGCGACATATTCTGCCTGCCATGAAACGCCACCGGCGAGATATGAAAGGTCCAGATCATAAGCGCCAGCCCTGTTGTTGTTTACGGTCCAAGAGAGCGTTGGTCGGACGTAGATTCGCTCTTTCGGCGTTGGGCACCTGATGGAGCCCACATAGTTGCGTTGTATAATATCCGTTCCGCTCTTTCCTTTTATGACCAGGGTTGAATTATCAAAACTCAGGAGCTCACCGGCTATCTTTTTGTCATTTTGAAGCACAACTGTCACGCCAGCTCCCAGATATTTTTTTAGAAGTTTGTTCTGGTTCACCAGATCATAGCGATAGTTTTGTTCAAGTATCTGTAACTCACCTTCGGAACCCAGCTTGACCGAGGAGGGATTAAGCGTTTCAGCAACATTTTCAACCTCGATCTCTGAGACCCCCGCTCTTACCTGGCGCTGAAGCTTCTCTTTCACTAATGCTTGTCCATGGTTGTAGACCGTGAGCTGGGTCTGTGAAAACGCAACAATTGAAATGAGAAATAGAGTGATTCGGGATACTGTGGCATGCATGGTCTCTCTCCTGTGTATTCGGTGACGCAAAAATTTAAGTGGTCTGTAGAATAGTACACCATTCAAATTGGAGGCTGGAAGGATGTTCCCTCGGCTGCATAATATTTACAAAAAGGTGTTTTTAAGGCTTGACACTGTTCTATCGTACTAGTACAATGTTGGCAGAATGAGAATGAATAGCCATATTGACCCCTGTTGCTCTGAACGCCTTTGGAATCAATGGCGAAGCTGATTCTGAAAGCGGTCTAATTCTCAACAATCCCCCTAGAAAATAGAAGCGATAATCACATATGTTTAGTATAGAAAACCTCAATAAGCCATCATTCCTGGCTAAACAAAATGGCTCGATCATGTTCTATTCCGGCGACCTGAAGAGATTCAGATCCCTGGATGACCTGGAACGTCTTCAGGATGAGCATGAAAATGATTTGGTCTTTGTCGCGCCCTTCTGCGCCGCGAGGGATAACGGCATGCAGGTAAAGGGTGATGAGGATATGTTGGTCGTTGTAGTAGAAAAAGCGATGGAGGTCTCTCTAGAAGAGATCGAAAAAGCCGTCGCTGCCACCAATATTTCCTTTTTGGAAGAGATCAAGCCCGATATCAGCGATGCTGATTTCGCCTGCGAAGTATCAAGTATTAAGCATGAGGAGATCGCTAAGGGGAATGCCTGTCAGGTGATCTTCTCCCGCAAATTTAAGGGTCGCTTAAAAGACATGTCACCACGGATTCCGCTGGCGCTTTTCAGGCGACTGCTAGACCAACAGGGTCAATACCTGACCTTCTTGTTTTCAGATGGAGACGGTCACTATTTTGTGGGAGCGTCCCCAGAACGTCAGCTTGAGATCCACGATGAATACGTGATCAAAAACCCGATATCGGGAACCATGCCGAAAGGAGATCAGGCAAGCTTCATTGAGCATCTGGATGCTTTTATTGAGGATCAAAAAGAGATCAATGAACTCTCACAAATACTGGATGAGGAGTTAAAGATCATGGCGCAGATCTGTCCGCGAGGCGGGAAGATCTCAGGACCTTTTCTACGTGAATCCGGGGCCGTCATTCATACTGAATATCATCTCACCGGTCACTCCAGGAAGCCTGCCGTCACTGCATTACGCCTCTCTCTTCATTCTCCAACACTGGTGGGCAGTCCACTTGAAAGCGCTTTCCGCATCATAAAAAAGCGGGAGAGCAGTTCCCGTCGCTACTATGGTGGGGAAGTGGGCGTCATCAGGAAAAGCGGGGATATGTATAGTGCCATTATGATCAGAACTGCTGAGATATTTCGTGATGGGAGGGTCGCCATTCAAGCTGGAGCAGGGATCGTAAAAGACTCTCACCCCCAGAAGGAAGCTCAGGAAACCGTAGCAAAAGCGACAGGCCTGATCAATGCCCTTAAGGGCACAACTGGTGAGACAGAAAAGTTTTTAACAGATGCCCTGTTATCCCAAGTGAATGACAGCCTGGCAAAAAGGAACCAGACCTTTTCAAGTTTTCATTTCGAAGATCAATTACACCACCTGATTCAACAGGATACGGAAGGTCGCAGGATCGCTATCATCAATAATGAGGATAATTTTTCCCACATCTTGAGCCACCTGACGCACCATATCGGTTACGAGACAGAGGTTATTGACACCTTCGATTACTCAATAACTGATGATCGATCAGACCTGGTGATCCTGGGTCCCGGTCCAGGTGACATCAATGATGAAAAGAATCCACGTATGTTGAAATTGATGCAATTGACCAATGACTTGCTTGAGTCAGGAAGGCCTGTCCTGGGTATTTGCCTGGGGCTGCAGGCTATGTCGAAAGCCATGAATATTCCTGTTACCCAGCAGAAAGAACCGACACAGGGGCTACAGGTGGAAATCGATCTATTTGGATCGAGAGAAAAGGTCGGTCTCTATAATTCCTTTTCTCCTCTTCAGGAGAATGTGAATCACGGTCTCAAGGTGAGCGTGGACGGAAACAACCGAATCATGGCGATGAAAAAACCTGGACTATACGGACTCCAATTTCACCCGGAGTCAGCCATGACACAGAATGGATATCGCATCATCTCCACCATTTTGAATAAACTCTTTGAAGTGAAGGATGAACAGAGATGAATCTGCAAGATTTTGTCAGGAAAAGTATATCAGGGCAGTTGGAGCTATCTCAACAGGAAAGCTATCTGCTGGAATTGAACCAGAAAGGGTTCACGGGACAAGATGTGGCCAAGATGGTTAGGCTGTTTTATGAGCAAATGCCAGTAAAGCTAGATATACCAGGAGCTATAGACCTTTGCGGAACCGGCGGGTCAGGCTTAAAGCGCATCAATACATCGACTTTGAATGCCTTGATCTTGTCAGCCTGCGGCGTTGCAGTAGCCAAACATGGGAATAAAGCAGCCAGCGGAAGATATGGTAGCTTTGATCTGCTTGAAGACCTGGGGCTGAATATCTCGCCGGAAAAATCTGAGTTAGAGGCTATTTATAAAAACCTGGGCATAGCCTTCATTTTTGCCCGCTCCTTTCATCCCGCATTCAAGCACTTCGCTGCTGTAAGACAGAGCGTCGGTGTAAAAACCATCTTCAATATCCTCGGCCCTCTGTTGAATCCAGCAAACCCTGAGTACCAGATCATAGGGACATCAAATAGCACAGACATGGAGTTGATCGCTGAAGCTTGCTTGGCTTTAGGAAAGAAGCATGTGTTGGTTTTGACCGGCGGAGATGGATTGGATGAGTTGACGTTGACGAGGGAAACCCAGGTACGCGAGATAATTGATGGCGAGATACTTTCATATACCTTAAGGCCTGAAGATTTTGGGTTCGATCGAGTCGAGTTTTCAGAGATCGAAGGTGGATCAAAGGAGTTTAACCTAAAACTTGCTGATGATATCATCAAGGGGAAGTGTTCATCCCAACACGTGAACCTTGTTTTAATCAATACAGCCCTTTCTCTCAAATTTATGGGAAAAGTTAAAACTTATAGAAAGGGCGTTGAGTTAGCTCGTGAAACAATCCAAAGTGGAGCTGCCAAGAGATTACTTGATAGTTATGGGAGGTTGAGTAATACGCCAGATATTCTACTGGATATCGTGAAAAATAAAAGATCTGAGGTGGAGGCTCAAAAGAAGACACTTCCACTTAAAACTTTCAAAAAGGATCTTAAGCAATCTGATAGAAGTTTTAAACAAGCCCTGGCAGGTAAAAATACACTAGGCCTGATAGCAGAAATCAAAAAGGGCTCGCCCTCGCAGGCAGAGATATACAAAGGAGAATTAGAACCAGGAGAAATTGCTCAAGCCTATGAGGATGGTGGCGTAAATGCTATCTCGGTATTGACAGAAAAGAATTATTTCGGCGGAAGTCTGAATAATCTCAAAACAGCGCGAGAAGCAACTATGAACACGCCACTGCTAATGAAGGATTTCATCATCGATTCGTACCAGATCTACCAGGCAAGATACTATGGCGCTGATGCCATACTGTTGATCGTGGCCATACTGACATATGATCAGATCCAAGAGTATATCGAGATATCCAGATCACTAGGCATGGATGCCCTTGTGGAGGTCCATAGCAGGGCTGAGCTGGAGGTGGCGCTTCGAGCAAAGGCCGAAATAATAGGGATTAACAACCGAAACCTGCATACAATGGACGTTGATACAAAAACATTTATCCGACTGTGTGCTGACGTACCGAAGGATGTTGTCCTGATTGCAGAGAGCGGATATGGATTTGAAACGATTTCGCGGATCAATGGTGTGGCTGATGCAGCTTTGGTAGGTACCTCAATAATGCAGGAGTCGAACACGGTTAAAGCACTGGAGAAACTGCGACAGGGCAGAAAATTATTCAAGGCCTGTGGCATTAGAAATCTGGAGATTGCCCTCGAATGTGAAGATCTGGGGGTTGATATGGTCGGCCTGAATTTTGTCCCAAGCAGCAAGCGTCGAATAGAGACTAAGAAGGCAAAGGAGATCACAGGCAAACTAAAAAAAACACTCTCAGTTGGGGTCTTTCAAAACCAAGCCCTGGAGACGGTTAATGTTATTGCCGAAGAAGTAGGCCTTGATCTGGTTCAACTGTCCGGGGAGGAAGATGAGAAATATTGTAAGGGTGTGGACCGACCTGTTATTAAAACACTTGGATCAGAAAATGTAGAGCTAGCCGCAAAATATGATGCAGTCGTGTCCATGTTCATCGTTGATGGGAAGAAACCCGGGTCCGGTGAAGGTTATGACTATTCGATCATAAATAAAACTCAGATTGACAAACCGTTCCTGGTTGCAGGCGGTGTTTCAGAATCTAATACGAGTGAAATACTCGCGCTTGTCCAGAATGCGTCTGGTGTTGACGCTGCATCTGGGATAGAATCTGAAGGCAAAGAAGATATGGAAAAGATTGTCAGTATTCTTAAGCATGTGAAGGATGGATAGTATGGGGGCAACACTGAAAGAAATTCTAATTCATCAGGACGGTCATTTTGGACCTTATGGTGGGAGGTATGTGCCGGAGATCCTGGTACCCATCATGGATGATCTCAGGGATGCATTTTTTACGGCCATTCAAGATGATCAGTTTGTAGAAGAACTGAAATACCTCCATAAGCATTATACTGGCCGACCAACCCCACTTTACTATTGTGAAAATCTCACCAGGCGCTTGGGTGGAGCTCAGGTATACATGAAAAATGAAGGACTTCTCCATACAGGCGCTCACAAGATCAATCATTGTTTAGGTCAGGCGCTGATCGCCAAAAAAATGGGCAAGACGCGGGTTATTGCAGAGACGGGTGCTGGCCAGCATGGTCTGGCAACAGCGACAGTATGTGCAAAGTTTGGACTGGAGTGTATCGTTTACATGGGCGCCAAAGATTATAGGAGACAGCGGCCAAATGTTTTCTGGATGGAGCAGTTGGGCGCTACGGTCATACCTGTAGCAGAAGGGGGTCAAACCCTGAGAGATGCCATAAACGCTGCGCTTCGTGATCTGATCTCAAACCCCAGCAATACGCATTACCTGCTGGGAACCGTATGTGGTCCCAACCCATACCCGGCAATGAATACCTATTTTCAGAAGGTTATTGGAGAAGAGACCCGTGAGCAAATGATCGATCAAACCGGTGGTTTGCCAGATCACATGATCGCTTGTGTGGGTGGTGGAAGCAATGCGCTGGGCTTTTTCTATGACTTCCTGGATGACCCCAATGTAAAACTGACTGGCGTTGAAGCCGGAGGAAAAGGTGTCGATGGTGTTGAACATGCTGCTCGATTCGAAGGGGGTAAGGTCGGTGTCGTTGAAGGCTTTAAATCATACTTCCTTCAAAATGAAGAAGGGCAGTTGGCAGACACTCACAGCATATCGGCTGGCCTCGATTATGCCGGAGTAGGCCCGCAAATTTCATACTTGAAAGACGATGGTCGCGTGCGGTTCACATATGCTAAAGATGATGATGTGCTGAAGGCATATCAGATATTAGCTAAAACAGAGGGTGTGTTTGCGGCACTCGAATCAAGTCATGCAGTGGCTGAGGTGATAAAACTCACTCCAACACTGGATAAAACTAAGACCGTCGTTTTCAATTGCTCTGGTCGCGGTGATAAAGACTTGTTTATTGTGACAAAAGAAATGCAGGATGAAAAGTTTTCGGAATATCTCCGGGATCAGGTCAGGGATGTTTAAATGATAAAACTTACAAAGCAGCTTGAAAAGATAAAGATGTCCGGTCAGCCGGGATTTATGATGCACCTTGTTGCAGGGTACCCAGATATGGAGAGCAGCAGGGTGATCGCCAAAAATATTCTGGAGGAAGGCGCTGATATTCTCGAGGTACAGATCCCCTTCTCAGATCCAGTCGCAGATGGCCCGGTCATAGCCGGAGCAAATGAAAAGGCTCTGGCGAACGGTGCTACAGTAGCCTCTAGCCTGGCCATGATCAAAGGACTGGTAGCTGAAACAGAGAAGCCCATCATCATTATGAGTTATTTCAATATCATTTATCGTTATGGTGTAAGCGCTTTTTGCGAGACAGTTAGCAGTATGGGGGTACAGGGGTTGATCGTGCCAGATTATCCAGTAGATGAAGATGCAGCAGATCAGTTATTAGATGCGTGTAAAGCGTATGATCTGGCTTTTATACAGGTGCTGGCATCTACTTCCAGAGCAGAAAGAATTCAAACACTTCTGCACAACGCTACGGGTTTTGTCTATTGCACGGCAAGAACGGGCATTACCGGTAAAAAAACAGTGGTTAATGAGCAAACCCTGACCTATCTGGAGCGTATTCGAAAACTAACGGAACTTCCGATTGCTGTTGGCTTTGGTTTGTCCAGTAAAGACCAGGTGTCTGCCCTTCATTCTCACGCAGAAATAATGATCGTTGGTAGTGCGCTAATTAAAACTTATATGAATAAGCCCTTGCCAGAGGGCCTGGATGCCATAAAACGGTTTATCAAGAGTCTTACATAAAGGCTTTTACTTATCAACTAATCTAAGACGCTGGCATCTTCCAGAAGGCGTGACAGAACGGGCTCAGCTTCAGCCCATGTCATTCCTGGTTTTATATCTTCGTGATACAGGAGGCGGATGAGATTCTTATCCAGATCAGTATAGGATGTCGTGTAAGAGCGCCCCTGAAAAAAGATGCTGTCATCATACTTGTCTGAATCATTCATGAGTCCAAGAGCCTGGGTGAGTTCCTCTCGTAAAAGGTGTTTCTGCCACACCTGCGTATCAGCTCGGACCGGATCGATATATGAACTTCCTTTATTGATCCTGCTTCTGTCCCAGTAGACCCAGAACAGCCCATAATTCGCCCCTACGTAGGGCTGAGCACTGGGTTCAATAGTGACATAGTCACTGGGGTTGCCGATAAAAATTACAAAGTTATGGGCTTGGGTTGAGTCGACGTCCAGAATATCGACCGCATTAATAAGTTCATTCAGTTCACCGACAATGAGATTTAATTCGTTTCGAAGATGATCAGGCCAATTACCTGCAGTTGAGATATGTATGTCGATGTCCCATTTGCGAACCACAGGTTCAGTGTCACCAAACTCAGCACCCAGGGCAACCTCCTTGAAGTAGGCCTTGATCACTGCAGTATCACCTGGCTCGCTACAACAGGTGAACGATCCGACCAAAAGGAGGAAGAGGAAATGCTTCATGCTTACTTGATCAGAAGCATCTTCTGGGAGGATTGTTCAGTACCATTGCTCAAGCGAAAATAATAGATACCGCTTGGTGCCCGCGTCCCACTCGTGCTTGCACCATCCCAGGAAACCGAATGATGTCCAGCACCAAGCTGATCCCTAACAAGCGTTTTAATCTTCTGTCCACGGACATTAAACACTTCCAGGGTCACAGCGGAGTATTCTGGAAGATCGAATGCGATCCTTGTTGAAGCATTGAAAGGATTGGGATAATTCGGTAGGAGTTTGAATTCCGAAGCCAGAATAGATTCATCAGCATTCAGTGTTCTCACGGAGAACGGGATGTCCTGAAATGCGACTAGTCCAAGATTGTCTACCACCTTAAATCGAATAAGCCACTCTTTGTTGAAATCCGGAACGGTTCCCTGGAATATACCCGAACGGCTGACCTGCATACCGAAAGGAAAGTCAGGAGGATCAAAAGACAGTGCCTTATTATCTGGCAAATTGTATGTGCTGGATACTGAGGTAAGGGTAATGTTCTCTTCATCACCAAGCGAGACCCCACTCACCCAATCACTACCTAGGCTAATATTAGGGCCGTAGAAGAATTCGAGGCTCCCATCAGGCCTAAGCGTTACGGCAACATCAATATGGGCGGGCTGGTCATCAAATTTTGAGGTTTTCCAATGGAAGGTTGCAGAATTTTCATCGCCCTCGTACCAGATACCATCTCCATCAGCCGGGTAGATCATCAGGTCGGAAGCATAGACCGATATGGCTTTCTGAGCTCTCAGGTCTGGTACTGAGCGTAAATATTGAAATTTGCCGCTGAACACAATGGACCCATCTGTCAAAATGACCAGGTCTCTATATGTCTCTCCATAAAAAGGAAAATCGAAATCCAGGGTTTTTATAACTTCTCCATCGTCGTTGTTACTGGGGTTCAACTGTTCAGTAAACACGTGCGGGAAAGGATCACTGCTGTCGTTTTCTCTGTAGCCCAGGAAAGCGCTCCAATAGTATGGGTCTTCACCACCCATTGCTTCAAGTTGCTGGCTATAGTATTCCCCGGGAGCGGTTGCCGGCAGTGTTTCTGTGGTCACAGAAACCGGCTCAAAACTGACGGTTTTATTAATGGGTACAAAAGTTGAATTGTTGTTTTGGATCGCGATGTTCCCGCCCAACAGCATAGTTTCTGTACCACCAAGTCCATGATCAATAAGAGACAGGGAAACAATTTCTCCATTGTCCTCATTGCCAGGGTCGATTTCATCTACGATCAGGTAAAAAATCGCCCGCTCATCGCTGTCCACAAAATTCAGGAGGGGAGAAACGTCTATTCCGAATTCAAGTGTTTCATCCACAAGGCTATCACCGCCCAAGACGGAAAAATCCCCACCTTGTTGATTGAAAAGGGGGAGATCTAAGACATGATCGGGTACGCTTGCATTAGGATCCGATGAAACGCCAGCTGTGATTCTCAACTTTTCTCGGGAGGTGTGTTTGAGGGAGGCCTTTAGTGTCAGCTTGGGCTCATAGGTGGCTTTTGCATATAGACCGTGCACCACGTTATTCATAATGCCACCGCGGGGTACAGACTCTGCCAGTAGCCGATACATCATATAGGCTCGGCCACTGTTTCCCCAACCACTACCCCAGCTATTGACCACGATAACACCACCGATCTCCCAGTCTCGCATGTCGACGATCCCGTCCCCGGTGATATCGATATCATTGGTGAATTGATTGTCACCGTTCCAGTCATAACGAATGGAGTCATCATATCCGGAAAAGGTCATGGCATGATTCACCTCTGTGCCCCAGGCGGTCATCACCTGCTTTCCAGCTTCATGTGTCCCAGCAGGAAGCGTTCCCATGCTGTAGCCAGTAGCCCCAGCGGCAAAATTCACCACCCCACCTACGGGGGAGCCTTCTGCCCGGCTATTGAACCAGTGTTTTAAAATTTCCAGCCCCTCAGGTGTATCTACCGAAATGGAAACGGGCATGAGCACCCGGTTGAGCATCCCGGCATAATATTTATCGTAGCCGGTCATCCAGCCCCTGTCACCAAGACAGGCCCGGGAGCCACCATACTGAATGATATTGGGACAACCGTTTACTCGGATGATGTCCCAACCATCAAAATACCAGGAACCATTGGCTCCGGATCCTTCATTGAGAAAATTATAAGTGTAATGCGTTGGGTATTGGTTCTCGGGAACGCTGGCATCGAGATCCCGCACGGCATTGATCTCGTAGTTAAAGGTGTAACCAACGCCACTGGCCTGTCCACAACTCCCGTCTGTCTGATTGAAAACAGGAGGAAAATATTTGCTGTTTGAATGATCGATCCGAGCAGGCAAGACGGCCCGTTTGCCAAGTTTTGACTCCTGGATGTCAACCTTCTTCATGTTGGCAAGCTTCAGCTTGTCAGCCACAGTTAAGGGCCGCAGTCCGCCCACCAGCCAGGGCTCACCGTTGGGGTCAGGATTGACATTCACCACTTGAGCAAAAATGACAGTGCTTGATAAGGCTATGAGTAAACTGAGGATCAGTGGCTTTTTCATGTATAAGATATTTCCAATCATTGGTATGGTTTCAGGGCAGAACAACCCGCTCGTATTTAACAAGCATTTCTTCCTGGGATTGATCCAACTCTTTGATCACAAGGTCAAGGGTTTCATAATCGGCGTGCTTGAACACGATATGGTCAGAAACGGAAACAGTTTTGGCTGAAATATTGAAGTATCCATCAGCTGTTGAAGCCGTCTCTCCAGCGATCATTTCTCTTGAATCATCTAGCAGGCTGATCGAAACCGCTGAAATCGGCTTGCTGTTTGCATCGAGTACTGTACCCGTGATCTCGATAGAGGAGTCCGCCAAAAAGCCCCAGCTCAAAAGATCTGCGTGCATGAGAGGAACTTGTTTCCCCACAAAGGTTTCCAAAACAACGCGACCGGAATTCTCGGATGGTCCACTTGCTTCGACCTGTTGCTCAGAAGCCGCACAGGACATAAGGAAGATTGCGAAACATATTAACATTAGCCTCATTGTGAAATTATTCATGCGAACTCCTGTTCTTTCCTCTTTGGTTGCATCCAAGAACGGATAAGTTAACTATTGCAGGGAGGAATTGCCAATTGCCAGATCACTTTCCTATGAGGGGATTTCTTCGGACCCATCAGCGAAACGGGCAAAGCGTCGTTTCTTTGGTCCATGCACGGGATCATTTCGCGACCAAGGCCATCCTCCAAACTGTGTTTTCTGATAATCCGAAAATGCCTGCTCCAACTCCACACGCCGATTCATCACAAATGGACCATATTGAGCCACAGGCTCCCCAATAGGTTTAGCTTGAAGTAGTAGCAGACAAGCTTCTTCTTTCCCATTTTTAAAATCTACTTCAGCCTCTGGCTTCAGGTCTAGTGAGTGGGAAACACCAATATCTTTACCGGCGATCGTAATGTCTGATCCCTGGTAGAAATAAAGGGACCGGTTCAGCCCTGGGTGTGTAGCTGGAAGCACCCAATTTGCGTTTGGTTCCAAGGTAATGATCCAGATAGAAACCTCGTTCTCTGGATCTCTGGCCCAGGAATCAGGTGCCGGCGGTGGGGGTGTCAGTCCCTGGAATGTTCCAGCAATGATGCGGACATGGGCACCATTTGCCTTATGAGTGGGTATGTCCTCTGACCAGAGCATTTTATAAAAAGGGTCTACCATTTTGTTCTTTTCAGGCAGGTTCAGCCAAACCTGGAATAGTTCTCCCGTATTGGGTGTGTCCTGATTGAGCAAGGGAAACATTTCTGCATGCTGAAGCCCGGAGCCAGCAGTCATCCACTGGACATCACCTTCACCATATCGACCCGAGGCGCCATGAGAGTCAGAATGGTCCACATAGCCATTCAGGACGATGGTAACTGTCTCGAAGCCCCGGTGGGGGTGTGCCGGAAACCCGGGTACACGGTCGCCATGGTACATACGCCAGCCATCCTTCAAGGTAAAATCCTGCCCGATGTTTCGGCCCTTTAGTGCGGTAGCCGGTGGGCCAAGATAGGCTTCGCCGGCAGGGTACTGGTCCCGGTGATGAACACAAAAAAGAAATGGATCTCGTGTGGCCCAGGTAAAATCAAGCTTGTTTATATTGATGATAGGGGACGTCCCAGAGTTCATAGTTGTATCTCCTTCCCCCGGTTCAAATGACGCGCTTAATATAGACCACAGACCTTAAAAAATATAGGGGATCAGATACCAGGACCGCTTTTTGTAATCTGCCCATTCGGGATAACGAGACATGGACCGTTCTTTCATGATGACATTCACGGAGAAGAACCCTAGCCAAACCCAGACCAGGATAGCCCAGGGAATCCAGTGCCATGTGACGAGAGCAAATGAACCGTAGATCAGCATCTCCCCCAAATAGTTCGGGTGGCGGATGAGACGGAAAAGACCGGTCGTAATGAGTCCCTTCTGAAGCTTCAGGGTATAATATTTCTGAGCGTCCGATGTGAGCATAAGGGCTAAGCCGATGGCATACATGAAGATGGACAGCGCCAACTAGGAATGACTGGCTCCTGTGTGGGCTTTACCCAAAACAGGGGAGATGAGGAGGTAAGGGGCTACCCAAGAGGGACCGAGAACAGCCAGGATGGCAATTAATCCACCTCCCAGGGTGATATTTGTCTGCCACTTTTTGTCTGGGAAAAGCAAATCTTTGAGAATCCACACCATACCATAGCTACCATGCAAGGCCAGATATACCCAGGCCTGGATGGAAAAATTATCAAACAGGAACATCAATCCCAGCACCCAGAACAGGGTCATGCCTTTTTGTAAATTAATGACCCAGTTGAACCTGAGGATCCTGGATCCCCCCAGAAAGTCATGGCTCAAATAGTGCGTCGCCTTATTGATCGTAGCGATCACGTTTATACCAGGTGCTTTGTGAAAAAATCGATGGTGCGGTTCCAGGCCAGCTCTGCATTTTTTTCATCGTAGCGACCGGTAGAATCATTGTGAAATCCATGTTTGCAGCTCGGGTACATATGCATGGTGTAGCTCACACCATTGGCTTTCAGGTCGGACTCATATTCGGGCCAGGTAGCATTCACACGCTTGTCCAATTCGGCGAGTTGCACCAGGAGAGGGGCTTTGATGTTTTTGCGAAGCTCCTTTGCGGCAGGTGTTCCATAGAAGGGAACGCCGGCATCGAGCGCATCGGGAATGACGGCAGCAAGCATGTTGACGATATATCCGCCGAAACAAAAACCGACAGCTCCCAGCTTACCCGAACTCAGTTCATGTGATTTCAGAAATTTTGCAGCTGCAATGAAATCCATTTCGATCTTGGTTCTATCCAGGGATCGCTGCATGGCTCGTCCCTCATCGTCATTCCCGGGATAGCCACCCAGGGGGTGGAGTGCATCGGGAGCGAAAGCAACAAACCCAGCTTTGGCGAGTCGGCGAGCAACATCCTTGATGTAAGGATTCAATCCACGATTCTCATGGACGACCAAAACAACAGGCGCTTTGCCGGGCAATTTATGTGGCTCGACAAAATAACCGCGCACTTCACCATGCCCTGCAGGCGAAGGGAGGGTAAGATAGGTGGCTTTGATGTCAGGATCATTAAAGTTGACCTGTTCAGCAAGGGCGTAATCTGGCATAAGGGTGGACAGGAGCACTCCCATTGTCAGGGTGGCCGTTGTGATTGCTGACAGGCGCGCCATGAACGTGCGACGGTCTATAAAACCATGGGCATATTCATCATACCAGTCAAAAGCCTCTTCTGGGATAGGGTGGGCGATAGGTTTTTCTTGATCTAGGGGCATAAGAACCTCATGTGTTTTCCCCCGAATTAATCTGACTGAGTGAATATAAACCGGAGAGTCATTGCATGTTTGTATGAAATGAACATTTGAACCAGCCAGTATATTAAGCAGAATTTCAGACTAGGACATATCATCCCTCAGGGTGCTTGCAAGATTCCAGGCCCAGAGAGGGTATCCAAAGACGAGACCTGCAAAAACAGTTAGAACCAAACTACTCGGAAGGAACCCACCCTCACTGTCCAGGCTGCGATTGATGAGGAACCAGGCCAGAGTAATGAAAAAAAAGATGGACACGATCCCGACCTGTTGCGCAAAGGGAAGAAGACCCAGAATGAGCATGGCTTGAAGGATAATCACACCAAGCATTCCGATGAGACCCACAATAAGTGAGAGCAAACTCATGGTAGAGTGCTTGTGTTTTAATCTCTCATGGAAGGCAAACAGCAGAGGGAGCATAAGTAAATATTGGATGACCACGGCTATGTCGTTTAAAGGGCCGAAGATGTTGAGATTGCCACTACCGAGATAAATTCCATAAAAAACAAACAGAAAGATTATACCGATGAGGGCGGCTAAGGCAGACGCCTTCAGGCACCAGACAAGTAGTGGTCCCTGTGTGAGGTTTGTAAAAGATTTCAGCAAGTGATTGCCCCTTTCTTAATACCCCCGATTTGAGATCAGATGCGCTAAATATAGACGTCACGACCATACCAGGAAAAAACATTAAGCAAAAACCTTAATTGGTGCGGGTCAACCTTTCCACTGTTCTTCTACTCTATACCGTCCATGCATTGAAACATGTTGATCTATTGATAAGCTGGCACTTTCTACCTTCTACATCATACTCCACAGGCTTAATTTCTAAGCCATGAATCTTTTTAACAATTCTGACAATCCACGCACACTACCGCCTCTGGCCGAGCGGATGCGCCCTCAGACGCTGGATGCGTTTCTCGGGCAGCATCATCTGGTGGCCGGGGACCGACTGCTGGCCAAATCCCTAAAATCGGAGCGCCTCTTCTCAATTATCCTTTGGGGTCCTCCGGGCTGCGGAAAAACCACACTGGCAAAGATCATCGCCAAGCAGAGTGAGAGTCAATATTTCGAGTTATCTGCAGTATCTGCCGGCGTGAAAGATGTGCGGGAAGCTCTCGCCAAGGCGAAAGCTTCCCGGGAGATGGGGAAAGCCAGCCTCATGTTCATTGATGAGATCCACCGCTTCAACAAGTCCCAGCAAGATGCATTGCTCCAGGCGGTGGAAAACGGCATTATTACGCTTATTGGTGCCACAACAGAAAATCCAAGTTTTGAGGTTATCTCACCCTTACTCAGTCGCTGTCAGGTGTTGAAACTGAAGCCCCACACGCGTGATGATCTGGAGAAGATCATGACCAGGGCCTTGGTGGACGATCTCTTTCTCAGCACCCAGCAGATATCCCTGGAAGATGAAGCCAAAGATTTTTTATTGGAATCAGTCTCAGGCGATGCCCGCAGGCTGTTGAACGCGCTGGAGATCAGTATCTCTGTGGCAACACCGGATCGAAAGGATGACGAGACCATCCGGATCAACGAAGGTCACGTGAAAGAGGCACTCCAAAACAAGCACCAGCTTTATGATAAGACGGGGGACTATCATTATGATACGATCTCTGCTTTTATAAAAAGTGTTCGTGGCTCCGACCCGGATGCAGCCCTCTACTGGTTGTCCGTCATGCTGGAAGGGGGAGAGGACCCCCTGTTCATCGCGCGCCGTCTTATCGTGCTCGCCTCAGAGGATATTGGTAACTCTGATCCTCAGGCACTCACCCTTGCCACCTCCGGCTTTCAAGCTGTGCATGCCATTGGTTTACCTGAGGGTGCTATCGTTCTCTCCCAGGTCACAACCTACCTGGCCTCAACATCGAAAAGCAACGCCAGTTATATGGCCCTGAGAAAAGCCCAGGAAAGTGTTCAGGAGAAAGGCGCGGCCACCGTTCCCCTGCACATTAGAAATGCACCCACATCTCTGATGAAGGAAGCGGGTCATGGGAAAGGATATAAGTATCCACATAACCACCCCAATCATTTCATCAAACAGGATTATATGCCTGAAGCGCTAAAAGGCAGCAGATTTTACCACCCCAGTGTCGAGGGTTTAGAGAAGCGAGTCTACGAGCGACTCGTAAAACTCTGGGGCTCTCGATTCAAGGAACCGAATGACCATTAGGCCATAGAATCAACATGCCCTCAAGTGGAACCACATATCGCCTTCTCACGATCCTGATCTTAACGACGTTACTTCTTCAGACGCTTTTTGCTGCGAGCCGGGACAAGCTGGAACTGATACGGGCAGATGAGATCAGTTCTTTCACGCGGAACGGCTTGACCTACCGCCGGGTAAGTGGTGATGTGAAACTGAGACGGAGGGATGCAGTACTAACCTGCCAAGTCGCTGAGTTTCAGGTAGAAAGAGATGAAGCCCGACTGGATGGTCAGGTAAGGATCGTGACTGACAATGCGGTACTCAGTGGGAATCAGGCTCGCTACTACGGGAACAGGGAATATGTGGAGCTGATCGGCAACGCCAGGTTTGTAGATGACCCCTATATCGTGAACGCAGGTAAGCTGGCCTATTACATGGAAGAGAAGCGGGTGGTTGCATCTCTCAAGCCATCATTGATCGATAGCAGCTCTACCCTGTCGGCGGATTCTATCTATTATTACGAGGAGAATCAACTGGGTGACGCCAGGGGGACAGCAAAACTTCTCAATGAAGGGGATAGCCTTTCCGTTCAGGGTGATCGACTGCTCTATTATTCCGGCAAGGACTCACTTCTGAGTTATGGAAATGCCAGATTCAAAAAATGGACGGAGACGGACACGACCCTCAATATTGATTCCGACAGTCTTAGCCTGGAAGAGGGATTCTTCTATGCCTGGAAAAATGTAACACTCAGGAATGGAGATACGGAAGGAACCTGTGGGCAGGCGGTGTATATGCAGGAAGATGAAGTCGCCGTCATGAAAGAGAATCCAGTTTTAAGGGATGCTGACTTTGTTTTAACAGGAGAGGTGTTTAACCTACATATGAAGGATGGTGATTTGACCTCAGTCCTGGTTCCGGAAAAACCTCATTTTACTCAGAAAAAAGCTTTAAACGATACGAGCTACACGGATTGGTTAGACGGGAAAGTTATGGCTGTAGAGTTTAATGATGGGCAACCCCGTAAAGTTACACTTGTCGAAATGGCCACATCTTACTTTAACATTATTGAAGAAGGGAAGTTTAAAGGGTCAAATAATGTGAGCGGGGATACACTGGTGATCCTCTTATCTGACTCCACGATCTCGGAGATTGAAGTAACCGGTGGTGCGCAGGGGAAGTTTACACCCGCGCAGGAGAGTGATGAAGTTGAATTCCCCATTGATTATCAGGCAAACAATATCCACTACAGTATGGCAACTGAGACCACCCGTCTGGAAAAAGATGCAATTATCACTTATGGCGATATGACCATGAGCTCAGGACAGGTTGGTGTTTACTGGAGAAAAAATCTCCTCCGGGCGAAAAGTCTCGTCGATACAGTAGGAGCAACTGATACGCCTGTCTTGAGACAAAAAGGCCAGGAAGATTTCAATGGTCAGGCTATGGTCTATGACCTGATCACCCAACGAGGCAAAGTTGAAGCCGGTCGGACCAAGCTGGAAGATGGCAACTATTTTGGTGAAACAGTTACCCGGGTCAATGAAGATGTCTTCCTTATGGAGGATGGTTACTATACAACCTGCGACCTGGAAGATGATCCGCATTTCTATTTCCACAGCAAACAAATGAAGTTGCTGACCGATAAGCTTATTATCGCAAAACCCATCGTGTTCTACATCGCTGATATACCACTATTAGCCCTGCCCTATGCGGTCTTTCCTCAGCAAAAGGGTCGCTCTTCCGGATTCATTCTTCCTTCATACGACTACCGTCCAAACAATGGAGGGAGAGCATTAAAAGGTTTTGGTTATTACTGGGCGATCAATGATTTCTCAGACTTTAAAGTCACTGGAGATTTCTGGGATCAATATGAAGAATTCAAGATCAATAGTGTTTTAAGATACAAGAAACGATACTCAATCAATGGGGGGTTCGATGTTTCAATAGCTTCCGATAGACCTGGCTTGGGTGAACCGGCAAGCTGGAAATGGAAGTTAAACTTTAGACATAACCAGACCATCAATCCAAGTTTAAATATTAGCGCTAACGGAAAACTATCTGGGAATGCTAATTTCGATCGTACCTATAGCCACAGTCAGGCAGAAAGATTAGATACAAAGTTGAGATCGGGAGTTGTAATCAACAAATCCTTCGATGCCATCAATAGCAAGCTGACCATCGGTGGTAATTATGATGAAAACTTACAGGTTACCCGAAAACGAGAGGCCGTTCCTGAGTCAGCAGGACTTAAATTGTCCGGACCCACACTGTCAGCACCGTCTCTTTCATTTAACAAGCAGTCCTCAGCCTTATTCCAAGCCAAAGGGAATCAGACACATTGGTATAACACCATACGCTGGGGATATAACAACAATCTGAATACGGCCAGGAAGTGGACCTATAATTCATTTGTGAACAGCGATACAAGCAGCGCAGACAGTTTGATCTGGGAAGATACGATCGATGACACACGGACCTGGCGTCACAACCTCAGTCTATCAGGTAACACGCAGGTATTGGATGTCTTCAAGCTGGTCGGCTCTGTCAGTTATCAGGATGCCTGGGCATTCAGCTACAATGAAGCCCTCTTTGATCCCAGTGGTTTGGTATTGACTGACAGTAGCACAGGGGCGATCCAGACCACTGAACGGGATGGTTTTATTCGGCGGGGTACATTCGGTACATCAGCTAGTCTGAATACAAAGATCTATGGGATCTTTCCGGTTCGCATGGGAGCCCTTCAAGCCATACGCCATACCTTGACACCGTCAGTTTCTCTCAGTTATGCGCCGAACTTCTCTGATGACGTTTGGGGGTACACCAAGCGATACGCTGATTCTACAGGAGAGGAAATCGTGTTTGACCGCTTTGCTGGTAGTGATATTGGATCCACGCCAAGCAGCGAAAGGGCAAGCCTCAGCTACTCCCTGAACAATGTGTTCGATTATAAGCTTATTAACGGGGAGGAGGCGGTTAAAGGTCAGTTCTTTACCTGGAATCTGAACGGTTCCTATAATTTCAAAGCGGACTCCATCAGAGCCTCTGACATCCGAAACACATTCAAGATCAATTTCGGTCGCCACTTCAGCCTGAGTCCCTCTGCTACATTCGAGATCTATAAAAGGGACTCAACAGGCACAAGAAAGATCAACCAGCTCAGAACCCCCCGAATGACAAACGCTGATTTCAGTTTTGCCTTCAATCTGAGAGGAGCTCCTCCCGGTGGTCTGCGTAGGAGCGGGTATGCCCAGGACCTGGAAGGGGGAGAGGCTGACACCTTACAAGCTGCCAGAGAGGAGATCAATAACCTCCCCCGGCCTACTGCAAAAGCGAACCCTGTCTGGACAGCTGGATTCAGGTTCCGCTACTCCTACAGCAATGACAATCCGATGACCGAAGCCAAACAGACCTTCAACATGCGTGCTAGCCTAAAATTTAACCTGTCCGAGAATTGGAACCTCACCTATAGCCCAAATTTTGATCTCATTAATCGTGAAATGGTAAGTGGGACTGTTGGTGTTTCCCGCGATCTGCACTGTTGGACCATGAGCCTAAATTGGACGCCCACCGGGAGATGGGGCGGTGTGAATATCACTATCAGACCCAAATCGCCATCTCTGCAGGACCTGAAGTACGAACATAAGTCGCAACGCCGGTTTAATCCCTAATTCACAGCTGTCATCCTGAACAGAGTTGCGACAGAGATATCAAGATGTCGTAAAGGATCTTGATCCTGATTTCTAGATAGGGGTCAAGAGTCTTCGTTTCGCTCAGCGCTCAACTCAAAATGACATGAGAAGGTCCTGCGGGGATGTAGACTTTAGTCCATTAATTATGCGTAGCATTATTTAAAGATACGGATTACTTTTAGAAAAGTGGTTCAACCTTTTAAATTCGGAGTGGCACTTGTCTCAAGTTACAGAGTTGAAATCTCATCCTCTCGTTTCTCACAATTTAGCCATTCTTCGTAATAAAAATTCAGACCACCATGCATTCAGAACGGCGGCTCACAGACTAAGCCTCATGGTCATCATTTCAGCCACCGAATCGCTGAGGACGATTGAACATTCGGTTGAAACGCCGCTGAAAACGACCCATGAGAATGTTCTGGCCGAGGAAATCTGGTTCATCCCGGTGCTGCGGGCAGGCTTGGCCATGGTAGACGTGGGGTTGGGGTTGATGCCAGACGCCCACGTAGGTTTTGTCGGTCTGTTCAGGGACGAGGCAACCTTGACCCCCAAACACTACTACAAGAATTTGCCGGATTTTACCAGTATGGAGCATGACTGTTATATCCTGGATCCCATGCTGGCCACAGGGGGCAGTTCGTGTGCTGCCATTGACCTGATAAAAAGTCACCATGCCAGAAACATCAGTTTATTAACGCTCATCTCTGCGCCGGAAGGCATAAAAGAAGTCTTTGCAAAACACCCGGATGTTAGCATTTTCACAGCCTCTATCGATGAAGAATTAAACGATCAAGGCTACATCGTTCCTGGACTTGGGGATGCCGGTGATAGATATTTTGGATCCTGACTTTGTGCAGGTCCAAAAACAGCGGAGGGGAGGACAGTCCGGGCGGACGCCTCCCCTCCCATCTCGCTAGTGCAGGACAGCGGAGATATCTTTGTCAATAACTACTCGATAAAGTCAGCTTCTGCAAACTCCTCGATACTAAATTCATTACTTGGGTCAGCGTCCATCTGTAGAATATACTCAACTACCTTCTTTTGTGCTGCCTCCACCTGCTTACGAGAAACGGGACCTTCTCTTGGTTCATACATTGCCTGCTTCTTCTGAGGCAAGTTCTCCAGGACACGGTCCGTAAGTTCCTGATCCTGGCCTTTCAATGCCAGTGCGACATCATCAAGATCCAGGTTATTAAAGACATCACGCAGCAATGCATCAGAGAGCAAGCCGATGTTGTCAAAGGTAAAGTGATGCTTCTTGACTTCCTTGGCCAGGTCAGGGTCTTCCTGCGCCAGATAGTCTAAAAACTGTTTCTGCTCCTTGGCATCCATGGTAGAGAGGAGTCCAGCCATGGCTTTACCACCACCTTCCTGGTATTCAGCCTGGGGTGGTATCTGTTTGGCTTTTTCCTTCAACTCGGAAGCAACCTCCAAAACAGCTTGGAGTGGAACGTCCTTGATCTTACCAAGGGCAATGATCACTTGGGTCCGAACGTCACCGGGCAGGCGTTGTAGCAAAGCACTCTGCATTGGTAGCGGTAACTGGGCCAGTAGGATGGACATGGTCTTGGTAGGTTCGGATCGGATCAGATAGGCAAGCTGTACCTCTGACATCCCATCAGTGAAGGCAAAAGGTTTGGATGTGGCTTCCTTTGATTCGGATGCAAATTTCTTGGACATGAAAGAAAAATAGAACTCTTCAAGCACGGTCTTCTTTTGCTCAAAAGGTGTATTCTTTATGTGTGGTACGCGTTGACGTACGGCGATGATCTCTTCATCATTCAGGCCAGGGAATAACTGCCCGGCCAGACGGGCACCCAAAATATCAAAGAGGATGGCCGCTTTGTCAATACCTGCCAACTTTTGTTGATCAGCCATTATTTCTTCCCCTTCTTTTTGTTTTTACCATTTGCTTCAGCTTCAGCTTCTTCAGTTTCAGCTTCTTCCGGAGCACCTGTATCTTTCAGCCACTCCTTAACAATGTTTGAAGCATTTCCCGGCTTACTAACAGCCAGGGAAACTACAGACTTCTTGATACCATCAACTTCAGTCATGAGTTCTGGATCAACATCAGGTTCAGGATCCTCCTCTTCCTCGGCCACTGGTTTTTGTGGCGCTGCTTCGGAAACATTATCATCACCGACAGGGGCTGGAGCCGCTCCAGCATAGGCCGCTTTACGACGGCCACCCATCATGGCGGCCAGCAGAATCGCCAGGGCGATGAGCACTCCCGCTCCAATAAGTGCCAGAGGAAACATGTCATCATCATCATCTGGAATAACGGCAGCCTGTAAGCGTTGATCCTCCAGTTCTGCCATCTGTTGTTTCAATTTGTCCTCGCGTTCACGGATGGCCATTTTTTCGGCCTCTCTTCGCTTCTGCTCAAGCTCTAATTTGAGACGCTGCTCCTCTTCAAGGTCTACAGCAGATAATTGTTGTTTCAGGTCGTCCAGCTGTTCTGTGAGCAGGGCCAGGCGGAGCGAGTCCTGACGCAGCCTGTCCTTGGCTGCTTCCTGTTGGGCTTCAAACATCTGGCGACGCTCTTCATCAAGTCGTTGTTGTTCCTCTCGACGAAGCGTGGTAAGCTCTTCTTCACGTTGACGGATTCGGTCTTGCTCTTCCTGACGGATCTGAGCCAATTCTTGTTCGTGAGCTCTTTGTTGTTCAGCTTCCTGCTTTCTGATTTTCTGCAGTTCAGTCTCGCGGGCTTCTTTGTTGGCCTGCTCCAGACGCATTCTTTCCTGCTCGGCTTCCAGTTCTTTGATCCGCTTGTTCTCAGTTTCTTCTTTTTGCCTGGCTTCAATGGCTGTCATCTTCTCGGCAATAGACTTGAGGAGAATCTGCTCTGTATCAGGTTTATCATTCTTAGCACCCTGAAAATCGGCAGTCATGACCTGCAGTTTGTCACCGCGGTCCCGGTTGAAATGAGAGGCTACCATGGTAACCGTACGGATATTTTCGATGATCTTTGGTGAAACCGGATCTTCCAGAATCACTGTCAGTTCCATCTTTTTTACGCGGAGCGAAGGACCGGTTGTAGCTGCAACGGTATGTCGCGAAAGACTTGGAGATTCAGGCCGTGCATAATTGATCAGGGCCTGGTCACCGCCTGTTTCAGACGTTTCACTTTCCTCTGTAATTACCTGTTTTTCATCGAGGGAGAGGACTGCTTCGGCGGCTACACTGGTATCCACGACACCACCCTCTGTGGGGGCCATGTTGTCCAGATCTTCGGCGGCTGCGTAAACCACACCGTCTGTGCTCTCGTCATCAGCCAGAACTTCTTCTTCATATAATTCAAAACCGGGTGATTGAATGCCAGGGAATCCAGGTATGTCAGAGGACATACCTGTCTCGATGGGGCGTTTCTTCAGAACAGTCTTGGTCTTCTTGTCTCTAACCGAGGGCCTGCCGGTAGGTGTTATGTTCTGTTGACCCGGGGCCTTAGCTGCCAATTTGGTTGCACCATCTGCAGTGGAGTAGTCACCACTGTCCATGGCTTGCGCGCCAGGCGTTTCGTATACGGTCGTGTATTTCTGGGCTGCTGTTGCCTCCATTATGACATTGACATTCACAATAAAATTTTCATGGCGCAAAATCCGATAAACGGCATCACTGACACGCTGATTGATCGTATTCTCAAGCAGTATCTTCTGAGAAAGCAGTTCTCTATTCGTGCCGGGAGCAGCGAACACCTGCGTAATAAGTATCAGCAGGATAAAGGCACTTCCCATGATGAGTTGTTTTGATTTTGGATACTTCATAAGCTTCTCCTAGTTCCTAGCGATAACCTGTTAACCGATCGTTAGAAATGTAATGTCAACGCGCCTGTTTTTTGCGCGGTTCTCTGCACTATCGTTTGGTACCTTGGGGGCTGTATCCCCAAACCCAATGGCTCGAAACTTATCAGCCTCGATGCCCTGAGATGTTAAAAATCTTATCACGGCGCTGGCCCGGGCTGCGGACAGCTCCCAGTTGGAGGGAAAGGCTGCTGATCGTATAGGTACATTGTCCGTGTGCCCCTCAACAGCAATGGCATAAGTTGCCTTCTCCATGGTGCTCACCAGCTTAATAAGGAAGTCTTCAATGGCGTAGGAAAGGTCTGCTCGACCGACCTGAAAGGCCAGGTCACTGGCGATTTCCAGGGTTACACCACGGGCATCCATGCGAACCTTGACCTGCTGCTGCAGATCCTGACTTTTTACCAGCTTCTTGACTTCCATATTGATCTGGCTCAGGGATACCTTCTTGGTCTTTTTCTGTGAGCCCTGTTGCTCTCCAAACGATTGGCCAAACTGCTCCAGTTTCACCGGATCCAGTGTAGACATAGCAAACAGGAGAACGAAAAAGGTCATGAGAAGTGTCATCATGTCCGCGAAGGTTGTGAGCCAACCGCCGCTTTCGTCTGCCTGTGCTTGTTTGAGAGGTTTGAGAGCCATATTATTTAGTCCTCGTAGACCCTGTCACGTGGCGCCAGATACGAGTTAAGAAATTCTCTCACCAGAATGGGGTGCTTTTTTACTTTCAGCATGATGACGCCATCGATGATCATATTCTGCGTAATATTTCGTTTTTCAATTCGTGAGCGGAGCTTGGCTGCGACCGGAATGAAGAACAGGTTGGCAAACAGTGCTCCATAGAAGGTTGTGATCAATGCAACACCCATAGCCTGGCCAAGCTTGGCAGCAGGGTCGATGTCCCCACCACCTTCAGTCGTTGCTCCCATGGCGAACAACATGGCAACCAGTCCCACCAGGGTTCCAACCATACCAAAGGCAGGGGAAAGGGTTCCCATGGTCTTGAACACATTGGCTTCTGCATCCTCGCGGAGCTCACGATTGACAACCCTTGTTTCCATGATACTACGAATGTCCTCTTCTGGAAGGCCATCCACGATCATTTGTACACCGTCTTTCAGGAAGAAATTCTTTATTCCCTCAACTGACTTTTCCAGTTCAGACGTTCCTTTTCGGGCAACCGCAGCAAGGTCTACCAGTTCCCGAAGCGTGTCAGCATCATTATGCTTCTCACCTTTGAATACGGCTCCCAGGTTCGTATAAAGTGAGAGTACTTCTTTAACCGGAAACGCCATGGCGGTAGCCGCGATTGTACCCCCAAGCACGATCATGAGCGACTGGACATCGACAAAGGTCATAACGCCATTAGGTAGTGCCTGAGACACCCCGAAGACTGCGTATCCAATGAGACCTGACCCGAACAATAATCCTATAATGGTTGCAAAATCCATAGATGATTCCTCTTGTTGTTATTCCTTTATAGATACTGCCGAGCGCAGTCGGTTTTCGTTCAATGCTCTCAGAATATTCCTGACTTCGTCATAGCCAGGATCGATCTGGAGGGCAATATTCCAGTTGATAGTGGCCCGATCGATCTGGTTCAATTTGTAATAGATGGAGCCTCTGCGTGCATAGGCCAGGGCCAGGTTTGGGTTAAACTCCAGCGCTTCATTGATCTCAATGAGCGCATCTTCATACTCCTCGTTATAAAATAAGCGCAGGGAGCGGGAAAGGTGTTTCAAGGCCTGGTTGATCTGTGCATCCGATACATGACGGGCGAGCTGGAGAGAAGCAACGGAGTCTTCCAGAACCTGGTTGCGCTGTTCCAGTTGGTCTACCATGCGATTCAGGTGTTCGATCTCAGTAGCGGTCATCCGTAAGGAGTCCCTGAGTAGTAATAATTGTGATTCTTGAGCTTTGTGCCAGCTGGAATCGATAACGGTTTGAGTTGGAACCCCGTCTTCAGTGACCACTCCAGCGATCTTGATCCCCCCCCGTTGCTTACTGGCGGTTGATTTCACGCGTGGTAGATAATAGTCTATCCCAAAACCAACACCTGGCGGGTTTTCACGATCCTCGCCGATATACGGGAGGTTTTGAACATTTGAAAGGCCAAGGGTTATTTTGTATTCCTGAGTCAGTGGTATCTTGATACCCGTGTTCAAGCCAGTTCCATCAAACTCCATGATGAAGTCCAGCCCACCCCGATCAGCCAGAATACTGGTGTTCAGAAGTAAGCCAAGAAAGAAACCAATACTGTTTTCTTTGGCGATCTTTAATGTGTCGCCAGGGCTAGAGGTTGTGTCAAGGTCAAACTTGCCAAAGTTGGAACCATATCGTCCGGATCCTACACCCAGATATGTTTTTAAACTGTAATCGGAGAAGTTGTTCTCTCTGGCAAGTAAGACATAGTATGACAGGTTACGCACGCGCTCTTCAATATCTGTCGAATCTGAAGAACCAGTCGTAAAGCCAATATCGTTCACACCGATACCAACGGCAGTCTCACCGTAAGTAAGAAGCCGGTTCTGAATGTGAAATGCAATTTCCGCTTCGTTGTTATTGCTTCCAGACTGGATTGCTGAGACCCCCAGACGGAAATCTCGCGTGATATCGGTTTCGAGGAAAGCGCCCTTATTCCAGGACTCAGTTTCCAGTAATCCCAGGGTTGACTGAGAAGCAACACCCAGACGTAGCAAATAAGGTTCACTGTAAAGACTGGATGATGGTATATGCATCATAGGACCCGGTCTGGAGAAATTCAGCGGGGTTTGTGCCTGCAGAGTAATGCCTGCAAAAACAATCGTCGTTATAATGAGAAATCTTAGTGTCTTCATATGATGATCTCCAGGATCAGCCTTTCATCTCAATTCATTCCTGCACAAAGCGTTTTGCCAGCGTCAGATATTCACTTCCAGGATGTTTTGTTACCAGTTCCTGAAATGCCAGCTTCGCTTCCGGGAGACGATTCTTATTCTTGAAGGCCAGACCGATAAGAACAAGTGCGTCATCCAGTTTGTCAGAGGAGGTATAGCGCTGCACCTGTTCCAGCGTACTGATCGCTTCGTCGTATTGACCTTTTTCATAATAGCATCGACCGACCCAGTACTGGGCGTTCGCTTTCATGTTCAGGTCGGTTCCTCTGTGGACAATTGTGTTGAATTCTTTTATTGCCTGATAGTAGTATTCCTGATGAAACTTAGTGAGACCCAGGCGATAGGCAGCCTGTTCCTCTTTGGTGGTTAGAGGGGAACCGACAGGTGCCGGACTCGTCGGCACTTTCTTTACAACAGCTGCGTTCCAGGGTGTCTCCAGTTCAGCAAAGGCGCTATCAGAGACAGCATTCGGGGTGATACTATAGGCAGGAGATGCGTTGGCCTGCTCCTGCTGATTTACCAGGTCGGTGATCTTCGTGGTGAGCAAAGCCTTATCGGTTTCACCGGCAGCTTTGATCAATGAGATCTCCGATTGCAGACTGTCAATGACCATGGTCTGATAGCGGAGCCGGATCTCGGTCTCAGCCAGCTTCTGCACATAGCGATTTAATTCTTCTTCGAGGGCCAGCTGCTCCATAGAAAGTTCACCTGGTTGAGTGGACTCCTGGGGTGTGTTCAGATCAAGACCTGTCGTGTCCTCGATGACGAGCCCAATGTCATAAAAAAGATTGCTAGCGTCCTGAGCAAGCAGAGTGAGGCTACTTAAGAGCAGAAAAATGGTGAGTATGGTTCGGAAGGGGCTCATTTTAATGCTTACTGGTTGTCGGCCAGAAAATCCTTCGCCTGTGGTAACAACTCACTGTAGGGATAATCATAAACAAAGCGGTTCATGCTATCGATGGCTTGCTTATAGCGTCCCAACTGATGGTAGCTCAGAGCGATCTTGAACAGAGCGTGATCACTTTTATTGTTTTCTGGAAACGAAAAGACCTTGGTGAATTCAATAATGGCTGTTGGATAATTTTCCAGCGAATAGTAGCATTCACCGATCCAGTATTGGGCGTTATCTGCATAAGCACCATCGGGTTCGCGGTCGATCAGCAGTCTGAACTCTTCAATGGCTTCAAGGTATTCTTTATTGAAATATCGGTTCAGCGCATCATTGTATGCCATGCGGTAATCAGCTTTGTAGGTAAAGCCCTGTGCTTTTGACTTGGGCTTCATGGCCGGCTCTTCTTTCAGAACGGGTTGAGATTCTGCCGGAGCTTCGGCGACCGCTGTTTCCTGGGCGGCCATATACTCAGCCACCGTCTGCTCGTTTGCCGGCTCCATTCTCTCAACTTCGGTCTGCGTTTGAACTGCCAGCTGCTCAATCTGTATCTCCAGCGAGTCGTTCATTACTTCCAGCTTCACCATCCCATCCTTGAGTGAATCGATCTCACGATTCAAGACATAGATATTACCTTTAAGGTTGATCAAGTCAGGGTCTTTCGGTTGAGCAACGACCTGAACCTGGGGTGCGTCCTCTTTTTCATCCAGCAGCTTCTGATAGACAGCGATCTGAGAATCCATGGCGGCGATACTGGCCTTCAGTGCGTCCACCTCATCCCTTGAATCTCTCAGCTTGACCACTTCTGCAGCCAACGCTTTCATTCTGGACTGCATCTTCAATTGCTCGATCCGCGAAGAGGTTCTTTCCGGCTGGGCCGGTTCCTTTGGTGTACAGGCAACCAGTATCATCATGCCAGTTGCCATCAACAGGGCTGTTAGTGTGTGTTTAAATGTCATGTTCTTCCCAATCAATGGAATAACTATAGCCTATAAAAGAGCCAAATGATTTTGGCACGTAAAGTTCAAATTCGCCACTGGCACCGGGGAAAAGAGACGTGTCAGTATTTACGCCACTGGAGAACACATGGTGTGAGCCTTTGACAAATGCTGTAAGCTCACGCGTGTCTCCACTCCAGTTGATCCGAAACAGGAAATTCACCTTCACGAAATCAGCGCGACGACCACCTATATTTTTAACGACGCCAGAGAGAATGGTATTACCACTCCGGTCCTTGCGCTCCTTGATGCTTCCAGAAAGAACGACGTTGCCAGAATACTTGGCTTGCCTGGTATCGCCCTGGACATCCTGGGTGCCTGGCCTGCCACCAGTCATGTTCATGGGAACACCTGCTGCGGCCTGGGTAGGATCGGTTACTGCTGGTGCATCGGGATCAGTCGGGATGTTGTCAACGATCCGGACGACCTGCTCCCGAGAGATAGCCAGCTCACCGATGAGGGTCTTGACTTGAATATTCTCTTTGTCCTGGTCGACAACATCGCCAAAGATCTTAGTGCCATTTTCTAAATGTATTTCTTTACTATATATGCTTAATGGGTTTGTCCAGACCTCGCTTTGGGTCTGTAACTCCGTAAGTTTTTTCTTGACGTACTTTAATTCAGCAGCCATTCGCTTGACTTCATAATTGATCTCGCTGGCAACAAATTCTGATGACCCACTCTGTTCCATGGCGTCTGTCTTCAGCTTATCGAGATTGTAGATCAGGTTGTCAGCTTGTTCTCCACTCTGCCAGGCTGATTCATCTGTGGTGTTTGCGTCCACGCCTGTTGCCTCAGCACGATTAACAGAGTCAGTTTGTGCAGCAGCATTCTCCCAGGATTCTTCCTCTGGACTTGATTTGCCGCCGAACATTGAACACTGTAATATTGCCAAGCTTAGAGCCAATACCAGTACTCGTATACTGTAATGCTTCATACGCAGCCTCTTCCGACTTAACATCGCTTCTGTTTTTCATGCGGTTATATTTCTGTCCTGCACCGCATTCGTGTAGAATTTAGGGGGTTTATAAAATTATGTCAAGAAAATACAACTGTTTTTTAGGCACTTATAGAGAATACTTAATAAAATGCTTTAAGTAATACCATATCTTGTGGTTTCCCGTATTGCTGTCTCCGTATGTTGTGGGAAAAATGGTCACATTTCGGGTCTTTTAGACAAAAAAATCAAGCAGTTACCGCAAAAACTCATTTTTTTAACTCAATTTTTGCCAGGGCGAGGGCAGGCGAAACTGACAATAATTCAGGTATGGATCGAAGTGCATCACGGTAAGGTTTCCAGGAGGCAAGCGCCACTGCACCATCAAGGGGAAGCCATTGATATTTATCATGTTCACCACTGAGCCGGGGTGGCTTCATTTCAAGCTCTGCCATGAATGCAGGGACCTGAATGATGGAATCTGACGGGTGCAGGTAATAAGATGAGAGGTGGTCAAGGGTATAAAAATTGTCAGGAATCAGGCCAGTCTCTTCTTTCAGTTCACGCAAGCCAGCCTCCCAGGCCATTGCTGTCCAAAACGTTTCAAAACTGATGGTATACCCTGTCTAGATCAACGATTTAGGACAGATTATTCCATTTTCTGATTTTAATCCCCTCATTTAGCCCACTCTAGTTCCTGTTGTCTTGGGTTATCAGCTT